>JBCDDQ010000248.1:0-7426 GCA_039180225.1 Pseudomonadota bacterium
TGATGGCACCAAGGGTTTCGTGCGCGGTACCGACCAGTGGTGCATCTCTGCAGCTCTGGTTGAGGACGGCCTGCCGCTGCTGGGCATCATCGTCAACCCGGTGCGCGGTGAGCTCTTCCAGGCCGTGCGCGGGGAAGGGGCCTATTGTAACGGATCCAAGCTGGCCGCCAGCGTGCCGGGCGACGTGCCGGGGTGCCATCTCATCATGCACACCAGCATTCTCAATTCCAAGAAATGGGCCAAGCCGTGGCCTCAGATCAATCTCTCGATGCAAACCTCCATGGCCCTTCGGCTTTGCCGCGTGGCCACGGGCGATGCAGATGGCACCGTGGCGATTTCCGGCAAATCCGATTGGGATCTGGCTGCGGCCGACCTGTTGGTGCAGGAGGCGGGGGGGCGTGTGACGGACCTGAAAGGTGCGTCCATGCGCTACAATGGCCCTGAGACCCGCCATCATGGCATTGTGGGGGCGGGAATGAGATTTCATGATCAGCTTTTGGACCACACACGCGGCTGGAAGCGCACTATCTGACGGAGACGGGCAGCCAATGAGCGATAGCGAGAGACAACCCAGACAATTGCTACACTTGGTGTTTGGCGGCGAGCTGGAATCGCTGGAAGGCACGGATTTCACCGATTTGAACGCGCTGGATATCGTGGGCATCTACCCTAACTATGCCGAAGCTGAGAAAGCCTGGCGCGCCAAGGCTCAATCCACCGTGGATAATGCCCACATGCGCTACTTCATCGTCCATATGCACAAGCTGCTGGACCCGGACGGAGACGGGCAGTTCGGCTGAAGTCAGCTAGTTGAGCGCGGCCGCACTGACTTTGCGCATAACACTTGGCAAAGCCTCCGAGCTGAGGTCGCTCAGCGTCACCCAACGGCAATCGGTGTCAGGTAATGGGATGTCGTCCGCCACATCCTCCGCCACCCATATCTCCAGTTCCAGGTGAAAATGGGTGAAGCTGTGGCGTACCGTGCGCTTCAGATCCCGCCAGCGGGCGCTCAGCGGCGCTTCGGCCAATGGAGTGTTTCGCTGCTCTTCGCTCCACACGGTTGACGGAATTTCCATCATGCCTCCCAGCAGACCGCGCTCGTCTCTGCGTCTGAGCAGCACAGCGCCGTCGCCGCGCTGAACCCAGAAACAGGTGCCGTACCGGGTTGGCTTGGACTTCTTCGGTGCCTTGCGCGGCAAGGTCTCAGCAATCCCCAGCGCGCGCCCGCGGCACCCGCTCGTCCAGGGACAGATTAAGCAGTTGGCTTTGCGTGGGGCGCAGATCGTGGCGCCAAGATCCATCAGGGCCTGGGCGAAATCTCCAGCACGGGCGCTTGGGACGAGCGCCTGCGCCTTATTCTTGATCTCCGGCTTTGCATCTGGCAGCGGGGTTTCAATGCCGTAGAACCGCGCCATCACCCGCTCCACATTGCCGTCCACGGCCGCATTGGGCTCATCATAGGCAATGGCGGCGATCGCCCCGGCCGTGTAGGGGCCGATGCCAGGCAACTGCTGAAGCTCAGCAGCCGACCGGGGAAACTGCCCTTCATGCTCTTCGGAGATCTGGCGCGCGCATTTGTGCAGGTTCCTCGCCCGAGCATAATATCCAAGCCCGGCCCAGGCTCTGAGCACATCGTCGAGATCGGCCGCGGCCAGCGCATGCACATCTGGCCAGGTTTTGGTGAATTTGATGAAATAGTCCTTCACTGCTGCAACAGTGGTCTGCTGCAGCATGATTTCTGACAGCCAAACATGATAGGCATCGGTCCGAGACGGTCCGCCTGGCGGCGCGCGCCACGGCAGAACCCGGTGGTGGCGATCGTACCAGGCGAGCAAATCCGTTGAGAGATTTGTGGATTCTAACAAAGATTTCACTTCTCTGTTGGTGGAACAACGCTCTAAGACGCGTATAGTGACTCTACGAAGAGAACGCAAAAAGCGATCAGCAATGGCAACCGCAATCGGCAAGCATGTGGATAAATTGACCCGCGGCGCGTTTGGCGCCCACGGCTTTGCTTATGCCCAGATTCTGACGCATTGGGAGACCATTGTCGGCCCGCAATTGGCCGAGTTTATCCAGCCGGAGCGTTTGCGTTGGCCCGCTGGCCAGGAACGGATTAGGCACGAACGCCGCCGGTTGGGTGGTACGCTGACAGTTCGGGTCGAAGGCCCGGCAGCTATTGAACTCCAACATGAAAGCCCCCACGTGATCGAGCGCCTTAACACCTATTATGGCTATCAGGCTGTAACGGCGATCAAGATTGTTCAAGGTCCCATCAATCGCGCCTTGACGACAGGCGAACGCCGTTCTGTGGGGCCGCTGCCGGCCGCCCAAGAGGCCGATCTGCAGCGCGATGTGGATCATGTTGAGGACGAACACCTGCGCCAGGCATTGGTTAGACTTGGGCGCGGAGCGTTAGCGGCAAAATCAAAACGGCGGAAAGCTTAGGGCTTATCCGTCTGATATACATGCACTAGATCAACGTCAGGAAAACACATGACCCCCACCAGACGCTCTCTCCTTCTTACGGCCGCAGCCGCAGGAATTGTACTGCCGGCGTTCCCCGCTCTGGCCCAAACAGCCGATTTGGACAAGCTTATGAAGGCCGGTCCCTTGGGCGAGATGGCGCTTGGCGAAGACAACGCGCCTGTGACCATCATTGAGTATGCCTCGGCCACCTGCCCACACTGCGCAAACTTCCATAAAGGCACGTTCAAGGAGTTGGAGGAGAAGTACATCAAGACCGGAAAGGTTCGGTTCCTGTTCCGCGAATTCCCCTTCGATAATCCGTCTCTGGCAGCATTTATGCTGGCGCGGTGTGCACCCAAGGATAAGTTTTTCCCCATGATCGACGTTTTGTTCCAGCAACAACGCAAATGGGCAAGCCAAGGGGCGGATGTGCGCGGTGAGCTTTTCAACATTGCGAGACTGGCTGGCTTTACGGAGAAAACCTTCGAAGAATGCCTGAAAAACGAGGACGTGGCCAAAGGTGTCATTGCCGTGCGAGACTTGGGCACAGAGCTGGGGGTATCTTCAACGCCCACATTCTTCATCAACGGGGTTATGATGAAGGGCAATAACGGTATGGCGCAGTTTGAGGCGATGATAAAACCGCACCTCAGCAACTGACTGCCCGTGTTTGGCTCCTTGAGGCGTCAAAGGGGTGGATAGAGTGCTTGCGGCTTTTGCGCGAATCAATTTGCGCCCTGCATAACTTGGCGTAAGAGACGCCTTTTTTGGGGCCAGTTGTATGAAGTTTTCGCGTTTGCGCCTGTCAGGCTTCAAATCCTTCGTGGAGCCGACCGAGTTTCTTATTGAACCCGGGCTGACGGGCGTTGTGGGACCAAATGGCTGCGGCAAATCCAATTTGCTGGAAGCATTGCGCTGGGTTATGGGTGAAAACTCATACAAATCCATGCGCGGGTCGGGCATGGAAGACGTGATCTTTAACGGATCCGGCAACCGCCCGCAGCGCAACATGGCGGAAGTCACGGTTTATCTGGACAATGCCAGCCGCACGGCACCGGCCGGGTTTAATGACGCCGACGAGTTGGAAGTCTCTCGACGCATTGAGCGCGAGGCGGGTTCTGCCTACCGCATTAACGGCAAAGATGCGCGTGCGCGCGACGTGCAGCTCTTGTTTGCCGATGCGTCCACAGGCTCGCGTTCACCGGCACTGGTGCGTCAGGGGCAGATCTCCGAGATTATCAGTGCCAAGCCGCAGAACCGCCGCCGCATTCTGGAAGAGGCTGCCGGTATCACCGGGCTCCACACCCGGCGCCACGAAGCCGAACTGAAACTGAATGGGGCTGAGACGAACCTGACCCGCCTCGATGATGTTGTCGGCCAGCTGGAACAGCAACTGGCCGGCTTGAAGCGTCAGGCGCGCCAGGCCAAGCGTTACCGCAATCTCTCCGGCGAAATCCGCAAACACGAAGCAGCCCAGCTTTATGCCTCGTGGCGTGAGGCGCGTGACACGGTGAACGCTGCCATAGAAGAGTTTGACGACGTGGCCAAAGTTCTGGGCCAGCAAACCAAGATGGGCTCGGAAGCCAATCGGGCACAGCTTGATGCCTCAGAGAAGTTGCCGAAACTGCGTGAAGAAGAGATGGTCCGCGCGGCGGTGCTGCAACGTCTTTCGGTTGAACGCGATAATTTGGAGGCCGAGGAGCGCCGCGCAAACGAACGCCGCACGGAGCTGGAAGGCCGGCTTGCCCAGTGCGCCGAAGATACCAAGCGTGAAGAAGATCTTCTGTCGGAAACCAATACCATCCGCACGCGCCTGGATGATGAGCAGGGCGCTTTGGAGAAGGCGGAAGCGGGAGATGCGCAAGCGCGCGCCGCGGCTGCAAAGGCCATGCAGGCGGCTGCAGCAAAGGTGGGCGAAAGCCAGTCGGCACACGATGAGGCAAACCGCAAATTGTCTGACATGGCCGCGCGGCGGGCAGCTCTGGAGCGTTCGGTGGCCGATCTGGCCAATCGGCTGGGAGCGCTCGACGGTGAGCTTGCGAAAGTTGACGCAGAGCTGGAAACTCTGAGTGGAGACAATGGTTTCACAGCCAAACTTGATTCTCTTTCTGCACAGTTGAAAGCTCTGATTGAGCAGAATGAGAATGCAGGCAAGTCGGTTGAAGAGGCCGAGGCCCGCGTCCACAAGCTTAGAGAAGAAGAGGCCGCCGCGCGCAGTGCATATGACGAAACGCGGCGCCAATCCGACACGTTATCCACCGAAGTGCGCACGCTGACCAAGATGCTCAATGTGGCAGACGGCGAACTGTGGCCCCCTCTGATCGATGCGGTCAAAGTCGAGCCCGGTTATGAAACGGCCCTTGGTGCTGCACTTGGCGAGGATCTGGAAGCTGCCGGTGACAACACGGCCCCGGTCCACTGGGATGGCCTGCCGCCGCTGGAGCCGCCTCAAGACTTGCCCAAAGAGGCTGATGCGCTCATCAACTTCGTCCAAGGGCCAGAGGCTCTGACGCGCCGCCTTTCCCAGGTCGGGATTGTCGAAGCCGAAGAGGGCAAGCGCCTGCAGGCGGGATTGAAACCTGGCCAAAGGCTGGTGTCGCGGGCGGGCGATCTGTGGCGCTGGGATGGGTACACGGCAGCTGCAGAAGCACCCACCTTGGCCGCGCGGCGCCTGGAAGAGCGCAACCGTTTGGGCCAGCTTCAAAAGGATGCCGCGGCAGCGTCGAAACAGGCCGATCAACTGCGCACCGTGCATCAGACGGCACGCGATGATCTGAGCGCAGCGGTGGATGCGGAAAAAGCTGCCCGCCAGGGGCGGCGTGAGGCGTCCGACGCCTTGGACAAGGCCCGCGGCGCGCTCGGAGCCCACGAGCGTGAGATGGCCGATCAGTCGGCGCGGGCAAGCGCTTTGCAGGAAGCGCGGCGGCGCGTTGAGGCTGGCACCCAAGAGGCCAAAGAGGCCCATGCTGCGGCGGAAAAGGACCTGGCTGGCCTGGACAGATCAGAGGCCCTGGAAGCGGAGATCGAAGAGCTGCGGGCAGCGGCTGAAGCCGACCGCAATACCTATGCTGAAGCCCGCGCCACCCATGACGGCCTGGAGCGGGAGGCGCAGACCAGGAGCAATCGGCTGAAGGCCATTGCTGAAGAGCGCACCGCCTGGGCAACGCGGATTGAAAAGGCCAATTCTCAAATTGAAACTTTGCAAGCCAGAGCCAAGCAAGCCCAGGAAGAGCTTGATGGGCTGGCGGGTCAGCCGGCCGACTGGGAGGCCAAGCGCAATAAACTCTTGAGTGCGCTCTCTGATGCAGAAAAGAAACGCACCGAAGCGGCCGACATCCTGGCGGCTGCGGAAAACAAGCTTGCCGAACTGACCCGCCTGGAGCGCGATGCGCTGGATGCGCTGGCGGAGACCCGCGAGGCGCACGCACGCGCTGAAGCGCGGCTGGAGGCGCAACGCGAGCGATTGGACGAGATGACGGGCCGCATTGCCGACACGCTCGATTGCAAGCCGGAGGACGCTTTGGAGTTGGCCGGGTTTACCGAGTCCTCTGAAATGCCTGATTTGGCGCAGATCGAGACCAAGCTGGAGAAGCTCAAAGCTGAGCGCGAGCGGCTTGGCGGCGTGAACCTGAGAGCTGAAGAAGAGGTCGAAGAGATCACGACCCAAATCGATGAGCTTGTCACCGAACGTGAGGACGTCATCAGCGCGATCAACAAACTGCGCGGTGCTATTGGCTCTCTGAACCGAGAAGCGCGACAACGCCTTCTGGCCGCCTTCGACACGGTGAACGAAAACTTCATCTCACTCTTCACCAGCCTCTTTGGCGGCGGGCAGGCTGAGCTGCGATTGACGGATTCTGACGACCCGCTTGATGCCGGGCTGGAGATCTATGCGCGCCCGCCCGGTAAGCGGACGCAGGTTATGTCCCTTCTGTCAGGGGGCGAGCAGGCACTCACAGCGACGGCGCTGATCTTCGCGGTGTTCCTGACCAACCCGTCGCCCATCTGTGTGCTCGATGAGGTCGATGCACCGTTGGATGATGCCAATGTGGAGCGCTTCTGCCGCCTGCTCGAAGATATGTGTCAGAAGTCGGAAACCCGCTTCCTCGTGATCACGCACCATCCGCTGACCATGTCCCGAATGAACCGGCTGTTCGGTGTGACCATGGCGGAAAAAGGGGTGTCACAGCTTGTTTCGGTGAGCTTGGAGGCGGCCGAGCAAATGCGCGAGGCGAGCTAGAGCAGTTCTTTGTCATATGGAATCGCTTGACCGGGCAACTGATCCACGACCAGACATGCCGTCTGATCGTGGGTTGCCCTAGCGTTGCGAAGCTTGTCCGATGCACCACATCGCACTGCGCTTCGCGCCTTGCATATGGACTGATTTGACGCCATCAAGCGTTTCCATATGACAAAGAACTGCTCTAGCCTCAGCTCCCTGACCACCACACGGAATGGCTGTTGGGGGCCAGCATCATCGGAATATGATAACGCGCGTCCGGATCCGGCATCTGAAACCGGATCACTGTTTCACGGCAGATTTGCATGGGCGTTGCCTGAACGCCTCTCGCCTCGAAATAGGCGCCGGTTTGCAGCACCAGCTCATAGGTTGCCGCCGTGGCCTCCTTGCTCATTGCAAGGTCTTGAGAAAAGCGGCCACCGGCATCGGTCTCCCCGCTAAGCAGCTCATGACGTCGCCCGTCTTCGGCGATCCTGTGAAGGCTGAGGGCAATGCCGCCGGCGTGGGAGCCGTCAACCGCGTTTAGGGTGTGTGTAGAGAGTGTGGCCATTCAATACTCACTCGATGGATGCCTTGTCGCGCTTGCTTGTCGTGGCCAGCACGATGGGACTGATGACGCCCTTGGCTTTTACGTTGAGGCAAGCCGGCTTACCGCTTGCAATGGCACGCTTCAGGGCCGGCACCAGCTGCTCGCGCGTTTCCACAAGTTCACCATAA
>JBCDDQ010000249.1:0-7412 GCA_039180225.1 Pseudomonadota bacterium
GAACGAGCGACGGACGGCAAGGTCTCCTTCGAGCCATGACGGAAATGGTGACGAGAGTTCCGGGCCGAGGCCGGTTTTCAGAAATCCCGATCGTCAGATTGGCTCAATTTTCGCTTTAATGAAGAGAAATTACGCGCCAAAGTGGTCGCTAATTCTGAGACCTTTCCGCGGTCATAATTGCTCATCTTCGACGGTTCGAGATCGGCCAACATTCTGAAAAATCTCTCGCCTTGCTCGATGGTTTGATCGAGAGATGCTAGTTTACTAGCACCATCAGAAGCGGATTTCGATGCTCTGGCCTTCCGAGGCTTGGCATTTCTGATGTCTGAGACGCGTAACCGCCCTTGTCGCGCTCTGTCCCATAGGCTCAGCTGGATATCTAAGTCGCTGATTTGCGCCAGTTCTATGAGGATGGTCTTGGGCGTATTGAATTCTACGCTTTCAATCTTGATCAGGCTGGGCAGCGCGTTGATTTTCAGGAGCTGGTTCACCGTCTGCCGTGGCTTGCCGATCACCTGCCAGGCGTTGCTCTGATTGATGTTCGGATCTTGCTCAATGAGCTCGGCAATTGCAGCTGCTTCCTCCACGGGGGACAAATCTTCGCGCTGGAGATTCTCAATCAGTGAGATCGTCCGATAGTCCTCACGATCATGAACCTTGACGTCAATCTCAGTGAGACCAGCCAGCTTGGCCGCCCGCCAGCGGCGCTCTCCGGCCACCAAAATGTAGCGCCCCTTCTTGGACATGGGGCGCACAACCGGGGCCTGAATGATGCCGATGTCTTTGATTGTCTCCGCCAGCTCGCGCAAACGCTCCTCATCAAAGTCCTTCCGCGGCTGTTCGGGGTCCGGAATGATGGAATCGATGGAGATGGTCTGAAGACGGAAAGATCCTTCATCTTCAGGTGCAGGATCTTTCGGTGATAAATTGGCTTGATCCATAAACGTGCAGCCGCTCGCTCTTTACTAACAAGTACCCATTCCCTAGCCGCCGACTGACTTTAGCAAGTGTTGGCGGAAGCCAAAGCGTTTTTTGTCTCGCTTAGTAAACGCCAGTGGCCAAAAGGGGCCTCACCACCCTATCCGGATCGGCGGTCCCACCAGTCCCGTAACCGCAAATAGTTCCCCACCATAGGCACCAGCAGCGACTTGTTGCCGTTGTAGAGCGGGTGCGTGGGAAATTCTCCTGTATCAAAGGCGCACCGATAATTGGCCACTTGGGCAATCTTGCGCGCGAGCTGGGTGCCCATATAGGTCATCTGCGCCACGCCGGAGCCGTTGCAACCTAGGGCGTAATGCAGCCCCTCCAACTTGCCCAGATGAGGTTGTTCGTCGATGGTCAGTGCCACATTGCCGTTCCAGGCATGAGTGATCTTATAATCGGCCAGTTCTGGAAAACGCTCCAAGGCGCGCTCATAGATCAGGGGCGCCATCTCCGCTGCGCTCAGATCGCGCCATTTTACCCTGCTGCCGAAGATGAGCCGCGTGCCATCTGGCGAAAGCCGGAAGAAGGGAACGATCCGGAGCGTCTCCACAAACGAGCGGTTCTTCGGGCTGATGGACGCCAGCAGATCAGCCGGCAATTCTTCTGTGGCGATGATGTAGGCGCTGATGGGCACCAGCCGGCGCTTGAAACCTGGAGTGAGGTTGCCGGTATAGCCATTGGTGGCCACCACCACGTCGCGGGCAGTAATGGTCCCGCGCTCGGTTTTGACCGTCCAGCCGCGGTCGGTCTGGTCAAGGCTGGTCACGCCCGCCTTGGCACAAATCCTGACGCCGCGCGCCTCTGTGGCCGCTTTCAGGCCTGCATAGTAGAGCGCCGGGTGCAAATGGGCCGCCTCGCTGACCACAAGCCCCCCGCGGTAATAGTCGCTGCCGATCTCCTCGCGCACGCGTTCGCGGGGCACCATGTAGGCGCCGGCATCGCTGCTTTCGTTCATGGCGGCGCATTGTATTTCTTGAGCTTTGTAGTGTTTGGTGGATATGGCCCCGGTGAACCGGCCCGTGCGGTGGAAACCGCATTCTATGTTCTCTTCGGCAATGAGCTTTTCCAGAAGATAGAAGCCATCGGCCGCATCCGACATCATGTCCGCGACCCGTTCCGGCGTCGGTGCTTTTGCCACCAGGGGCTTTTTTATGGAGTTGCTGCCGCCGATCAGCCCGCCTGAGCGGGTTGAGGCGCCATAGCCGGGCTCTGCCGCATCCAAAACGGTGGCCTCCACGCCCAGCTTTGCGAGCTCAAGGGCGGTGGCGAGACCGGCATAGCCTGCGCCGATAATCGCGACCTCGCTGGTGGCCGGCACCTCGGCAAGCTCAGGGGCTTCCGGTGCATAGGCCTCCCACCAATAGGGCCGCTCCTTAAACTCTTCGTGGAAAATGTCAGGGTGTGCCATCTCGCTCCTCAAGAAGATTATGGAGCCATTAAGACTGTTTTACGACCGCAATTTCGATAAATCTTGCGCCGGGGCCGACGCGGACCCATATCCGATGAAACGAAAATTGAATGTGAGGCTTGGTCGGCAAGGTCACCCCAAAGGGTGTTTTTGCGAAACGAACCCACTCGCGCGTTTGTGAACGAGGGGCACCGAATCACGGTGATCCGGGCTAAATCTGCGTTTGCCCCCGCGTCATGTTCTTACAAATCACGCTGCGGCCAAAGCGCGATGCGCGCCGCTCTGAAGGAGGTCCTGATATGTTTGAAGCCGGTAGTATTGTAATAATGATCCTTGTCTTGCTGGTGGTCATCGTGGTGGTGCGCTCAGTGCGCATTGTCGGCCAGGGCTTCAACTGGACCGTTGAGCGGCTCGGCAAATACACCAAAACCCTGACCCCGGGCCTGCATATCCTCATCCCCTTTATCGACACCATCGGTTCGAAAATGAATATGATGGAGCAGCTTTTAGAGGTGCCGAGCCAGGAAGTGATCACCAAGGACAATGCCATGGTGACCGTGGATGGGGTGGCGTTTTACCAGGTGCTGGACGCGGCCCAGGCGACCTATGAGGTGAACAACCTGCACAATGCGGTGCTGAACCTCACCATGACCAACGTGCGGACGGTGATGGGTTCCATGGATCTGGACGAGCTTCTGTCCCAGCGCGATGAAATCAATGCCCGCCTTCTGTCGGTGGTGGACCATGCCACCCAGCCTTGGGGCATTAAGGTGACGCGGATTGAGATCAAGGACATTGCCCCGCCGCGCGACCTGGTAGACGCCATGGCCCGCCAGATGAAAGCGGAACGGGACAAACGTGCGCAGATCCTGGAAGCAGAAGGCGCCCGGCAGTCTGCCATCCTGACGGCGGAAGGTGAGAAGCAGTCAGCGGTTCTGGAAGCGGAGGGTAAGAAAGAAGCCGCATTCCGCGAGGCTGAAGCCCGCGAGCGTCAGGCCCAGGCGGAAGCCGCCGCCACCACCATGGTGTCTGAGGCCATTGCGAAGGGGGATGTGCAGGCGATCAACTACTTCGTGGCCAACAACTACGTGACGGCCCTGGAGAAGCTGGCCAGCGCTCCGAACCAGAAGGTGCTCATGCTGCCGGTTGAGGCCACCGGCGTGATCGGTGCTTTGAGCGGCATCACGGAAATTGCCCGGGAAACCTTCTCAGACGGCGGCGGTGGCGGAAATGGCGCTGCCCGGCCCACCCGCCGCGCCTCTGGACGCGTGCCGAACACTTCGGCATCTTAAGCGTCAGTTGAAGCGGATAGGACGCGGGAACTGAACGATGAGCGAGATCATTGCAACCTATGGCGATTGGTTCTGGTGGATTGTGGCCGGCATTATGTTTGTGCTTGAGCTTGTTGTGCCGGCTTTCTTCTTCCTCTGGTTCGGCTTTGCGGCGGTGGCCACGGGCATCGTCGTCATCCTGATCCCCATGAGCTGGCAACTGCAGGGCTTTACGTTTGCGGTGCTGGCTGTGGTGAGCCTGGTGATTTCGCGCAAGTTCTTTGCCCGGCCCGATGCGGGCACCAACCTGCCGAACCTGAACCAGCGGGTGCAGAGCTATGTGGGCAAGTCCTATCCTTTGGAAACGGCGATTAAGAACCGGCGCGGCAAGGTGCGCATCCATGATTCCAATTGGGAAGTGCGCGGCCCAGACGCGCCGGCGGGCACCTGGGTGCGGGTGATTTCCGCGGAAGGGGCAACCTTGATTGTGGAGCCGGAACAAGAGGCCAGCGGCGCTTAGCTTGGACCGTCACCCGCGTTTGCAAGACCGCTACTTCACGCCAACCCGCAGAATGTCGTGAATGTGGACAATGCCCACGGGCCTGTTCTGCCGGGTGACGAACAAGCTGGTGATTTTGCGGCTGTTGAGGGTTTCCAGCACGGCAGATGCGAGATCATCAGCTGACGCAACAATCGGGTCTGCCGTCATCACCGCGCCGGCCGTGTTGTCCAACAGATCGTTCTTCATGTGACGGCGCAAGTCCCCATCTGTGATCACGCCCACCAGATTGCCGTCTCCATCCACAACACCGGCGCAGCCAAAGCGTTTGGATGTCATCACCACCAGCGTGTCGCTCATCACCGTGTCCGGATTGACCAGAGGCAGCTCGTTCACGTCATGCATCACATCGCGCACATAGGATAACGATGCGCCGAGCCGTCCGCCGGGATGCAAAACTTTGAAATCGTTGGGTGAAAACCCTTTGTTTTCCAAAAGGGCCACCGCAAGCGCATCGCCGAGCGCCACTTGCAGCGTGGTTGACGTGGTGGGCGCCAGGCCGTTGGGGCACGCTTCTGCGTGCCGGGGCAGCTCAAGCACAATGTCGGCGGCGGTGCCGAGTGCGCTTTCCGGCTTGCTGGTAAGCGCGATGAGCGGCACAGCAAACCGCCTGGAATAGGACAGAATATCGCTGAGTTCTGAGGTTTCGCCGGAATTGGAGATGATCAGCAACACATCTTCCGATGCGATCATACCCAGATCCCCGTGACTGGCTTCGCTGGGGTGCACGAAATAGGCAGCTGTTCCGGTGGAGGAGAAGGTGGAGGCGATCTTGCGGGCAATGTGGCCGCTTTTGCCGATGCCGCACACAATAACGCGGCCCTTGGCGCTTTCGATGGTTTCAACGGCCTTGATGAAGGCCGCCCCCAGCGGGCCATCGAACGAGGCGGAAAGATGTTTCAATCCGTCCGCTTCAACCGTCAAGGTCCGCCGTGCGGACGCAATTCGGGTGTCGGAAGAAAGCTGTGAGTGCTTGGCGGTCTCACTCATGAACGTTTGCCCCAATCCACCTTCGTTCCCAGAAGGTTTTCGAACGCTTACCGTATGTGCCTTTTTAAGGCACTGCGTTACCTGCTGTTAACCATAAATCTCTTAGGTTTTTCCCAGCCTCTCCGTGCGCCCCAAAAGTGATGCTTTTACGGCGCCGGGTGCAGTGGCCGGACCAGCACTAAAGGACGTCTAATTAACAAGATGACACGGTATCTGCAACTTCCCGCGTGCATCTTGGCGGCGGTGCTGTGTCTTGCCGGGGCTGGTAGTGCTTGGGCACAGCAAGCCGGTGCGATCAGCGATCTTCCGCCCGGCCAGGCGGACAATACGGACCGGTTCGACGGCACGGCCCCTGCGGGTCTGCGGGGAACCAGGTCGGTTCTTGACGATCCGGCCGACGAATTCGTGACCCGTGATCCCGACCCCCAGCAGGCTGCTTTGCAGCGCCGGCGCCAGCGCCGCGCCGACCGCAACGCGCTCAGGGGCATCCCAGATTCAGAAATCCCCAGTGTGGGCGGTATTCCGCGGGCCATTGAGGAAGAACCCTTCGATCTGGGCACGCTGGACCCCCCAACCACCGGCTCGGTGGACCCGGACGATCAGCCGGACCCTGTGGAGAGCACCGTCGACCCTTATGCGCCGTTGGGCTTGCGCAACGGAACGTTCACCTATTTCCCTGAACTGGAGATCTCTTCTCTGTTTACGGACAATGTGGGCCAGGATCCAAGCGGGGAGGAATCTGCTTTCGGGGTGGTGCTGCGTCCTTCATTGAACGTGCAGAGCAATGGGCCACGCCACAATGTGGCGCTCAACGTGGCCAGCGCGCACACCATCTTCCCGGGCGACACGGATGAGAACCGCAACGAGCTGTCGGTGACCGGGGAAGCGCGGATTGATGTGCTGCGCTCCTTCGCCATCGACTATCAGGGCCGCTATGTGCTGTCCCAGGACAGCAGCGATGGCGACAATTCCGGCGCCACCACGGGCACGAGCCTTGATCATGAGCTGGGCGCCGATCTCACCTTCCGGCGCCGGAACGCCAAATTCCTTCCCTCGCTCCGGGTGGGTGTGGATCGGTTCATATTCGGCGATGAAGATCTTGTGGGGGGCGGGACCCAAGACAATTCCGACCAGGATTTTGTAGAGCCGTCCGTGGAACTGCGCTTGGGCTATGCCATATCTCAGGCAGTGCAGCCCTATTTGGCCTTCGAGTATTCGCGGCGGTTGCATGACCAGCGGTTCGACCGGAACGGCTTGGAACGGGATTCTGACGGCTATGAGTTCCGTGCGGGTGCTGATCTGAACTTTGGACCGTTGCTTTCAGGTAACCTGGATGCAGGCTATGGCCTCCGGCAGTTCGAGGACAGCGCGCTCAGCGATGCAGATGGTTTTGTGGGATCGTCGTCGCTCACCTGGAACCCGACACCGCTCACCACCTTCACATTCGGCGTTACGGGCTCTTTGGGGGAGACCACAACGGCCGGAGCCTCCGCGATCCAGAACGTGACCTTGAACACCGGGGTCACCCACCGCTTGCGGCGCAATCTGACGGCCACGGGTGGGGCCAGCGTTACATTTGCCGACTATCTGGGCATTCGCCGTCTGGATGAGACCTATCAGGTGGACCTGGGCCTGGCTTATGCTATTGGGCGCCATATCGAACTGGTGGGCGATTATCAGTTCAACATGGTGGACAGCACCATACCCACCCAGGAATACACCGAAAACCAGATCACGGCAGGCATCCGCTTCCGGCTTTAAGGACCGGCCGCAATCGGCTACCTTTTGCACGGCGCACTCTCACGATTGCCTTGGAGGGCCTGTCATGCAGCTGGATAAGCTAGATCACGTGAATATCCGCACCGCCAATCTGGACAATATGGTGGCTTGGTACAGGGATGTGCTGGGTATGGAGAGCGGGGACCGGCCGCCTTTTCCGTTTCCCGGTGCGTGGCTCTATGCGGGCGATCATGCGGCGGTGCATCTGGTGGGGGTGGACGAAGTACCGCAATCGGTGGAGCCAAACATTGAGCACTTCGCCATGTCGGCAACGGGCCTGGCGGATTTTGTGGAGCGCCTGAACGCATCAGGGACCGAGTTCCTCGCGATCCGCGTGCCGGGCATCAATATCTTGCAGATCAACGTTTATGATTGCGACGGCAACCACATTCACATTGACTTCTCGCCTGAAGAGGCCGAC
>JBCDDQ010000250.1:0-7404 GCA_039180225.1 Pseudomonadota bacterium
AAACCGGACACACGTGAGCGTTCCTGCAAACGCAGGCACTCAACATACATACAGAGTTTCTACCCAGCCACGTTCGACGGGCACTACGCCGCTTCTCATATTATGTCCGGCGTATGCCGTCCCGCGCGATATTGAAAGACAACGCTTTACTGCCATGGGATGGCAAACTAGCATTGTCTCAACCAGCCTGTTACAGTTGCCGCTGGTGTCCCCACGCGATGAAACGGAGTTTACTACGCACCTTGCGGAACAAGCAATACGATACTCGCAATGTTCCGTATTCTGACTAAATATTTTTGCTTCCGACCACCCCACGAACAGGTGGGCCAACCTTCCAAATCGTTGACTCTCTTTGCTGAATCGGACGCGTGTGTCCCGAGTGCCACGCCCTAGAATTTTTGGCAAAAACCTGCCTTTTTTCGAAGGCGCACATGAAATTAGGCTGATTTTTGTTCAGCGGAAATTCTCACCTGCAGTAACGTGTTGATTCAACGCAGAAAATTTTTTATTAAATCTGTATACGGAATAAATTGCCATTTATTTTCGACTAAATTGTCTCAAAAAAAAGGCGCGCACTCTGTGCGCGCCGCATAGGCGAATTACCTAACGTCTTGATATCAGGCCGACATGGCCGCAACCCGGCTTGAAAGCCGTGAGACCTTCCGCGCTGCAGCATTCTTATGCATGACGCCCTTTTGAGCCGAGCGCATCAGCTCGGGTTGGGCCGCCTTGAGCGCAGCGGCCGCCGCATCCTTGTCGCCGGAGGCAATGGCTTCTTCAACTTTACGCACATATGTCCGGGTACGGCTGCGCCGCGCTTTGTTGACCTCGGTCTGGCGCGCCATCTTGCGGATTGCCTTCTTGGCAGAAACTGTATTGGCCATAGTACTAGTGTTTCCTGGGTCTGACCCCTTCGGACAGACAAATTATGTGTTGAGCACGTGCTTCGGCTGCGGCAGGACAAAACCAGCCACAGTCCAGGTTTGGCGGGCTTATAAAGGCCCTTGCGGCCAGCGTCAATAAGCCAATGAGGCTAAGAGAGACTTACTTGTTCTGGAAGTTGGCTTTGCGCTTTTCAACGAACGCCGTCATGCCCTCAGACTGATCTTCGGTGGCAAACATGGACTGGAACAACCTGCGCTCGAATCTCACCCCTTCTGAGAGCGTGGTTTCATAAGATCTGTTCACACTCTCCTTGGTCATCATCAGAATCGGCAAGGAGAACGATGCGATTTTGTCGGCCGCCTCCATAACCTCATCCATCAGCTTGTCCGCAGCCACCACCCGGGCCACCAGGCCTGCGCGCTCGGCCTCATCGGCATCCATCATGCGCCCGGTAAGGCAAAGATCCATGGACTTGGACTTGCCCACAAAGCGGGTGAGCCGCTGGGTGCCGCCCAGACCCGGCATAACCCCCAGGGTGATTTCAGGCTGACCGAACTTTGCGGTATCGGCGGCAAAGATCATGTCACACATCATCGCCAGCTCGCAGCCACCGCCCAGAGCGTAACCGGAAACAGCAGCAATAATGGGCTTGCGGGTTTTCACCACCTGGTCCCAGTTGGCGCCAAAGTCTTGGGAATAGGCGTCCATATAGGTCATGGGCTGCATCTCTTTGATGTCGGCGCCGGCGGCGAAAGCCTTCTCGCTGCCAGCGATCACAATGCAGCCGATCTTCTCATCGGCATCAAACTCCGCCAAGGCGCCGCACAATTCCGTGCTCAGATCCACACTGAGTGCATTCAAGACCTTCGGCCGGTTCAGCGTGATCACGCCAACCTTGCCTTTTGTGTCCAACAGAATTGTTTCATACGCCATGGGGTGATCTCTCCCAATGAGTGAATTTCGGGCCGCATAGAGCCTTGTTTGCCCTCACATCGCAAGGGAAATTCCACTCCGCAGCACCTATTTTTGGCAAGAGGGGCAATAGAAAGTGGAGCGCCCAGACTGAACAATGCGTTTGATCGCTCGCCTGCATCCAGGCACGCAGCACGGAGCGCCTTCCTGGTCGTAAACCTGGAAGCTGTGCTGGAAATAGCCCAGCTCACCGTCGGCCTGGGCATAGTCGCGCAGAGTGGAGCCACCAGCCTCAATCGCCTCACCGATTACATCGCGGATCGTGCGAACCAGGCGCTCGACTCGGGGGGTGGGTCCGGCCTCAGAGGTGATCGTGTGGGCCAGGCGCTTCGGCGAAAGACCGGCCCGAAAGAGTGCCTCACACACATATATATTGCCGAGACCCGCAACAATCTTCTGATCCAAAAGAGCCGCTTTCAAAGGCGAATGCTTCCGCCGAAACGCTTCATTGAGATAGTCAGCCGTCAAGGCGTTGCCCATGGGTTCAACCCCCAGCGCACCCAGCAGCTTGTGGCTTTCGGCCTCTTCTTCAGAAAACAGGTCCATGATGCCGAAGCGGCGATGGTCTGTGTAGACAATTCGCGTGCCATCGGCCATCTGGAAGATCACATGATCATGGGGGCCATCACCGGTCGGGCTGCCCTCAGGCATCTGGTAATGGAACTGGCCCGGCTGGCCTGGGACTTCGCCATTTGGTTGGTGGATGGTGAAGCGTCCGGACATGCCCAGATGCATCAAAAGGATTTCGCCGCCCTCTATACGGGCCAGAATGTACTTTGCGCGCCGCGTGAGGGACTCAACACGCTTGCCCTTAAGCCGCTGCGCCATGTTCTTTGGGAACGGAAAGCGCAGGTTTTTGCGCCTGAGCGTCACCTCTTCCAGCACACAGCCTGCCATTGCCGGCTCCAAACCCCGGCGGACGGTTTCAACTTCAGGCAATTCAGGCATGGATACGTGCGGTTTCCTCTTCACCACGCGGCAAACATTAAATGGCCTTCGGCGCACGCTTCCGGTAGTGTGCGCCGCAATATGACCAAGGGTTCAAACACCACACCCCCGCCCAGCGAGACGGAGGCCGCCCGGGCCCATTTCGGCTTTCAGACAGTGGATGAAGCCGAAAAGCAGGGGCGCGTCAATGACGTGTTCTCAAAGGTTGCCGAAAAGTACGATCAAATGAACGACCTGATGTCCGGAGGCCTGCACCGGCTGTGGAAGGACGCCATGATCGACTGGCTCGGCCCGCCGCGAGGCAACAGGGCCTTCAGGGTTCTGGACGTAGCCGGCGGCACTGGCGATATCTCCTTCCGCATTGCCGATGAGGCGGGCCGCGGTACTGAGATCACGGTGTGCGATATCAATCCTGAAATGATCTCTGAAGGGCGCAAACGGGCCCGCAAACAGGCTTATGACAAACAATGCAAATTCACCGTGGGCAATGCCGAGGCACTGCCCTTTGAGGATGGTGAGTTTGACGCCTATACCATCGCCTTCGGGATCCGGAACGTCACACATATCGACACGGCGCTCGAGGAAGCCTTCCGGGTTCTGAAACCCGGCGGACGGTTTTTGTGCCTGGAATTCTCCAAGGTGGATATTCCAGGGCTTGATGCACTCTATGATGCCTATTCCTTCGCCGCGGTGCCGGCCATTGGCAAGGTGGTGACCGGCGATGGCCAGCCCTACCGGTATTTGGTGGAATCCATCCGCAAGTTTCCCGACCAGGAGAGCTTTACGCAAATGATCGGGGCTGCCGGCTTTGAAAATGTAAAGCACCGCAACATGTCCGGCGGCATTGTGGCGTTGCATTCGGCCTGGAAGATTTGAGCGGACTTGAGAGTATGCTTGGGCCGATAACGCATATGTTCCGCCTGGCACGGGCGGGCCGGGTGATTGCCCGCCATAAGGTGATCCCTGAAGATCATCTGGAAGAGATGCCGGGCCCGGCGCGCCTTGCCTACAAGATTGGCGGCTTCGGCGGCGCTTCGGAGACCGGCGGAAGCCCGCTCGCCGGCGCGCTGACCGAACTCGGCCCCACCTACATAAAGCTCGGCCAGTTTCTGGCCACCCGGGCAGATATTGTCGGCGCCAAACGGGCGATCGAGCTCTCTGAGCTGCAGGATAAGATGGCCCCGTTCGATCATGCCGTGGCACTGAGGGAGATTGACGCCGCCTTGGGTGCACCCTGGACCACTATGTTCAGTGAGATCAGCCCGCCCGTTGCCGCCGCCTCCATTGCCCAGGTGCACAAGGCCAAGACGACCGAGGGTCAAAAGGTTGCCGTGAAGGTGCTGCGGCCGGGCATTGAGCGCAAGTTCGCAAGTGAGCTTGAGAGCTTCTTCTTTGCTGCGCGTCTGGGCGAACGGTTCAGCGCTGAAGCCAGACGCCTTCGCCCCGTGGCCGCCGTGCAAACCCTGGCGGATTCGGTAAAGATCGAGATGGATCTGCGCATGGAAGCGGCCGCCATCTCCGAAATGGCCCAGAATACGGCCGAAGACCCCGGCTTCCGCGTGCCCAGCGTGGACTGGGCCCGAACGGGCCGCCGGGTGTTGACGCTGGAATGGATCGACGGGGTTCCCATCTCCGACGTTAAGGCGGTAAAGGCGGCCGGCCATCCCCTGGATCTGTTGGGCGACACGGTGATCCAGAGCTTTTTGCGCCATGCCATTCGCGACGGCGTCTTCCACGCCGACATGCACCAGGGCAATCTGTTCGTGGAAGTAGACGGCACTTTGGTGGCTGTGGACTACGGCATTATCGGCCGTCTCAGTCCTAAGGATCGAATGTTCCTGGCGGAGATCCTCTATGGTTTCATCACCCGCAACTACGACCGGGTGTCCCAGGTGCATTTCGATGCGGGCTATGTTCCAGCGCACCAGGATGTGGCTACCTTTTCGCAGGCCCTGCGCTCTATCGGTGAGCCGCTCATGGATCGTAACGCCGATGAGATCTCTATGGCAAAGCTGCTTGGCCAACTGTTTCAGGTAACCGAACAGTTCGATATGCAAACCCAGCCGCAACTCCTGCTCCTGCAGAAGACCATGGTGGTGGTGGAAGGCGTGGCGCGCACCTTGAACCCGAAGCTCAATATGTGGGAAGCCGCCGAACCGGTGGTGCGCCAGTGGATTGAGGCCAAACTGGGCCCTGAAGGCCGAATGCAGGATGCGGCCGAAGGGGCCTTGATGCTGGGTAAGGTTATGGGAGACTTGCCCGAAGTGCTGGCAGAAGCGGGCCGCACGGCCCATATGTTGGGGGAAATGGCCTCGCAAGGGGGCCTGCGCCTGGACCAGGAAACCACTGAAGCGCTGGCCGCGGCCCAGGCCAAGCACAATTGGCCCACCCGGGCGGCGCTCTGGATTGGGGCGGCCGCATTGGCCATAATTGCTCTGAACCTCGCCTGGTGAGGGCCACCTGTGCCATGGTTCGGAGCGGTGTAGTTTGGAGTTGAGCCAGATGCTGGCAGGAAAACGCATATTGCTGATCGTCGGGGGCGGGATTGCCGCCTACAAGTGCCTGGAGCTGATACGCCGCTTGCGCGAACGCGAAGCCTCGGTGCGGGTGATCATGACCGAGGCGGCTAAGCAGTTCGTGACCCCGCTCTCGCTGGCAAGCCTGTCGGGCGACAAAGTCTACGATGATATGTTCGACCTGACGGACGAAACAGAGATCGGCCACATCCAGTTGTCGCGGGATGCAGACATTCTGATGGTGGCGCCGGCCACCGCGGACCTGATGGCCAAGATGGCGTCGGGCCAATGCAGCGATCTTGCCACCACGTGCCTTCTGGCCACGGATAAGCCGGTGATGATGGCGCCGGCCATGAATGTGCGCATGTGGGACCATGCGGCCACCAGGCGCAATCTCGCCACCTTGCGGGCAGACGGGGTGCATGTGGTGGGCCCCAATGAGGGCGATATGGCGTGCGGCGAATATGGCCCCGGCCGCATGGCCGAGCCTCAAGAGATTGCCGATGCACTGAGCGATGTGCTGGGCAGCCCGTTGGCTGATCTTGAAGGCCCGCGCCTTAAAGGCAAGACCATCCTGATCACCGCGGGCCCCACGCACGAGCCGATTGATCCGGTGCGCTATATTGCCAACCGATCGTCGGGCAAGCAGGGCTATGCCATTGGCGCGGAGGCCGCCAGGCTGGGCGCGCGAGTGATCATCATCTCCGGGCCTACCCGTCTGATGCCTCCACCAGGGGCCGAAGTGATCCCTGTGGAAACCGCTGAAGAGATGCTTCAGGCGGTGAAAGATGAGCTGCCTGTAGATGTGGGGATCTTCGCAGCGGCCGTTGCCGACTGGCGCACCGCGTCTCAGGCCGATCAGAAGATGAAGAAGGATGGGTCCGGGAAGATCCCCTCTCTGGAGCTGACGGAGAACCCTGACATTTTGGCCACCATTGCCAAATCCAAAAAAGATCGCCCGGGCCTCGTCATCGGCTTTGCTGCAGAAACAGAGAATGTGATCGAGAACGCGCAGAAGAAGCTTGAGAAGAAAGGCTGCGACTGGGTGGTGGCAAACGATGTGTCGCCCGACACGGGCGTTATGGGCGGCGATGAGAATACGGTGCATTTGGTGACCTCCGATGGTGTTGAAGACTGGCCGCTGATGGATAAATCAGAGGTTGCAGCCCGGTTGATGGAACGGGTGTGTGACGAGTTGGCCGAAGGCGTTTGGACCTGAATGAGCGCGGGCGTGAACATTCAGGTGATGCGCTTGGCCCATGGGGCCGACCTGCCGTTGCCGTCTTACGAAAGCGCCAGCGCCGCCGGCATGGATCTGAGAGCCGCGGTGAGCGAGCGGATGAGCCTTGCCCCAGGCGCGCGCGCCTTGGTGCCCACGGGCCTCGCCATTGCCTTGCCTGAAGGATTTGAGGCCCAGGTTCGGCCGCGCTCAGGCCTTGCCCTGAAGCAGGGGGTAACATGTCTCAACACGCCCGGCACGATCGATGCGGATTACCGCGGCGAGGTTGGTGTCATTCTGATCAATCATGGCGCCGAGCCATTTGAGATTGAGCGTGGTGACCGCATCGCCCAACTCGTCATTGCGCCGGTGACTCAAGGCGCATGGGTTGAAGTTGAAACCCTGGACGAGACCTCGCGCGGCAGCGGCGGGTTCGGCTCTTCAGGCAAGAGGTGAGCCATGGCGTTCAGCGACGACGAGCTTGAGCGCTACGCCCGCCATATCATCCTTCACGAGGTAGGCGGCCCGGGGCAGCAGAAGCTCAAGGCGGCCAAAGCTCTGGTGATCGGCGCCGGCGGGCTTGGATCGCCTGTGGTGCTCTACCTCGCCGCAGCCGGTGTCGGCACCATCGGCATCGTAGATGATGATGTGGTCTCGCTCTCAAACCTCCAGCGCCAGATTGCCCATCTGACCGAAAGCGTTGGGCTTGCCAAAACAAAGAGCGCACACCAGACCATCGCCGGGATCAACCCCAACATTGAGGTGGTGGAACATACCCTTCGTCTGACGCAGGAGAACGCGGCAGAGATCATCTCCGGCTACGACATCGTCGCCGATGGCTGCGATAACTTTGAGACCCGCTTC
>JBCDDQ010000251.1:0-7393 GCA_039180225.1 Pseudomonadota bacterium
GATGCCTATCCGGTGAGCTACACGGTCTTGAAGGTCTTCAGCGTGGCCTATCTGCTCTATCTGGCCTGGAAGATCGCGAACTCTTCCGCGCCGGATGAGGCCGGCCGTTCAGCCAGCCCCATGACCTTTCTCCAGGCCGCTTTGTTCCAGTGGATCAATCCGAAGGCCTGGGCCATGGCCTTAACGGCGGTTACCGTCTATGCCCCCTCCCAAAGCCTGGCAGCGATTGGCCTGGTGGCGCTTGTATTTGGGCTGGTGAACCTGCCATCCGTTGGGTCTTGGACGATCCTTGGCCAACAGATGCGCCGGTTCCTCACCAATCCGCTTCAGCTGCGTGTCTTCAACATCTCCATGGCGCTCCTGCTGGTGGCCTCGCTCGCGCCCATGCTGTTTTAAGTCCAAAAACCGAAAGCCTTTACGATGTAGACCCCGGCCAAGGTGACGCCGAAACAAATCACCGCGGCCCGCAAGTAGCGCTCGTTGACGTGACGGGCCCAACGCGCTCCAAAGTAGCCGCCCAGCGTGCTGCCACACATCACCACAACGGCTTCCGGCCAGGCAATCAGGCCGCTCACACCGAACACCCCGATGCTCAAGATGGTGAAACTCGTGGCCAAAAGGTTCTTTAGGCTGTTGGCCACATGAAAGGACGAGAACCCCATAATCTGAACAATCGCCAGCAGAATGATCCCCAAACCGGCGCCGAAATAGCCCCCATAGATGGAGAACGCGAAGAGCGCGCCGTAAAGGAGCAGCCCTGTCGAGGCGCCCTTCAAGCCGGTCACCAAGGCAGAGCGGATGCGCTCACCAAATGCAAACAGTGCCGTCGCCGCCAACACCAGGGCCGGTATGAGTGCTTCAAACAGGCTTTCTCCTGAGTAGAGCAGCAGCAACGAGCCGGCAATTGCGCCCAGCCCGGAAACAATGATCAACGGCCAAATCGCCGAGCCCACCCCGGCCAGCTCGCGCCGATAGGCCGGCAGAGCGGCGGCGTTAGACGGCAGCATGGCCAGATAGTTGGTTGCATTGGCCACAACCGGCGGCAAGCCCGCTGCCATAAGGGCCGGAAAGGTGAACAAGGTGGCGCCCCCGGCAACCGCATTCCAAGCGCCGCCGAACAATCCAATGCACACGAGAAACACCACAGTCTCTGGGCTCATACCTGATCTCCTTTGAATGACCCGCGGGAGCCTAGGGACCCTGTTGCAATGGAAGAAACGAATAGTTACGATATAAGTCATGCAAAATTTCGAACGCTTAATGGCCTCCAGCGGGCACCTACGCACCTTCCTCACCGTGGTGGACAGCGGCAATGTCACCCATGCGGCCAACCTTCTGGGCCGCACCCAGTCCACCATCAGCGTGCAGATCAAGCAGCTGGAGGAGACCCTTGATGCACGCCTCTTTCAACGCCAGGCGCGGGGAGTTGTGCTCACCGAGCAGGGCCGCAAGCTCCTGCCCGCAGCGCGCCGGGCCATGGAAGAGATCCAGCGTGTGGGAGACCTTTTCGCGGACCCCCTTCGCGGGCGCATCCGCTTAGGCATCCCAGATGACTATGACGACACGATCTTGGAGAAGCTTCTGGTGGAGTTTGCCCGGCGCCATCCGGAGGTGGAGATCTTTGCCCACTCCGGATGCACCTCGAAGTTCCCCGAAGCTGTAAAAGCCGGCAAGCTGGACATAGCCGTTTGCTCGGGACGCTCTATGGGCGAAGGCCAACCGCTGTCTTCAGAACCCAATGTGTGGGCCGCGGGGAGAACGTTCCGGCTTGAGGCCGGCGCGCCGGTACCGCTCGCCATTCTGGAACGCAATTGCTGGTGGCGGGACATTCCGACCACCGCACTCGACGAGGCCCGGCGCACCTGGACACTGACCTATTCAAGCGAGAGCTTTGCCAGTGTCAGGGCGGCCATTCGTTCAGGACTTGCGGTCGGTGTGGTGCCGAAGAACACGCTTGAGCCATCGATGAAGATCATGGGCAAACGCGAAGGCTTCCCGCCCTTACCCGCATCACAACGGGCCATATTGGTCAACGCGGACGCGCCGGCCGAGCTCACTTCGGCCATGTCGGAGGCGATCGTGACTGCGGTCGGCTAGAGCGGGGCGAGGCGTATACCTGCGTCCTTGCGAACGCGAGGACCCACAGCTCACTTCTTTCCCGTGGCTCAGAAGGTCCTCGCTTACGCAAGGACGCGGGTGCCGCTAGTTCGCCAGCGCGCCCAGCTCTTCGATCACCGCATCACCCATTTGTTCGGTGCCCACTTCGGTCATGCCGTCCTGCATGATGTCGCCAGTGCGCAGGCCCTTGGCCAGGACGTTGGCAATCGCCTGATCCACCATATCGGCCGCCTCGCCCATGTTGAAAGAATAGCGCAGGCACATGCCAAAGGAGGCGATCATGGCAATGGGGTTGGCAAGGCCCTGGCCGGCAATGTCGGGCGCAGAGCCATGCACGGGCTCATAGAGCGCCTTGCGCACACCGGTCTTCTCGTCGGGCGCGCCCAGGGAGGCCGACGGCAACATGCCCAGAGAGCCGGTGAGCATGGCCGCAATGTCAGACAACACATCGCCAAACAGGTTATCGGTCACCAACACATCATACTGCTTGGGATTACGCACCAGCTGCATGGCGCAGTTGTCGGCCAGCACGTGCTCGAATTCCAGGTCGGGATATTCGTCCGCCCCAATACGGGTCGCCACCTCATTCCACAGAACGCCTGATTTCATCACATTGCGTTTTTCCGCAGACGACACTTTTTTGCTGCGGGTCCGCGCCAGCTCACAGGCCACACGCACAATACGCTCAATCTCGTAGGTGTCGTAAACCTGCGTGTCCACAGCCCGCTTCTGGCCATTGCCGATATCCGTGATCTGCTTGGGCTCGCCAAAATACACCCCGCCGGTGAGCTCGCGCACGATGAGGATATCGAGACCCTCAACAATATCACGCTTCAGTGACGAGGCATCGGCCAATGCCGGATAGCAAATGGCCGGGCGCAGGTTGGCAAACAGCCCCAGATCCTTGCGCAGCCGCAAAAGGCCGGCTTCCGGGCGCGCCTCATAGGCCACCCCGTCCCATTTCGGCCCACCCACAGCGCCAAACAGCACCGCGTCGGCCGCCAACGCCTTGTCCATATCCGCATCGGAGATGGCCGCGCCGTGGGCATCGTAGGCTGAGCCGCCCACCAGGCCTTCATCCACATTGAACGTGGCGATCCCGCTGTCCTTGAACCAGTCCAACACCCGGCGCACCTGGCCGATCACTTCTGGGCCAATGCCGTCGCCCGGCAGCATAAACAGATTGTGGGTCGCCATCGCGTCCGTCCTTTTAGTATAATTCATGGGATGAAAAAGACCGGCGATTGCTAACCTCTTGGCACGGGTTTGACAAGCTTTCATGCGAAGCGGGTTTGCCGTATTAAGGAAGCGCTTGGGTTTAACGGGAACACGTATGAGAGCATTGATTGTTTGCGTAGGTGCCGCATTGAGCGCAATCGGAAGCCCTGCGGCCGCGGACGCCCCGCAGCTTTCCCTGCCCATTGATTGCAAAGTCGGCATCAGTTGTTTCATTCAGCACTATGTGGATGTGGACCCCGGCTCGGGCATCAAAGACTATAAGTGCGGTGCGGCGGCCTACAACAAGCACTCCGGCACGGATTTCCGCGTGCGCACCCTTGAAGATGTCAAACGCGGGGTGCGCGTTCTGGCGGCCGCGCCGGGCACAGTGTCAATCGTGCGCGACCAGTTGACCGACAGAATTGTAAGAACCGCCAAAGATGGAATCGCGGTCCAGAATGTGTTTTGCGGCAATGCGGTTGTCCTCGACCATGGCGATGGCTGGAAAACCCGCTATTGCCACATGCAAAAGGGCTCCATCCAGGTGCGCAAGGGCCAAAAGGTGGAGCGCGGCCAGCCCCTGGGCCTAGTGGGCTTCTCCGGCTTTGCTCAGTTCCCGCATGTGCATCTCGGCGTAACGAAAGATGGCCAGAAGGTGGACCCGTTCACCGGAGCAGAGAGCCCCGAGGGCTGTGAGACCAACGAGGCCAAAGGTCTGTGGCGTGCAGACGTTCGCCCCCAGCTCAACTACAGGCGCGGACAGCTGTTGGCTGCGGGCTTTTCGGCCGGACGCGTCTCGAAAGACTCTGTGATCTGGCGGCTTCCGGACAATGCAGAGATCGCCTCCAATTCCAAAGCACTGGTGTCTTATGCCTGGCTGATCAATGTCCAAGAGGGTGACCGCGTGTTCACGCAGCTCACAGGCCCCAAAGGCATCATCGCATCGCAAACCAGCAAGCCCATGAAGCGGCACCGGTCGCAATACGTGCAGTATACCGGCAAACAGCGCCCAAAGGGCGGCTGGGAGGCGGGCCTCTATGTGTCTGAGATGTCCCTCATCCGGGACGGCAAGCGCGTGGTGCAGCACCGCGAGGTGCTGCATATGCGGTAACCGGCACGCCCTTAAAGCCAGGGCTTGTCTTCGGCCTGCTTGCTCTCAAAGGTATCGATATTGTCTTTCTTCTGGAGAGACAGACCAATGTCGTCGAGCCCTTCTAAAAGGCAGTGCTTCTTGAAGGGATCAATGTCGAACGTGATGGTGCCGCCGTCCGGGCCGCTGATCTCCTGTTTCTCCAGATCCACGGTGATCATGGCATTGGCCCCACGCTCGGCGTCGTCCATCAGCTTGTCCACTTCCTCTTGCGGTAGGGCAATGGGCAAAATGCCGTTCTTGAAGCAGTTATTGTAGAAGATATCGGCAAAGCTGGTGGCGATGACACAGCGGATGCCGAAATCCTTCAGCGCCCACGGCGCATGTTCCCGGCTGGAACCACAGCCGAAATTGTCGCCGGCCACAAGGATTTCAGCGTTCCGGTAGGCGGGCTTGTTGAGGACGAAATCCTCTTTCTCACTGCCATCCAGATTGTAGCGCATTTCATCGAACAGATGCTTGCCAAGCCCTGTACGCTCAATGGTTTTGAGGAACTGCTTGGGGATAATCATATCCGTATCGATATTGATCATCGGCATAGGCGCGCCAACAGCGGTCAATTTGTCGAACTTATCCATCACACCAGCTCCTTCATTTGAAAACATACGTGTTGAGCAAATAGACAATCAGAAAGAGGGCGAACGCAATGCCCAATCCCCTGCCAATCCGCTTGCCCCAAACTTCCGCGAAATCCTCTTCTTCGCCTCCCGAGCCCGCGTGCTCGCCCGGGCCGAGCAGCTTTTCGGACTGCTCTTGCATCCGGGCCAGATCTCGTCTGGCCCGTTCTGCTTCTGCTTCACGCTCGCGCGGCGATTGCGCCATCCGCTTCCGTCCGTCAGCTCAGCTCGCGCACATCAACAAAGCGGCCTGCGATCGCGGCCGCCGCCGCCATCGCGGGAGACACCAGGTGGGTGCGCCCACCCCGGCCTTGCCGGCCTTCAAAGTTGCGGTTGCTGGTGGAGGCACAGCGCTCTTCGGGGGCAAGCTTGTCTGCGTTCATGGCCAGGCACATGGAGCAGCCCGGCTCACGCCATTCAAAGCCAGCCTCGGTGAGCACCTTATCAATACCCTCCGCCTCGGCCTGGGCCTTCACCAGGCCAGAACCCGGCACCACCATGGCATTCACGCTGTCGGCCACCTGGCGGCCCTTGGCCACCTCGGCCACCTGGCGCAGATCTTCAATCCGCCCATTGGTGCATGAGCCGATAAACACCCGGTCGATCGGCACATCCGTGATCTTGGTGCCCGGGGTCAGGCCCATATATTTGAGCGAGCGCTCAATCGCCTGTTTACGGCCGGCGTCTTCCACATGGTCCGGGTTCGGCACTTCGCCGTGGATCGGGATCACATCTTCAGGGCTGGTGCCCCAGGTGACGGTCGGCGGCAGGTTGCCTGCATCCAGCTCGACCTCCACATCGAAGACGGCGTCATCGTCAGAATAGAGCGTCTTCCAGTAGGCCACCGCGGCATCCCAGTTTGCACCCTTCGGTGCGCGGGGCGTGTCCTTCAGATAGTCAAACGTCTTTTCATCCGGGGCGATCAGGCCGGCGCGCGCGCCGCCTTCAATGGTCATGTTGCAAACCGTCATGCGCCCTTCCATGGTGAGCGCACGGATCGCATCGCCGGCAAACTCAATCACGTGACCTGTGCCGCCGGCTGTGCCGATTTCCCCAATGATCGCCAGGATGATGTCCTTGGCCCCAACGCCTTCCGGCAGCTCGCCATTCACACTGACCCGCATGTTTTTGGCTTTTTTCTGGATCAGCGTCTGGGTGGCCAGAACGTGCTCCACCTCCGAGGTTCCGATGCCGTGGGCCAGAGCGCCAAAAGCGCCATGGGTGGAGGTGTGGCTGTCACCACAGACAATCGTGGTGCCTGGCAGGGTGAAACCCTGTTCTGGTCCAATAATGTGCACGATGCCCTGGCGCTTGTCGTTCTCATCGAAATAATCGACGTCAAACTCTGCCGCATTTCGGGCCAGCGTTTCCACCTGCAGCCTGGATTCTGGATCATCAATGCCTTTGGAGCGGTCCGTGGTGGGCACGTTATGGTCGACCACGGCGAGGGTTTTCTCGGGTGCCCGCACCTTGCGGCCGGCCATGCGCAGGCCTTCGAACGCTTGCGGGCTGGTGACCTCGTGAACGAGATGCCGGTCGATATAAAGCAGGCCTGTGCCGTCTTCTGCTTCGTGGACCAAATGGTCATCCCAGATCTTGTCATACAGGGTCTTCGCCATGGCGCATCCGTCCCTTGGAGTTTGATATGGCCGCGTTTCCCGGGAACCTACTGGAGCAGCCGGAAAATGTCAGCACCTTGCGCGCAAAATTCGCGCGGGCTCAGCCGAACCCGCGCTCAGTAAAAACCAGAAGTGCCTAAAAACAGTTTACTCAGCTTCAGCTTCGGCTGCAGCGGCTTGTTTGGCTTCGGCTTTCTTCTTGCGCGCATCAGCGGCCACTTGCTTATCCGCATCGTTGAGCTTGCGGGTCCGCACGTTGGTGGCCTCAAAGATCCGGGCCGATTTACCGCGCCGGCCGCGGAGATAGTAGAGCTTGGCGCGGCGCACTTTACCGCGGCGAACAACCTCAATGGAATCGATCAGCGGCGAAAACACCGGGAACACACGCTCCACACCTTCACCGTAAGAGATCTTGCGCACCGTGAAACTCTCGTTGAGGCCGCCGCCGTTGCGGCTGATGCAGACGCCTTCATAGGCCTGGATCCGTTCGCGGGTGCCTTCCACCACGCGCACGTTGACTTTCACCGTGTCGCCCGGGCTGAACTCCGGCACGGGCCGTTTGGCTGCAATCTTCTCAGCCTGTTCGGCTTCCAGTTTCTCGATGACATTCATCGGACTGTTCCTTTTTCAAAACTGGCGGGGCCTATACCCGCCTTCTGGTTAAAATTCAA
>JBCDDQ010000252.1:0-7331 GCA_039180225.1 Pseudomonadota bacterium
CAGAATGCCGGCGAGCTTTTGCCCGTGCCATCCGGCAAGATTCACCGCAATCTCCGACCAGAAATGGGTGTTGCCCCCGTCGAACAGAAGAAAGTCGTTTGCGGTCAGGCAGGTTTGTACATCCAGCGGCAGTTGGAGCGGATGCATTTTCTCGCCTGCCTGGTCTGCCGCGTCTGTCTCGATTGCCAGGTTCGCCAGGGTCTCCGACACCCACTCTTCGCGCTTGGCCAAATTGAGATCGAGCCAAGTCCGCTCAAGGCTCCAGACACCGCGCTCTTTAAGATCGTAAAGTGCATCGAAGAACGCACCCGGATCTGACAATAAGACCTGATCGGCGGCACGGTTGAACGCAATCTCCTCATGAGAGCCGTTCACGCAGATCAGCTCCAGAGTGTCTGGAAAGAGAGGCGGGTTGCCGAAGTTCATCTGGTTGTCTAGTCGCCCGCCCGCCATGATCACCACGTCACACTCTTCCAGGGCGAACTTGGACGGTGGATACTGATGCACGTCCGCCAGCCCCATGTAGATGTCGTTGTCTTCGCCCAGCAGCTTTTGATGATAGGGCACATTGAAGAAAGGGAGATTGAGGGCGCGCGCGGCAGCCTCCATCTTGCCTTCCGTGCCGGACCACCACACACCATGTCCGCCGATAAGAATGGGACGCTTGGCGGCGGCAATGGTTTCCAAGACGCTGTTCAGCGCCTCAGGATCGGGCCAGGCGCGGGACGGCGGGCGAGGGCGGTTTGTGAACGGACGCTCTCCCGATGCAGCGGTCTCGGGAAAAGAGGAGAACATAATGTCCACAGGCAAGCTGAGGTGCACCGGACCGGGATAGCCGCTGGTGGCGATGGTGTAGGCCCGGTCGACAAACTCCTCAATCCGCTCCCCATCGGTGATGCTGGCGCTGTACTTGGTGAGCGGGGCAGCGATGGTGACATCGTCAATCTCTTTAAACCCGCCGGCGCCTTGGCGCTTGAGCGTGCTGGAACCGGTAACAAAGATGACCGGTGAGCGTTCGCCCCAGGCTTCCATCATGGCCGGAACCGCATTCGCAAACCCTTCAGGGCCCACCAGACAAACGGCCGGTTTGCGCGTGAGCCGGGCGTGACCGTCGGCCAGATGACCGGCGATCTGCTCGTGCGGGCAATTGATCACCCGCATCTGGCACTCCATAAACCCTTCCAAGGCGGGGTTGCAAAAGCCGCCAGCCAAGGTGAACACATGCTCCACGCCCTTCTCGTGGAGGGCTCTGGCCAGCAGGTTTCCGCCTCTTATGCGTTTTGCTTCTGCCATCAGGTGCCTCTGGTGCTTTGCGGAGATGCTGGTTCTTGGCCATGCAGGATTTGCGTGCTGACATCGGCCACGTCTCGCAGTCCTGTTTGTGACAGGGCGACATCGATGTCTTGGCGAAAGGCATCGATAAGCTGGTTCAATCCACGTTCTCCGTTCGCGCCCACGGCATAAAGCATTGGCCGTCCCAACAAGGCAAAATCGGCGCCCATGGCAAGGGCTTTCACCACGTCCTCGCCAGACCTCAAGCCGCTGTCAAAGACCAATGGGTAGTCGGGCCCAACCGCAGCCCGCACCGCCGGCAGCGCGTGAATGGCTGCCGGCGCGCTGTCCAACTGCCGGCCACCATGATTGGACACAGAGATCCCGTCCGCGCCGATGTGTTTGATCTTCACGGCGTCATCTGGCGACAGAACACCCTTCACCAGGAGTGAGTGCTTCCAGCGCTCACGCAAGCGTTTCAGGAAATCCCAATCGGCCGAACCGCGATTGGCTTTCCGCGTCGCGTTGGCGTCGCCCTTTAGGGCGTCATAGTTTTGTGGGGAGGGAACGCCTTTTGCCAAGGTTGTCAAAGACCAGGTGGGGTGGAGCATGAAGTCGACAAACTGCCGAGGTCCCATTTTGAAGGGAACCTGGAAACCGTTGCGCAAGTCGCGAACCCGCCGCGACAGCTGGGTAACGTCCACGGTGAGCAGCAGTTTCGTGTAGCCGGCCGCTGCTGCGCGGTCCACCAGCTCAAACGCTGCCTCGTGGGACTGGTACACATAGAGCTGAAACCAGGCGCGGCCTTCGGAGCGCTCAAACATCTCTTCAAGGCAAGTGGAAGCCGCCGTGGAAACCCCCACCGGGATTTTATGCTCAGCTGCTTGGCTTGCCAGGATCTGGTCTGCTCCGGGCCACACCAAATTGCACATCCCCATGGGCGCAATGCCGAAGGGCAGCCCCATCTCTTCGCCGAGGAACGTCTTGGAGAGGGTTCTCCCATCCACGTTCACCAACACCCTGGGGCACAGTCTGATTTGGCGTATCGCTTCGCTATTTAGCTCTGCGGCCAACTCGCTCCCCACAGCCCCTTGCACAAAGTCGAACATCATGCGCGGCATTCGGCGCCTAGCGAGGCGCATGGCATCTTCAGTGTCGAATATGGAGCGTCCGGCCATCACGTCACAATACGAATTTCGGCGCCCGCAGTCTTGAAAATAAATCACTCTTGTCCTGGCAAAATCCAGTGATACGATCGCATCGCAGACTGAAGGAGCCTTCCGATGGAACACGCCAATGCAACGGGTCACCCAGCCGAACACATGGTGGATATTGCGCGCTATCCGATCGCCGATATCACGGCCAGCGAAGGGGCAACCTTCGCCGCAAAGTGCCGCGAGCAATTCCAGACCACAGGCTTGTGTATGCTCAACGGCTTCATCAGACCGGAGGCGCTGAAGCGTCTCGCTGACGAGGCGGAAGGCCTGTCAGACAAGGCTTACTTCTGCAAGAGCACCCACAACGCTTATCTGACCGAAGAGGATGGGCTGGAAAACGATGATGTTCGGGCACGTCAGGAGGAAACCTATGTGGGGTCCGTGGCCTACGACCTCATCCCGGAGGGCGCCGCCTTGCGTGCGTTGTACAACTGGGATCCGCTCCGCGACTTCATTGGCGCGGTGCTGGGCAAGCCGGAGCTGCACCGGTTTGCCGACAAAATGGGGGCCTGTTCCATCAACGTGTTCAAAGATGGCGGCGAGCATGGATGGCACTTTGATGAATCTGAGTTCACCGTCACCCTGATGCTGCAGCCACCCGAGCAGGGCGGGGCATTTGAATATGTGCCGCAGATACGCGGCTTAACCGACGAACATGAAAGAGTTGGCCGTATTTTGGACGGCGATCGCGAGGGGGTGGTTGAGTTGCCCTTCACGCCGGGCACGCTTCTCATTTTTGGGGGCAATCAGACCATTCACCGTGTTGCGCGGGTCTCCGGCCCGAAGAAACGCCTCGTGCCCGTCCTGTGCTACGCGGAGAGCGAAGGCGTGACCAACTCGCCCGAGGTGCGCAAACTGTTCTGGGGACGCACCGGCGCAGAGGCGCGCGCACCCGCATGACAGCTCTGGTCAGCGATCAGGACATAGTGAGGTTTGACCTCGACGGGGCCATTGTCCTGCGCGGTCTGTTCGATCGGCATTGGTTGTCGCTCTTGGCGGAAGGGCTGGCGAAAAATTTCGAAAATCCAGGGCCTTACAGCACGATTTATACGGAAGATGGCAAGCCTGGCGGGTTCTATGACGATTACTGCAATTGGCAGCGCATAGACGAATATGAGGCCTTCCTTCGCGGCTCACCTGCCGCTGAGATCGTGGGTCGTCTCATGCGGTCTTCGACCGCGCAGATTTACCACGAGCACGTGCTGGTGAAAGAGCCGGGCACCGAGGAGGTCACCCCGTGGCACCATGATCTGCCGTACTACGGTGTGGATGGGGACAGGCTCGCATCCATTTGGCTGCCCTTGGATCCGGTGCCGGCCAGCGCCTGTCCGGAGTTCGTTGCCGGATCGCATGCCACCGGAGCGATGTATTACCCGCGGCTGTTTTTGACCCATAAGGACTATGCCAGCGGCATCAAGGGCTTCGAAACGCTCCCTGACATCGAGGCAGAGCGCGCCAGCCGGACCATCCTGTCTTGGGATCTTGAACCGGGCGATTGCATTGTTTTTCATATGCGCACCCTTCATGGCGCACCGGCAACCGCACAGCTAAAGACCCGTCGCCGGGGATTTTCCACACGCTGGCTCGGTGATGATGCGGTGTTTGCGAAGCGGGCCTGGAAAACGTCGCCGCCCTTTCCTGAGGTTGAACTGGAAGCGGGTGCGGCGATGGAACATGATCTGTTCCCCGTGCTCTGGCGGCAATGACGGGGCGACACCATGGCGGCCTGACAATGCGGCTCTTATCGCCGAATACCAGGGCGCTGAGCGCCTTTACGCCCTGCGTGGTGATTGTTGGGGTCGATTTTTAGGTTCCTGCCACCAGCGGGGCAGTCTGGCGCTGCAGGGTGGCGATCACGCTGTTGGCGGTGATGCGGCCCGTCTTCGGATTCTCATCGGAGGGGATGTTGTTGATGGTCATTGTGGCCTCTCCGGAATCAGATTCAATGCTCACTGACTGGCGGTTCCGCTTGAGCTCAGGATCTGCCCATACTTCCACCATGGTTTTCTCCGGCCCCACTCCGGCCAGGGCCAGAGCGGCGGCCACGTTCACGTTTGCCGGGAAGCCCTCAGCAGCTTCGCGCGCCGTGCCTTGAAAGACGCATTGGGCTTCGGTGAAGCTGTGTACGTCGATATTGTTTTTCACCAGGTGCGGGGCTCCGGCCAATCCGCCAGGCGGCTTGCGCGTTTGCAGGGTGACTTTGTGGATCTCTCCCACCGCCATGGCGCGCACCGTATCCAGCCCGATCAATGCACCTGTGGGCACCACAATCTTGGCGCCGGACTGTGCCGCCTTGTCCACCAAGTCCATATGCCCCAGCAAGGCCCCAACAGAGAGCGGCATGAAGATGCGCCCCTGGGCAATCGCCGGTTCTGCCACATCGAGAAAAGCCGAGGCAGGAGCGCATTCCACGATGATATCCGCATGGTTGGCGAGCTCACGGGCCGGTACGACTTCAGGCGGAGCGTTGAGTGTTGAAACCTTGGCCCGCGCCCCATCTAAATCGCGGGCGGACACGGCGGCAAGCCGCATGCCAGGGATGAGCCCGTCATCCACCGAGCGCGACACTTTCATGCCAATCGCTCCAAGCCCTGCAATCGCCAGCGTGATCTGTTGTCCGGCACCCATATTGATCTCCGTTTAGCCGTAAACCGCGCGCGCCAGCATATAGAGCCCTGCCAGGAGCAACGCGATGAAAAAGTACTGGCGGAACTGAGCTTCTGAAATTCTGTGCCTGAACCTGGTGCCCAGAACCAGCCCGACAACCGTTGGGCACACCGCGTAGAGCGCAATCCAAAACACATCTGACGGCACCAACTGGTGGCGCGTGAAGGAAATGGCGAGTGCCACTGAGATCGTTACAAACGTCAGCCCCAAGGCCTGCACCATCATATCGCGGTTCAGACCCAGCGCCTGCAAGTAAAGCACGCCCGGCACAATGAAGGTGCCCGTGATCCCAAAAACCACACCGCCCACGCCGCCGGCGATCGGTGACAGAACCTTCTCACGCTCACCTGGCGGCGGGATCTGCGGGCTCACAAGGCTGAAGAGCGAATAGAGCGAGAGGAACAGCCCAAGCGCACCAAGCAAGAAGTCTCCGCTTGTGACCGCTAAAATGTCCACGCCGAACCAGATGCCCACGAACGCCGCCAGAAGAAAGCTCCAAAGTCTGCGCAGCAACGCCCCAAGCGATGGCCCGGCCAAGGCCTGCCAAACATTGGTGATAACGGTGGGGCCAAGCATGATGCCCATGGCGGCCTTAACGCCCAGGGGTGCAGCCATGAAAGCAAGCGCTATTGGCGGCAGCCCAAGTCCAAGGGCGCCCTTCACCAAGCCCCCGATCAGAAACGTGATCGTTACGAGGGCAAGCGTTTCAACTGTCCACATGCGGGCTCCGGCGCGGCTTAGGCAGGGGCGTCCGCGCTTTTGATGGCTCTATAGCCGAGGAAAACTGCAAGGCAAAGGCACAGCAGGGCAAGCACCGGTCGTACGGCACCGCCCATCATAACAAGCGGAAGCGAAATGCACACCAGCAGTGCTGGAGCATAGAAGCGCACCCATCTTTTGCCTTCCGCGCGAGCCTTCTGAAAGAGCGGGAAGACGGCTGAGAAAATGGCGATGATAAAGAAGAACAAGGCCCATGGACGGGTGAAGAACAAGGTGTAATCGGTGGAAATGGCCAGCGCCCGCGACAGATTGAGCTCAGCGATGTTGCCCAGAACCACGCCCAAAATCATCGGCGCCAGGGGGAAGCCAAACTGGCGCATGAAAAATCCAAGAATGCCAAACCAGAACAGGGTCCAGATATCGTCTGCCACATTGTTGAGGGCGAATACGCCGATGGAGGCGAGCCCCAAGATCACGGCCGCAAGCATGTACATACGGATGCGCGTGACCAGCACAAACACCCGCAGCATCACCGACTGCATGCCCAGCATGATGAAATTGGCGGCAAAGAACGCGATGAAGATGGAGTACGCCAAAACCGGTTCTTCGGAGATGAAGCTGGGGCTGGGCACGATATCGTGAATGAGCAGCGCACCCAGCATGATGGCGGCCGTCACGTCCCCTGGAATGCCGAGTGCCATGAGCGGGGTGAGGGCGCCGCCCTCAACGGCGTTGTTTGAGGCTTCCGGGGCAATTACCCCTTCAGGATTGCCCTTGCCGAAGCGTTCAGGTTCTTTGGACGCTTTCTTGGCCTGATCGTAGGCCAGAATATTGGCGATGGAGCCGCCCGCACCGGGCAGGATGCCGGTGAACATGCCAATGAACGCTGAGCGCACCACCACGACCCAGCGCTTGGCCAGTTCCTTCAAGGCCCTAACATGTTCAATTCTCACGCGCACATCACCCGTGTCGGTCAGTGCCTGCTGAGCGGACGAACGGTCTTTCACATCGGACAGCAGCTGGCTGAAGGCGAACAGTCCGATTAGCACGGCAATGAAGTCAAAGCCGGACAAGAGATAGTCCGATCCGAAATCGAACCGTCCGACCCCAACCGCCTCATCCTCCCCAACCGTGCGGATCAGAAGGCCGAGGGCGCCCGCGATAAGGCCCTTGATGAGATTCTGACCGGCAAGAGAGGCGGTGACCGTGAGCGCAAAGATCACCAGCATGAAGAAGTCCCAAGGCTGGAACTCCAGCCCAATGCGGGCCAATTGCGGGGCAAACAACACCAGCAACACCGCAGAGATCATGCCGCCGAAAAACGACGACCACACGCCGAGCCCCAGCGCAAAGCCCGGCTCGCCCTTGCGTGCCACGGGGAAGCCGTCAAAGGTGGTCGCCACCGATGAGGGGGTGCCGGGTATCCCGGTCAGGATGCCGGACATCAGGCCGCCC
>JBCDDQ010000253.1:0-7330 GCA_039180225.1 Pseudomonadota bacterium
GCAGGCCATTGTCGGCATGTGGCGCAAGGTTGGCATCGATGCGACCATCGAGGTTTACGAGATTGCCAAGCACTACGAATTGCGCGCCACGGACAAGCTGACCGAAGCCGCGTTCTACAACTGGGGCAACGCCATCGGCGATCCCACCACATCGACCGGCTTTGCCATGTTCGGTCCCTCGCCCCACTCGGTGTGGGACACCGACGACTTGGACGCCAAGATCGGCCCGCTCTGGGGCGAGGCCGATGAAGAGAAACGCATTGCCGGTTGGACCGCCGTGGACAAGTACATCGCCGAGCAGGCCTATGTGATCCCGCTTCTGCAGTATGTGCAGCCGATCGTTTACTCCAGCAAAGTGAAGATCGTACCCAACGTGGCCGGCGCCCCTGAGCCGGTGCACATGACCAAGGCCTGATCTGGACCAAGGATGCGGTGACACCCCAAGCAACCGCGCAAAAGAGGCCATCGAAGCGCGTTGCCAAGTGAGTGAGTGAGTAAGCGACGCTGCGCCCATGTGGTACCGCATTCTGTTGAACAGGCTGATCCTCGCCGCCGTGACCCTTTTGGGGGTTGCGGTGGTGGTGTTTGTGCTGGTGCGCGTGGTGCCGGGCGATCCGGTGGCCATGATGATCGCGCCTGGCGCAAGCGATGCCGACATCGCCGCCTTGCGCGCCCGCTATGGCCTCGACCTGCCCGTGGCTCAGCAGTTCATGGTCTGGATCAAAGGCATTTTGGCCGGCGATTTCGGCACCTCCTTCTCCCTGCGCCAGGGCGTTGCGGGCCTGGTGCTGGGCCGCATACCGGCCACGCTCGAATTGGCCGGCCTGGCGCTCGCCATGGCCATGGCTCTGGGCACCGGCATTGCGGTGGCGGCGACCCTGGCCCGCGGGCGCTGGCTGGAAGCGCTCATCGATAATGTGAACGGCTTGGTGCTGGCGGTGCCCGATTTCATCTGGGCCCTGGTGTTCGTCCTGGTGTTGGGCGTGCTCTGGCCGGTGCTGCCGATCTCCGGGCGCGTGGACCCGCGCCTCAATCTGGACCTTGCCACCAACTTCTATCTGCTCGAAGCGCTTCTCACCGGCAAGATCAAGCTGGTGGGCCATCTGCTCACCCACATGATCATGCCGGCCATGGCGCTGGCCTTGCCGCTTGCGGCCATCATCGCCCGGGTGATGAAGGGCACGCTGCAGGAGGCCATGGTGCAGGACTACATCCTGCTCGCCCGCATCAAAGGCTTCTCGCGCCTGCGCATTGTCTTGCAGGAAGCCATGCGCAATGCGGTGGTGCCCGTGCTCTCGCTCACCGGCGTGCAGTTCACGTTCCTGGTGGGCGGCACAGTCATCGTGGAGCGCATCTTCTCTTATCCCGGCATCGGCAACATGGCCATCGATGCGGTGATCAACCGCGACTTGCCCCTGATCCAGGGCCTGGTGCTGGCCTTTGCCATCCTCTTCATCCTGATCAATCTGACCGTGGACCTCATCACCATTGTCCTCAACCCGAGGCTGCGCCATGGCTGATCTGGTTCATGCTCCCCTGCCCGGCACGTTCAGCCGGATCCTGCGCGAGCCGCGCGCGGTTGTGGGCGGGCTCTTCATCCTGTTCCTCATCTTCTGCGCCATCTTCGCGCCGCTCATCGCCCCGCACGATCCGCTTGAGCAGGACCTGCTGTTGGAGAAGATCCCGCCGGCCTGGCAGAACGGTAGCGAAGCCGGTCACCTGCTCGGCACCGATGGGCTCGGCCGCGACCTGCTCTCGCGCCTGATCCACGGCGCGCAGGTTTCCATGATCGTCGCCTTCGTCGCCGGCACGCTCGCCTGCCTGCTCGGCACAATCCTCGGTTTGCTGGCCGGGTTCTTCGGCGGCTGGGTCGACACGGTGATCTCACGCCTGGTGGACATCTGGATGTCCTTCCCGCCCGTCCTCCTCTCCATCCTGTTGGTGGCCGTGCTCGGCAGTGGGCTGCATTCGGTGATCGTTGCCATTGTGGTGATCGACTGGACCCGCTTCTGCCGGGTGGTGCGCACCGAAACCATGGCCCAGACCAAGCTGGAATATGTGGACAGCGCCGTCACCCTCGGCATGCCGCGGGCCCGCATTCTCATCCGCGAGATCCTGCCCAACGTACTCCCGGTTATCCTGGTGCTTCTCAGCTTGGAAATGGGCATTGCAGTGATCGTTGAAGCCATCCTCTCCTTCGTCGGGCTCTCCGTCTCCACCGACACCCCCACCTGGGGCGGCATGATCGCCGAAGGGCGCCAGGTGATCTATCAGGCCTGGTGGGTTCTGGTGTTCCCGCTCGTGGCCCTCTTCCTCACGGTCCTCGCCTTCAACCAGTTGGGCGATGGCCTGCGCAATGCCCTTGACCCGGCCTTGAGACGATGAGGCGCCCGCTGCTCGACATAGAGGGCCTGAGCGCCCAAAACGCCGCCGGCCAGCCCGTGCTGCGCCGCGTCTCCTTGATGATGGGCCCCGGCGAAGTGCATGGCCTGGTGGGCCAGTCCGGCGCCGGTAAAACCTCCATCGCCAAGGCCAGTCTCGGCATCCTGCCGCGCGCGGTCACCCTCACGAGCGGCTCCATTCGCTTCGATGGCCTGGAACTCGCCGGCGCCGACAAAAGCACATTGGACACGTTGCTCGGCGCCGACATTGCGCTCATCCCCCAAGACCCGCTCACCGCGCTCAACCCGTCCAGGCGCATCGGGGCCCAGCTCACCGATGCCCTGCGCCTGAAAGCCGGTCTCTCAAGGCAGGCTGCCCTGGCAAAGGCGGCAAGCCTGCTGGAAGAGGTGCACCTCACCGACACGGTCCGGATCCTGCGCGCCTATCCGCACGAGCTCTCCGGCGGCATGCGCCAGCGGGTGCTCATCGCCTCGGCCTTCGCGCTGAACCCGCGGCTCATCATTGCCGATGAGCCCACGAGTGCGCTGGATGTGACCGTGCAAAAGCAGATCCTGCGCCTCATCCGCCGCCTGCAGCGCGATCATGAGACAGCGGTGCTGTTCGTCACTCACGATCTGGGTGTTGTGGCGCAGATTTGTGATGATGTGACGGTGCTCTTCGCCGGGGCCGTGGTGGAGCAGACCACCGTGCAGAGCCTGTTCAGCCAGCCCGTGCATGCCTACACCCGCGCCCTCATCGCCGCCAATCCGCGCTATGACCAGCCGGGCGCGAGCTTGCGGCCGATCTCCGAGGAGGTGATCGAAGCAACGCTGAAGGGGATAAGCGCATGACCGCCCCCCTGATTGCCGCCGAAGGCTTAGGCCTCAGCCTGCCCGACCTCACCCAGCCGCGGCTCTTTGCGCCCCGGCCCACGATCCAGATCCTGGACGGCATCGACTTTGAGATGTTCAAAGGCGAGACCGTCGGGATTGTGGGGGAGTCAGGTTCCGGCAAAACCTCGCTCGGCCGCTGCCTGGTGCGCCTTTACGAGCCCACCGTCGGCAAGCTCTCCTTTGATGGAACCGACATTACGCACGACAGCCGGGAGGCCATGCGCCCCTTGCGCCGGCGCATGCAGATGATCTTCCAGGACCCGCAATCCTCGCTCAATCCGCGCCAGAAAATCCGCCGCATCCTGGAGGCCCCGTTCGATCTTCTGGGCACCAGGGCCACACAGGCCCAGATCTCAGAGCTGCTGGCCAAAGTGGATCTGCCCGCCCACTTCGCCGAGCGCTATCCGCATGAGCTCTCCGGTGGCCAGCGCCAGAGGGTCGGGATCGCCCGCGCCATTGCGCTTGAGCCCGATTTCGTGCTGGCCGATGAGATCGTTTCCGGGCTTGATGTGTCCACCCAGGCCCAGATCCTTGACCTCTTACGCGGCCTGAAGCGCGATCTCGGCCTGTCTCTTGCATTCATCAGCCATGATCTGTCTGTCATACGCCACATCTGCGACCGGGTGTATGTTATGAAAGGCGGAAAGGTCGTGGAGGAGGGTCGGAGCGCTCGGATTTTCGATGCGCCCACAAGCGCTTACACGAGTGAACTGATTAACGCCATTCCCCTGCCCGAGCCAGATGAAGACTGGCTTGAAAGGCCCGATATGGGATCCGGCGATGAGGACTGTAAGGTTAAAGAGAAAAGGGAGACAAAGGGCATGAATTTATCTGGAGCAGTCGCCTTAGTCACCGGTGCCAACAGAGGCATCGGCAGTTGCTTTGTAGAGGAGCTGGCCACCCGCGGCGTCTCGAAGGTCTATGTGGCCGTACGCGATCTGGACAGCCTGAAAGATCTGAGAGAGCCAAACGGTGTGGATATTGTGCCGCTCACATTGGATGTGACCAAGCCGAGCCATATTTCCGCAGCGGCCAAAGCGGCAAGCGATGTGACACTGCTGATCAACAATGCCGGCGTGAACTGTATGGACAGGCTGCTGGACGCCAGTGATGGCGACGCAGCCAAGCTTGAGATGGACACCAACTATTACGGCATGGTCAACATGTGCCGCGCCTTCTCACCCGTCATCGCGGACAATGGCGGCGGCGGCATCATCAACATGCTCTCCATCCTGGCACAGGTGAACCTGCCCATCATGGGCTCACTCTCAGCCTCAAAGGCGGCAGCCTACAGCGCCACCCAGGCAATCCGGGCCGAGCTGGCCGACAAAGGCATTGAGGTGGTGGCCGTAATGCCGGGGGCCGTGGACACGGACATGAGCAAAGATTTCTCCCCGCCCAAGATGCCGCCCGAAGAGGTGGCCACCGACGCGCTGGACGGGCTGGAAGAAGGCGAGTGGGAGGTCTTCCCCGGCGAGATGGCCAAGGGCCTGAAAGCGGGCCTCAGCAACGATCCCATGGAAATCCAAAAGCAGATGATGGCAAGCCTCACCAGCGCGCCCAAGACCAAGGGCTCCACGCGCCGGATGAAGTACCTCACCGTCGACACCGCCGATGGCGGCCAGTTCCAGGCCTACATTGCGCGGCCAGAGAACGGCTCGGGCCCCGGCCTGGTGCTGCTGCAGGAGATCTTCGGCATCAATGATTACATGATGGATATGGCCGACCACTTTGCCGAAGAGGGCTATGTGGCCGTGGTGCCCGATCTCTTCTGGCGCCAGGAAGAAGACGTCAACCTGGGCTATTCGGAAGAGGATTTCCAAAAGGCCTTCGCGCTCTACCAGGAGTTCGATGTGGACAAGGCCATGAACGACATCCAGGACACCATCACCACCTTGCGCGATCAGCGTTTTGTGAAGGGTAAGGTGGGCACCATCGGCTATTGCCTGGGCGGCCTGCTGGCCTATCTGTCGGCCACCCGCACCACGGCGGATGTGGCCGTGGGCTATTATGCGGTGGGGGTTCAGGACTATCTGAAGGAAGCCAAGAAGATCTCCTGCCCGCTCACCTTGCATTTTGCCGGCGAAGACCAGTTCTGCCCGCCCGAAGCGCGCGAGGCGATCTACAAGCAGCTTGAGGGCAAGAAGGACATCTCGCTCTATCTCTATGAGGGCCAGGACCACGCCTTCGCCACCCCGGGCCGCGATCATTTCGACAAGCCATCCACCCTAATGGCTTATTCGCGGTCGCTCGCGACGCTGCGGAATGTGCTGGGTCCCGTCTATGACCTTGAGCATCTGTGGGACATGCACTGCTACCACGAGTTTGCCACCCGCGACGTGGATGCCACCATGGACACCATGGTCTCAGAGCCCTACGTGAACCACATTCCCACCATGACCGGCGGTGTGGGCCACGACCATCTGAAGCGCTTCTACAAATATCACTTCGTGGATTCCAACCCGGAAGACACCAAGCTGATCCCCATCTCACGCACCATCGGGGCCGACCGGCTGGTGGACGAAATGGTGTTCTGTTTCACCCACACCCGCGAGATCGACTGGATGCTGCCGGGCATTGAGCCCACGGGCAAATATGTGGAGGTGCCCCTGGTGGCGATCGTCAACTTCCGCGGCGATAAGCTCTATCATGAGCATATCTACTGGGATCAGGCCTCTGTGCTTGTGCAGATCGGCAAGATCGACGAGGACGGCCTGCCGGTGGCGGGCGGCGACACGGCCAAGAAGCTGCTGGATGAAACCCGGCCGTCAAACGAGCTGATGGCGCAGAACTGGAAGACCAGCGAGGGCAAGCCGCTTTAAGCGGCGGGCCCCCGCGCCCTCCCCTCCGTCATCCCCGCTTTCCCCATCCGTCATCCCCCCGCGAAAGCGGGGACCCAGGGCTGTTATGCTCTGAACTTCACCGCATCTGGGTCTCGGATATTTTGCTGACGCAAAATTCCGGGATGACGAACGGGGTGTGGGGACAACAACACGCGGAACGCACAAAATACAACCCCGCTAACTCTAAATTGCGCGCCTTGGAAGAATTGTTCTTTACCCGACATAGCCCCTTGCATCCGGGCGGCAGGCACAAGCTACGCTTGCCCGCTAGCTGCGATACTCGCACCACCACCGGCCGTTGCGCTTATAAACGCGCACACTGGCCGCCATGTAGTATTTGCGCTTGCACCACTTCCTGACCTGTTCTTCGCTCAAGTTCTTGCCACCGCGCGCGCCGTAGTGACAGATGATCTTGCCGTTCCGCTGAAATGACACTTTGTAGACGGTCTTGCCATACTTGCGCTTGCACAACCGCATGGCATCGCGACGCTGCTTCTTGGTTGCAGCTTCCGCTGTCTCCGGCACGACCAGGCTCGTCGCACCAGCCATAAACACAAGCGCAAGAGCGCCAGCAACAAAGGTTTTGGTAAAAACTCTAAATATCACGGTATGCCTCCAAATAAAACAGGTCCCCCCGAAAGCACAAAGTCCGTGCCCATACTAAGTTAAGAACCAAAAGTTGCACAACATACTTCTTCAATTTTGAACGGGTTCGCCAACATTATTTCGAGTATTAGCCATCTAAACAAAAACACGCCCCTCCTCGCAATTAGCGATCTGCAGGCCTCCAGTGCCGTTAACCATAAACTGCGCGCTTGGGTAGAATTGTTCTTTACCCGAACTAGCCTCTTGCATCCGGGCGCCAGACGCGCGACCATCCGTTATCCATAAGCTCGCACGTCAAGACGAGCAGTAGATCGGCCCGGCGTTTTGTGAGGGGCGCCGGATAGGCCACTCCACGAAATAGCAAAGAGGGATGATTTGTATCATGGGAGACACTCAAGAAAGCACTGCAGCCGGGCCCGCAACAGGGCCCAGATCCATCGCAATCGTTGGACCGTACTTGAGCGGTAAAACCACACTTCTGGAATCCATTCTGTTTCGCACCGGGGCGATCACCAGACAAGGCAAGGTTGCCGACGGCAACACCGTAGGAGACGCCGCCCCCGAAGCGCGCGCCCACGGCATGAGCGTTGAGCTCAATTGCGCACA
>JBCDDQ010000254.1:0-7306 GCA_039180225.1 Pseudomonadota bacterium
AAGGTCAAATCAATCACATCCGGCGCAAGGGCACCAAAGGCTGACTTTATGGTTGTGAGCGCATCAGGATTGAGCATGGCATAGTCAGCAATGCCTGCGGCGTAACGTTCAGCATCGTTCTGCACACCAGGTGGCAGTGTTCCGGAGCCCTGGCCCCGGCTTGCCAGGGCGCCGGTAAGGCACGCCACAGAACGGCGGGTGCGGGGATAGCCGAGATAGGCCGCCATCTGGACCAGCACATCTTCAGCCAGTTCCGGCGAACACCCCTCTTCCAACAGGTTTATCAGCTCGCCGGTCAGTTCCGTGGCGCCAAGATCAAGCGCAGACAGGCCGCCCAACTGAACCGCAAAGCGCTCCTCAGCGGTCAAGATATCGCGGCCCGACAAATCGCCGGTCAGCGCGTTGGCATGGAGATCATCAAATCTGCTGGTGGGAGTGGTCATGGCGGGGCACCTCGCTGTTCTCGCTCAACACCCCTATGACAGCTCACTTTACATTACTCCAATCGATAATTTAGATAACGAATATGAATAAGAATGATATTTATTCGCTCGATCTAAACCTGCTTGGCGTCTTCCACTTGCTGATGCAGGAGCGCAGCGTAACGGCGACTGCACGCCGCTTGCGGCTTGGACAACCGGCCGTCTCGCGCTCCCTGGCCCGGTTACGAGAGCTCTCGAACGACCCTTTGTTCGTGCGCGCGGGACGCACGTTGGAAGCCACCCCGCGGGCCCTTGCACTCCACGCGCAGGTGCGGCCGGCCCTGGAGGCAATCGAGCACGCGCTGCGGGCCGGGGACGGCTTTGATCCCAAAAGCACAGAGCGTATTTTCCAACTCGCCATGTCTGACGATATCCAGCTCAGCTTCTTGCCTGACATCTGCGAGCGGCTGAGCGCGATCATGCCCAAGGCACGACTGATTGTGCAGCACACGGATTACTTGCGCGCTGGATCCCTCTTGGAGAGCGGAACAGCCTCCATAGCGGTCGGTTACCTGAACAAGCTGCCGGCCAATGCGAAGGTCACGAAGCTTGCACGCGTGGGATACAGAGCCCTCACCTGCCAGGCCGCAGAGCCCATGACGTCCCTCCCCCAATACTGCGCAAGTGCCCACGTCTTGGTGACGTTCGCGGGAGACCTGATCGGCTATGTGGATGAGACCCTCAGCGCCAAGGGGTTGGAGCGCCGCATCGTGCTTTCGCTCTCCACATTCTCTGTTCTGCCATTCGTGCTGCAAGATACCGGGCGCGTGGCGACGGTTCCCCACCACGTGGCACAAACCCTTTCTCTGAACGGGCCCTTGCGCAGTAGCGCTTTGCCGTTCACCTCGCCGGAGTTCGATCTCACCATGGCATGGCGCCTGGCCACCGACCGCGATCCGGCAGAAATGCTGTTACGTCAGATTATCCAGGACGTGGTGGTGTCCCGTTTCCGGGGAGGCTAAGGCTGCGTGGCGCGGTAGTTTTCCACCAGGTGCGAGGACACGAGCTTCATCCGCCTCATGGAACGCTGTGATTTGGCCACCAGGAGCGCGCCTTGGAAGCTTGAGACGATGGCCTGTGCATGCACCGAGGCCTCACCATCGAAGGCCAGCTCACCAGTTTCCCGGCCCTTCAGCAAAACCTGTTCAAGCCAGCGTTCATGCCCATCGAAAAAGTCGTTGATGGCCGTTTGCATTGCGTCCGACAGGGTTTCATGCTCAGCGGCCAACATGCCGCACAGGCACATCTGGTTCTCTTCCATGGCCCCTTCGTAGAGCCGGGCATATTCTCGCAGCTTGATTAACGCGCTGGAGTGCACCGTATCAATCTGTTCCAGAGCCTGTAAAACGTTGTTGGTGAAGCGTGTGACCAGCTGCAATCCCAAGTCAGACTTGGTGGAGAAATGATGATGTAAGCTGGCTTTCGATGTGCCCACTTCTGCGGCAATATCGGCATAGCTGAATGCATTGTACCCGCGCGATCTTACGATCGTCTCAGCCACATCCAATATCTGCTCTTGCTTAGTTTGCCCCACAGGAAAAGTCCCCGAATTTAAGCCAGAGGCAGATCTGCCTCAGCGCTTCTTATGCAGCGAGAATCGGTTCGTTGCAACATGTGGAGGTGATTCGACCTACTAGTCGGACTGTGTGTCAGCCCTAAAACTCCAGATAGCAAAAAACAACATATACGTGCATAAACATACGCATTTCTGCCACGAATTGGCCAAAAATGCAAGATCGGGACTCATTGACAGATTACCAACTAGTAACTAATTTGTGACCGTGGCTGAGGATATCGAAAGCGCGGCAATCTTGTGGGGATGCGCCGCGCTGTTCTCTTTTGAAAGGTGAGACAAACGTGGCAATGTCAGAGGCAAACACGGGGGCTCGTGATTTTCCTGACCAAAGAAGACAACGCATACAAGAGATGCTGGAACGCGTGAGAACTGCGCGCGATGATGCTCAATTGATGGAATTGAAATTCGAGGCTTATCTTCTGGAAATGGCCACTATGGCCCTTACAGAACAACTGCGCCAATCACCGCCCCAGCGCGCATAGAGCGCACTGTTCGGCGAGGGTTGGGGTGGAGGCGCATGAGCCTGCGCGTGGTGTTTGCGCGGGCTCGTGGCGGTTGACCAAAGCGAACTCCCGCGCTTACAGTTGGGACTGTGGGGATTTCGCAGATCTAAGACGTTGGCGTCAGACCAAGCGGAGGGGTCTGCAGAAATTGGGTGAGTAAAGAGTAATGACCGAAAGCGCTCGCAACTGTGCTTTTCCTCCAACTTTCCATTTGCATGACCGAGACTTTGAAGGCCCCGATTTTAGCAGGGTGATCCTATTTGTTCTGAGGCGTCTGGATCTGGTCTTTCCGGACCGTATTGACCTGACAACCTGTCAACGCATCACCGCTCACAAGCAAGGGTTTGAACCCTTGTGGCAGTGGCTGACCAGCCAGGGTCTGGTGAGCGGGCCGATGTCCAATTGCGCACTGACCCTGTCGGGCCAGAAGTCCTTTGCAGTTGGCCTTGAAAACGCACCAAGACTGGCCAGTGAGCTCATGAGTGACGAGCCTAAGCTTGAGGGCGAGGATGCCACCCGTCTCCTGCTTGGGATCCTGCGCCACCACTTTGAGACATTCCCCCCCAGGGACCAAGGCTAGCAACGCCCTAGCGGTGCCCGTCCTCAAGCTCCAGCTGCTCCATCAGCGCCACCAGCGCAGTGTGCAGCAAGTAGGCCTCGAAGGTCAGATCAATCTCAAGGGCCTTCTCGCGCGCGGTCTTTGTGAGCTCCACAATGCTCTCAATTTCGGCCAATCTGTTCGGAGAATTTGCAGTCATTCTGACACAGGCCCCAGCATACCCAGGCCGGGAGTACTCGCACTAGGTCTCATACCCAACTCCAGACTCGTTCCAGTGAGCCCGCGCCCAGCAATGTGCCCCTGTGCACGCTTGCCGGCTGATCCCGTGCGGAAACGGTTCACCCCATAATCCGTGTTACGCCGCTTCCCCCACGGCGGATCATGCTTTGAACACACGACATTTTGCGGACGAGACATTTAAGAACCGCCAACCCATTCCCTAAAGTTTTAATGAAATGCCCGCAGAGCCGACCCGCTAACCCGCCAGGCGCACCGGGCTTTTCGAAACTGCAGGCAAAAGCACCTCGTCCAGCTTCCTCTTGGTCAGCGGTTTTGAGATGAAACCGATCAGATTCAGGCCATAAAGATCGGCCAGTTTCTCCGCGCTCTCCCGGGTCGCACGGTGCGCTGCACTGCCGATCGCCAGGTGCCCCTCATAGGCAATCTCGTGAAGGTGCTTGAGCATCTCGATCCCGTCCATCTCAGGCATGTTAAGATCGAGGACGAGCAATTGGACTTTACCGGGAACCTGCGCGAGCATTCGAGCAGCCTCTTGACCTGACGCGGCCTGGTAAATGTCGGCCATACCCAGGCCCATCATGAAAGAATGATAAATGGTGCGCGCGATGGGGTCATCGTCGACGATCATCACGGTATCAATCTGGTTCATATGACCATGCCTACCTGCGGCTCTGCATTTGGCCTTCCCTTTTAGGCGCACCATAGGCGCATCACCTTGCGCGAAACTGATTAAGATTTGGCCCATTTTCAGGAGTTTTCGTGTTGCAGCCTCTGGCGTTATCCTGCGGCCAAACAGTACTGGCTTTTTGCAGCAGATCAGATTATAAGGCGCGCCAAGCAACCGGCCGCTGCCCGCCAGCGGCCGCATGTTTTTGGAGAATTCTATCATGGCTGTGCCTAAGAGTAAGATCACCTCGCAAAAGCGTGGACATCGCCGTTCAGGCCACACCAAGGAAACCCGCACTTATGTTGAGGACAAGAAAACCGGTGAACTGCACCGTCCTCACCACATTGACCTGAAAACAGGCATGTATCGCGGTCGCCAGGTGCTGGAGCCCAAGGACGATATCTAATGCATCGCCTTTGCGCATCGGATTGAAAAGGGCCGGTCCTTTAAGGGATCGGCCCTTTTTCGTATGTGCGAGGTTGTCACAATCTCGCTCCCCACCGCGCCCTCGCCGCAACAGCGCGAACCAGGAGGAGCGGCCAGGTGCCGGGCAGCCCGTCTTAATCGGTTGAGAGCAGTTCGGACCGGACGCTTTTTTCAGCAGCTTTCAGCTGTGTCATGACCTCAGACTCTGAGATGTAAAGGCCCGTGGCGGCAAAGTCTTGCTTCAGCTTACGCACAACATCCAGAGGTCCCGGCTCTTGGAAGTCCGCGGCCATCACCGCGCTCACATAGCGCGGCAGCTCACTCTCCGTCAGCCCCAGCTTCTGACCGGCCCACAGACCCATCAGATAGTTGCGCCGTGCGTTGACCTGGTCACGCGTGGCCAACTCCAATTCGCTTATCGTCATCTCTGTCTCCTTGCCCCTCGCTGGACGCATGCCTAAGCCGCGGCACGCGCGTCAAGGCGATGCGCCATGGCGCCAATGCTCAAGGCGCCCTCAAGGGCGATCGGTGTTTGGAAGGCCGGCGGCTTAACGGCCAGGATTGAGCATTCAAGCCGGCTGATGATGGTTTCTGCGGTGTTTCCGATAAACAGACCGCCAATGTCCGTTCGGCTGACCGTTCCCATCACAACCAGATCAACCTGAAACTTGGCGGCGAGCATCGGGATCACGTCGCCGGCATAGCCTTGCATCATGTGCACATCGCAGCTGGTTGGCGTGTCCGGGGTTTCCGCCATCAGCTGATCAAGCTCCTGGACGCGCTTGGCCCGTTTTTTCTGTTTGATCCGCCTTATCTCCGCCGGACTTGCCTTGATCAGGCTGCTGGTCAAAAGGGCGTGTTCCTCCTCGATGCGCCAGGCGTGCGCCACGTGCAGATGTGAGCCGGGTAAGGTGGAGAGCGAGGAGGCGAGGTCAAGGATCAGCCGGTTGACGCAATCCTTGTTGAGGTCATCAATATCCGGATCAACAGCCGCCAGCACCCGTGACCGATCGCTGATCAGAGGTTCGTTGACGATCATCACCGGGCACGGACATTTGCGCATCAGATGGAGGTCCAGGCCCAGAAAGACCGAGCGCTGCGTGGCCGGATTGACGTTGGCACCCTTCATGACAATGTCATAGCCATCGCGGAGCACCGCGCGGATTGTCTCCACAAAGGGCACGCCGTGCACAACTTTTGTGGAGACGCACACACCGTCACGCTCAAAGTCTGCAGCAAGATGATTGAGACGCGCCTGGTGATAGTCTTCGATCTGCTGCTTCAGCTCATAGGGGGTGCGGTCCGACAGGCCTGAAAGCACATCGTCCACGTCCCGTTGGTCGAGATCGATGACATCCAACAGAGTGACGGCGGCACCGTTCGCAGTCGCGAGGCTGCGCGCCCGTTCCAGTGCAAACTTCACCTGACTGTCTTCCTGGCACACCACCAGTATGTTCATGAAACGATTCATAACTTCCGCACTCCTCCTGCAGGTCGCAAACACTCTTGGATTGGTTTTGTGTTGAAGCCCACATGGTGCAACGCGCTGGCCGTCACAAATTGATTGCCATCGCCGCGGCGATAGGAAAAGTCTATCGCGCACGGAACAAGCCATCACCCGATGCGGCACCTGGCCGGCATCGGAAAGCTTGTCTTGAGCGGCAGCTCAGGACCGTTCGGTCGCGTTCGCAGGGATGATGGCCCGACCGAAAGGCGCGTGAGCATTATGGCCTTCTCCTGAGGATCACACCTGCATTAGGCTGGAAGTGACGCGTTGTCATTCGGCTCAGCAGTTTCGGTTTGTTTTTCCGGAGCCAGGTGAGTTGCTCTGCCAGCAGCGGCGCGACCTGAGGTGTCGTGGCGATTGTGTAAAATCCCCCAAAAGAGATCCTCCCAACGTTGACGACTTCGCCGGCCTTTACCTCGAAAGTGCCCAAGGAAGCCGCTTTCTTCAGCAGTCGGATTCGCCCGCGATACTCCACACACTCCAGGTTTCTCAATGTGTACTTCCCAGCCGGGAGGCGAAACTGACTGGGACGGAACGTAACGGCCGAATTTGCAACGTTCGCGCTGTCTCTTTTCGCGTTCCCGTTCGGTCCTCGCCTGCTGAGCCAGAGTGTTGCGCTGCCGCAGTTGTAGAACCCACTTGGCAATTCAACAGAAGCGATCACAATGCCCTCGGCCTGGCTCGCAACTTCATCCAGCGAGATGTCATCGGAGATGTCGCCCGCGCACCCGACCAGCAGCAGCCCTACTAACAACACAAGCCAGGCAATGGCTCGTCTGCATGTGCTGTATGCGCGGGCACCGCCGTGCCCGAACGGTATTTCTGTCATAGAGTCCCCCAGTCTTAACCTACATCCCCAGAAGAATGTCTCTGATGCTATGAGGTTCGTTTTGCACTCTCCATGCCTAAAGCTCGATATGCTGTTGCTCTGTTGAGCCGGTTCTTCCCAGAAAAACCATCCAATAAAGAAGACGCATTTGCGATCGTCGAAATCAGAATCAACGACTTCCGGTGCAGACAGAATTCACCCTCTCCGCTGGTGCCCCGAACCCCCGCGTGCGCAAGGACGTGAGGCGCGCGCAGTATCATACCCATCAAGCTGCATCTGTTTCCCCGCCTGCCCTCCTAATCTGTCCGTGCACGGCAAACCCACCGGACGAGCTCCAGCGCTCTTCCGGATATCTCCACCAAAAGCCTCACAGAGTGAGGGCGCGGACGCCAGATTGGTGCGTTCCACGTTTAGCGTGTTAAAGGCACCGCTCTGGCGCCCGCATCGGCATCTTACAAGGGCCGCGTTATTTCAAGTTTACCCTTGCTTGCACACCACATGATCCCCACGAGCGGTG
>JBCDDQ010000255.1:0-7282 GCA_039180225.1 Pseudomonadota bacterium
AACGGGGGATCGCCGGCCGTAAATGGAGGCCCAAAACCGGTACCCCCGGCGGGGGTTCCGGCCGGCTGTCGCCTCCCGATAACCTCGGAGCTTTGGGAGGGCGTTTACGCCGTCCCTGACTGGTTGTCAGTCTTATTCGCCAAGCTCGGTAGAGATGTTGTCGAATACGGTGTCCAGCTGCGTACCGATCGTACCAACGATGGTAGCGATGGCAACAGAGATGCCAGCAGCGATCAGGCCATATTCAATGGCGGTTGCGCCAGACTCGTCTTTCAGAAAACGTGCAAACATGTCGTATACTCCTTACATACACACTTTGAATTTCAGCACCAGTTCTTGCCCCGGTTGTTATCCTTGGGGAGTGGAACTGTAGCGAACTTACTCGGGAGGATTTAACATGAAGTTAAGTTGAGATGTGAAATTCACTTGATATTACCATGGTTTATGGACTATTAACGCCACCTATTTAAAATATTAACTCAATAAAATTTCCATTTGGCTATTTTATTTTTAGGGATATTTCCAAACATACCGCCCAAATCTGGTTAATTTCGGATTTCTATCGGTGATTTTTTCATGTAATATCTTTTTTATATTTGATTTGTTGGAAACTAAACAATCAGAATCACAAAGCCGTCATGATTGTAGCTTGCGGCCAGCTCCCCCAAATGTGGCGAGAGCGATTCAAAACCAAGCCCTTCTTAACGCGCTCCGGTCGGCGGGCCCTGCCGTCCGTCACTCCGGCACATTAATCGATCACTTTGTGGACCACAAAAACCCAACTGCTCAGCACCAAATAGCCCACACCAACGGCCGCCAGGGCGGGCACAACCACATTTACCGACCACATGAGCCCGGTCACACCATAGAAGCTGGCGAGCGCAAACCCCAAGACGTCGCAACCGCGCGCGCCGTCTTGGCCCGCCGGCGAGACTGTGCACTGAAGGGCCCAAGGCACCAGTTTCAGGTTCAACGTGATGAGCCAGGGCGTGTAGAGCACGACGATCAAACAGGTCAGCTTTTCACCAATACGCCCTTTCACGGTGCTAAGGCACAGCGCCGTGAGAAACCCAAACGCCAAGACAACACCAATCACCGTCTCCGCCGTGAGCAGGGCCCACAGCCGATTGCTCTGCTCCTGGAAAACGGTGATCAGCGTGTTGGCGGCCTGTTTCGCAAGCCCGCAGCCGCCTTGAGCCGCCCCGTTGCAGCCAGGCCAGGCCGCAACAAACGCGAGCGCCACAGAGAGAAGACAGACGAACACAGCGCCCAAGCATAAAGATCGATAGGCCGTGCTCATCCCGCCCGCCCTGGCCCGATCACTTGGCGCACTTGCTATAGTATGCGTACTGCGCGTTATCGTTCTGGTGCATAAAGCCGACGCCAGCGTCCTGGGCCATCACACCAAACAGCGCTGAGGCTTTCAGGTTTCCGCGAAAATCACGCGTCGTGATGCGCCCCTCCCCTTTCAAGGCACCCGCCAGCTCGATCAGCTTGCGCGGTTGCGCATCAAAGGAGGCCCGGCTGCGGTGAAACGCTTTCGTGAACGCCGCAAAGGTTTTCACAAACTGGGCCCGCACCGCCTTTGAGCAGGATCTGGAGCGCACACGGCTTGCGGCGGCATAGACAGCGTTGCGGGCCGCTTTCAAATCGGCGCTGTCCTTTTGCGGCTTCTTCTTGCGCGTTCCGCTGCGCATTTTCTGCATGTTGTCTTCAAACGTGGGGAGCGTGTTCGCGCGCTCGCCGCTGTCTGCGCTGCGCTGTTTGCGGCACTTATAGTAATAGTCCATTTGCGGCGAAGTTTGAGGACTGTTGCTCCTGAGCTCCTTAAGCGCGTCATCATGCAGCGAGATGTTGTGTCCGTCATATGGCCTGATCCGGCCGTTTGAAATGAACCGGCGGACGGTGCTGACAATCCGCCGGTCATCTGAGGTGACCCACTTATTGTGATGCGCCTCAAAAGCATTGCGGTGGTGATGGCCATACGCACCCAGGGCGCGCACATAGGCGTGAAACACATCCGGATCACAGGCGTCCCGCTTGAGAAGGTTCCCCAACGCCAGCACGCGTTTGCGCACGCGATTGAGCTTTGCCCCAAGATCCACCTCCACATGATGCGTGGCCAACGTAATGGTCTTCATCTCCGCTTCCAAAGCGGGCGGATCCTCAAAGCTGTTCAAAGACACCGGCACAATCCGGATCACCGGCACCGGCACCAGGTCGTAGTAGACAGCCGAGAACAACACCAAGGAGAAAAGAGCCACAACGGGATAGAAGATACGGTCAGTCATGCTTGCCCCACAAAGTTGTCACGGGAGCTTACTCGAGAAAAGTGTGCGAAATGTTATATTTTTTCTCTAAATGACCAAAACCACCATACAATTTTTGATGTGTAAAAAGGCACCCCTCCTGACATCTCCTGTCAACATCTCGCCACCACGCCTCAGCTTGCTCTTTTCCCTCACCGCCGCACCGCCTATATTCCGGCCATGGCCTCCAATCCCGATCAAGACGGTTTCTCAGAAGCCCCTGTGCAGCCCATTGCCGGCGCGCCCGGCATTCCCGTGGCCGACGCGGTCCCGGCCGCCGCCGTGGAGCGAGGGCCGAGGCCCGACCCGCGCGCGGCCATGCCCGCCGGCGGGCTGGGGGATCTGCGCCCGGAGCTGACGGAGTTTAAGACCACCTTCGTCCCCCACCGCCCGGAGCGGCCGGAGAAGTCCGAAGGCGGGGTCTCCATTGAGCTTATCTCTGCGTTTTCGCCGGCGGGCGATCAGCCCGAAGCCATCGCGGAGCTTGTGGGCGGCATCAAAGAGCAGGACGAGCGCGATCAGGTGCTCCTCGGCGTCACCGGGTCCGGCAAGACCTACACCATGGCCAAGGTGATCGAGGCCACTCAGCGCCCAGCGCTCATCCTCGCCCCCAACAAGACGCTCGCCGCCCAGCTCTATGGGGAGTTCAAGCAGTTCTTCCCCAACAATGCGGTGGAATATTTCGTCTCCTATTACGACTATTACCAGCCGGAAGCTTATGTGCCCCGCTCCGACACTTATATTGAGAAAGAGAGCTCCATCAACGAGCAGATCGACCGCATGCGCCATGCCGCCACCCGAGCGCTGCTGGAGCGGGACGATGTGATCATCGTCGCCTCGGTCTCCTGCATCTACGGTATCGGGTCGGTGGAAACCTATTCGGCCATGACCTTCCAGGTCCAGCTGGGCGACCGGCTCGACCGCAACCAGTTCCTGGCCGACCTGGTGGCCCTGCAGTACAAGCGCAACGATGCCGCCTTCCAGCGCGGCACCTTCCGGGCCCGGGGGGACACGGTGGAAGTGTTCACGGCCCACTTGGAAGACCGCGCCTGGCGCATCTCCCTGTTCGGCGATGAGGTGGAGGGCATCACGGAGTTCGACCCCCTCACAGGCCAGAAGACCGATCAGCTGCAATCGGTAAAGTTCTACGCCAACTCCCACTATGTGACGCCCAAGCCGACCCTTCAGCAGGCGGTCAAGCAGATCAAGCATGAGCTCGGCATCCGCCTGGACGAGTTCAATGCGGCCGGGCGCCTTCTGGAGGCCCAGCGCCTGGAGCAGCGCTGCACCTTCGACATGGAAATGATCATGGCCACCGGGTCCTGCGCGGGTATTGAAAACTATTCGCGTTACCTCACCGGCCGCCAGCCTGGCGAGCCGCCGCCCACCTTGTTTGAGTATCTCCCCGATAATGCCCTGGTGTTCCTGGACGAAAGCCACGTCACCGTGCCCCAATTGGGCGCCATGTTCCGGGGCGACTTCAACCGCAAGGCGACACTGGCCGAATATGGCTTCCGCCTGCCGTCCTGCATCGACAACCGGCCGCTGCGCTTTGAGGAATGGGACGCCATGCGTCCGTCCACGGTCTATGTCTCAGCGACGCCCGGCAATTGGGAGATGGAGCGCACCGGCGGGGTCTTCGCCGAGCAGGTGATCCGCCCCACAGGCCTCACCGATCCGCCAGTGGAAATCCGGCCCGTGGCCACACAAGTTGACGATCTGATTGCCGAGTGCCACGACGTGGCCAAGCAGGGCTACCGGGTTCTGGTCACCACCTTGACCAAGCGCATGGCCGAAGATCTCACCGAATACATGCATGAGCAGGGCATACGGGTGCGCTACATGCATTCGGACATCGACACCCTTGAACGCATCGAGATTATCCGCGATCTGCGCCTTGGCGCGTTTGATGTGCTGGTGGGGATTAACCTCCTGCGCGAGGGGCTCGATATCCCGGAATGTGCGCTCGTGGCCATTTTGGATGCGGACAAGGAAGGTTTCTTGCGTTCGGAAACCTCGCTCATTCAGACCATCGGCCGGGCGGCGCGGAATGTGGACGGCCGGGTCATCCTTTATGCCGATCAGATCACCGGTTCCATGGAACGCGCCCTGGGCGAGACCGACCGGCGCCGGGACAAGCAACTGGCCTATAACGAGGAAAACGACATCACGCCGGAGAGCGTGCGCGCCAATATCGCCGATATTCTGGACAGTGTGTATGAGGGCGACCATGTGCGCGTGGACACCGGGCTGGCCAAGGATGGCGATGGCCCGCTGATCGGGCACAATCTGGAGACGGTTCTGGAGGATCTGGAAAAACGCATGCGCGATGCGGCTGCGGATCTGGAGTTTGAGGAGGCCGCCCGCCTGCGTGATGAGATCAAGCGGCTGCGCGAGACCGAGCTTGCGGTGATGGATGATCCGATGGCGCGCCAGGCGGCCATTGAGCAGAAGGCGGGCAAGCATGGCGGCGGCGGAAAGGCCGGCGCCCCCAGCCGGGCACGGCCGCACAAGCCGGACCTGGATGAGATGACGGTGGGCCGCACGGAAAAACCGGTCCCGCGCAGCAAAGGCGGCAAGCCGGGCTCACGGACGTTCAAGACGAACCGCACGTAAAGGCACTGCAAGTCTCGCCGTCATCCCGAAATTTGCGCCAGCAAATATCCGGGACCCAGAGCAACACGCTCAAAAGCAAACAGCCCCTGGCTCCCCGCATTCGCGGGGATGACGATAGAGTCACCCCCAGCTCCCAAACGATCCGCTTGGCTCGCCCCTGATCGCCGCCTAGACTGCACCGCTTAAGGAGCCAACCATCATGAACACAGCCTCAGCCAAACCAAGCCTCGGCCAATTCCTGCCGAATTGGTTCTGGATCATCATCGCCCTGCAGATCGTCATCGTCTCCTTCTTCGCCCTGTCCACGCTGTTCAATCCGCCGCCGGATTTCAACTACACAACAATGGCCTACATCACGCGGAACCTCACCGCCGTGCTCGCGGTCATCCTCGCCGTGTTGCTGCGCAGCCGCGAGGCCCTGTTCGTGGCCCTGGCCGCGCGCTGCGTGACGGACATTGTCGATGCCACCACCGTGTTCACGATGAACGCCGAATATCTCAAAGCCGCCGTTCCCATGGTCGCGGCATTGCTTATTGCTCCGGCCATCGTGGGCATGGTCTACTTGTGGAAACAGATGCGGATGTAGCGCTCATGCACGCCCCCCCTCAGACAGACGGCCTGACGGTCACCCCGCTCACCAGCGCAATCGGCGCTGAGATTGAAGGCGTGGACCTCTCCAAACCCCTCGATGAGGCCGCCGCTCACGAGCTGCGCGGCCTGCTGGCCCGCCACTATGTGCTGTTCTTCCGGGGCCAGCATGTGGACATCGCCCAGCAGAAGCGCTTCACGGAAACCTTCGGCCCCCTGCTCAACCTGCCCTACGTCACGCCCCTGGACGGCGAGCCCCAGGTGATCCGGGTCTATAAGGGCGCTGAAGAGCGTGGCGGCGTGTTCGGCGGGGACTGGCATACCGATTTCAGCTTCTTGGAGCGCCCACCGGCCGGCTCGGTGCTCAGCGCCCACACGGTCCCGCCCCATGGCGGCGACACCTTGTGGGTGAGCCAGGCGGCCGCCTGGGCGGCATTGCCGACGCCCTTACGCGAGCTGCTCGCCGGGCGCGATGCGGTGCATGTGGGAAAACCCTATGGGGTGAAATGGGCCCCGCCGCTTGACACCCAAACCGGGGCCGGCATGAAAATGGCCCGCGGCGATCCCAGCGCCGATGAAGACCGGCTGCATCCGGCGGTGCTGCGCCACCCGGTCACCGGGCAGCAAATGCTGTTTCTCAACCCCACCTATGTGGTGCGGCTCGACGGGATGAGCGAAGAGGAGAGCCGGCCCATACTGGAGGCCGTGCAGCGCCATGCGATCCGGCCGGAATTCACCTGCCGCTTCCGCTGGTCTGCCGGCACCGTGGCGGTTTGGGACAATCTGGCCACCCAGCATTATGCGGTGAACGATTACCAGGGCTTTGAGCGGCTAATGCACCGCACGACGTTTGGGGGGCTGAGCCCGCGGCAGATGGCGACTTAATCCCGCGTCCTTGCGAACGCGAGGACCTTCTCGGCCAAGGGAAAGGTGTGAGCTATGGGCCCTCGCGTGCGCAAGGGCGCGGGACCGCTCCTAGCTGAACTTCACCTTCAAGATCTCGTACGACTTCCCGCCGCCAGGCGTGTTCACTTCCACGCTGTCGCCAACCGTCTTGCCGATCAGCGCCCGGGCAATCGGTGAGGTGATGGAAATCCGGCCGGCCTTCACATCAGCTTCCTGCTCACCAACGATCTGGTACACCGATTCTTCATCGGTATCCTCGTCCACCAAGGTCACATGCGCCCCGAACTTCACGGTCTTGCCCGACAGCTGGCTCACATCAATCACGTCGGCGCGCGACAGAATATCCTCCAGCTCGGCAATCCGGGCTTCGTTCAGACCCTGTTGCTCCTTGGCGGCATGATACTCGGCATTTTCCGACAGATCGCCATGTTCGCGCGCTTCAGAGATCGCTTTGATGATCCGCTGACGCTCCGTGGTCTTCAGGGTTCTTACCTCGTCCTGAATGGCGGCATGGCCACCTGATGTCATTGGCACTTTATCCATCGTCTCTATCGTCCAGTTCTGTCAGTCCTGCTCTCTCCGTAGTGACCATCGCCACCCGGCAGTAGGATTGAAAAATGGGATAAACCTCTGTCCAGCCCGCAACTATGCGCAAAATTTCAACAGTCTGCAAGCCATCGCGGCACCTATTGTAAACCCCCAATTTCAGCGCCTAAGCCGCCGCCCCGCGCGCGCCTCCGGCGCCTACATAGTCTTGCAGAGGCGCAACTTCAAGTGTGCCCGCTTTATAGGCCGCAATCGCATCGGCCGCCGCCACCGCCCCGGCCAGCGTGGTGTAATAGGGGATCTTGTTGAGAAGGGCC
>JBCDDQ010000256.1:0-7256 GCA_039180225.1 Pseudomonadota bacterium
CGCCCCATTCCTTGGTGAGTTCGGCCATTTTGCGCAGGTAGGGCGGGGTGGAGATGTAGATCTCATTGCCATTGCCAAAATTGAGTGTGCCGCAATCAAGGCTGCAGATTTCCGGCAGGTTGTCTTTCACGTGTGCCAAGCGCTCCAGGGGCCCAATCATGTCGCTGCCGGGGCCAGGCAGCGCCGGGTCTTCGTCGCTGGGCACCCAGTCCCCGCCCATGCCGGCGGTCAGATTAAGCACCACATCGGTATCTGACGAACGCACCAGATCCACCACCTGCTTGAAAAGTTCAGGGTCGCGCGAACCTTTGCCCGTCTCCGGATCGCGCACCTGGATGTGGGCAACCGCGGCGCCGGCTTTGGCCGCCTCAATCGCCGCTTCGGCAATCTGCTGCGGGGTCACCGGAACGCCCGGATGCTTGGCCGTTGTGTCGCCCGCGCCCGTAACGGCACAGGTGATGATGGGCTCAAAGTTCATCGCTTCACCTCTTTAATCGCATTCAAAATCGCAACAATGCCACGGTCGCGTTCAGCCGCCATTTTCTCAAAATGCTGACCGGCCGCCATCGCGTTGCAGCCCTCAACCATCCGGTTGCGCAGATCTGTGGTCAGCTCAGGCGCTTCGAGCCGTGTCCAGGGCAGCTTCAGAGCGGGGCCAAATTGGTCCAGGTTGGTGGCCATGCCCCCTTCCCCACAGGCCACGTGAAAGGCCATGCACTGGCCCTGCAGGGCCATGCGCGGGGCCGGACCGTTGATGAGGGCCGTGTCGATCTGTTGCGGCGTTGCCTCGCCATTGGCCACCATGTGCAGGGCTTCGCGCCAAAGTGCCTCTTGCAGACGCGTGGCTACAAAGCCTGGGATCTCCTTGTTCATGACCAAGGGCGCCTTGCCAGCGACCTTGTAGAATTCGGAAGCCCAGGCAACCGCTTCAGGGTCCGATTGCGCCCCGCCGACAATCTCCACAAGCGGCAAGAGATAGGGCGGGTTGAACGGATGGCCAACCACGGTTCTGCTGGCGGTCGCGCACTTGGCCTGGATCTCGGTCATGGTGAGGCCGGAGGTGCTGGAGGCGATCACAACATCATCCGGCACCAGATCGCTCAGACGTTAATAGAGCGCCTGCTTCAGCTCAAGGATTTCCGGCGCACTTTCCTGGACGAACTGGGCCGAAGAAACGGCGGTGGAAAGGTCTGAGGTCAGGGTCAACCGGTCGCGCGACGCTCCCTCCGCAAGGCCTAGTCCTTCCAAGCTCACCCAACCCGTATCCAGGATCTTGCGGAACACACCTTCCTCTGACCGCTCGTGGATATAGGCCGTCACGTCATATCCGCGCGCCAGGAATTGAGCCGCCCAGCCGGCACCAATCGGCCCGGCCCCAATCGTGGCAACGGTTGTGACTTGGTCAGGCGCAGGTCTGGACATGGAGGAACCTTAGGCGTAGGCGGGCATGACTTCGTTGATGAACAGCCCGAGAGACGTCTTCTGACGCGCAAAATCCAAGCCGATGTTCATGTTGTAGGTGAAGTGGTCCACACCCAGCTCTTCATAGGGCTTCAGCTTGGCTATGATCTCATCGGGCGTGCCCAGCATCAGGTTCTCCTGCAGCATGTCCGCATTGAACTCATCGCGGTTGGCAATGGAGTTCAGATCCACCTGGGCCGGAAACCCGTCTTCGACATCCCCCAGATTCTTGAACAGGTTCTCAAACTGGCCAAGTTGGCGTTGCACCGCCTTGATCGCAGCCTCGCGGCCTTCGTCATCTTCATAGACGCACGTGTGGCGCATCATCGCGAAGATTGGGCGCTTGGCGCCGGGCTTCTTCGCCATGGCATTGTCCAGATGTGATTTATAGAGCTCCGCCTCCGACATGGGCCGGGTGAGCGGCCAGGAGATGATGTTGCAGCCATGCTCCACGGCAAAATCATAGGTGATCGGCGCCCGGGCGGCGATCCAGACCGGCGGATGAGGTTTCTGAATAGGCTTTGGAACGGACGTTGATGTGGGGAACGACCAAAACTCGCCCTCATGGGCATAGTCGCCTTCCCAGAGCGCTTTGACCGCAGGCAGCATCTCCTGCATATAGCGCCAGCCTTCAGACTGCTTGAGGCCGGGATACATACGGTCAAACTCGCGCTGGTAGGCCCCTGAGCCAATGCCGAACTCCAAACGGCCGCCGCTATAAAGATCAGTCAGTGCTGCTTCGCCGGCCACATTGATGGGATGCCAATAAGGGGCCACAACAACGGCGGTGCCGAGGCGAATCCGGTTGGTGTGGGCGGCCCACCACGTGAGTAATTGAAAGGGATTTGGCGCAATGGTCATTTCCAAAGCGTGATGCTCTGCCGACCACACGATCTCAAAGCCGCCTTCGTCGGCCATTTGCACCATTTCCAGCGTATGGCGCTCCACCTCGCGCATGTCGATGTCGGGCGTGATGCGTTCCATGTTGATGGCGAGCTGAAATTTCATTATGCCTCTTCCCTATCGATCGGCTTTTAAAATCCGTTCACAAGCTCCCTACCAGCTTCGCGGATTAGGATGCAACGACTAGTTTCCCGCTTCGAGACGACATGAACTGGAAGAGCCTCTTTCGCGCAGATCCCCATCCCACGCCGGTTATGGACGAGGGTGTGAGGGTATATGCGGTTGGCGATGTGCACGGACGATTGGACCTTTTGTTGGAGCTGCGCGAGCGCATTGAAGAAGATCTTGCCGACCATCCGGTTGCCCATGCCATAGAGGTCTATCTCGGGGACTACATCGACAGAGGACCGGCCTCGCGCGAGGTGCTGGAGCATTTCATCACATCGCAGCCCGTATGCGATGAGCGGATTTGCCTGAAGGGAAACCACGAGCAAACCTTGCTGGATTTCCTTGAGGATCCGGACTGCCTGAAACACTGGGCGCGGTATGGGGGCATGAGCACCATGCGGGCTTATGGCATTGCAGAAGGCAAGCCCATGACCAGCGCGGCCTGCAAAGGCATCCACAAGCAGTTCGTCGCCGCGTTTCCGCCCAACCATCTTGCGTTCTGCGAAGGCCTGCCCACATCGCTGAGCGTTGGTGACTATTTCTTTGTCCATGCGGGCGTGCGTCCCGGCGTGCCGCTGGAGGCCCAGAAGGATCAGGACCTCATGTGGATCCGTGATGAGTTTCTCACCTCCGGCAAGTACCACGGAAAACTCATTGTCCACGGCCACACGCCCACCAAGCAGCCGGAAGTGCACACCAACCGCATCAACATCGACACCGGCGCGTACAGTACGGGCATTCTCACCTGCCTGGTTTTAGAGAATGACGCACAAGGTATGATCGCCACCGGCCCGCCCGGCCCATCGCGCCTGGATTAAACGTTTGGTAGGGAAATTCGGGCCTACTTGCCGCGCTGGTTCAAGGCAGCCGGCACGTGTCAATTTCTCGGTGCGACGAGAGTTCTGGGTATGTTGAGTAAGCGTAGAGGCCATCTGAGCGGCAAAGCTTGGGCCGCGTGCATTGGGGCCGCCCTCCTGCTGGCGGGCTGTAACGGGAACGTAGACAACGCTCTTCTTAACACCACGCCTCAAGGCCAGAACGGCCTGATCATCGAACCCACGGCCGGCACCGACACCCAATACCGCATGGGCACGGGCGACAAGATCCGCCTGAAAGTCTATGGCGAGCCGGAGCTCTCCGGAGAATACGTGATTGACGGCGCGGGGGTGGTCAACATTCCGCTGATCGGCAGCGTGCGCGCCAAGGGAAACACAGTGCAGCAGTTTCAAGAGCGCGTCGTTGCCGCGTTCAAGAACGGCTACCTGAACGATCCCAAGGTGGCTGCTGAGGTGTTGAACTACCGGCCGTTCTATATCACCGGCGAGGTGAAGCAAGGCGGTCAGTATCCGTTCCGCAGCGGGCTCACCGTCCAGGACTCAATCGCCATCGCAGGCGGCTACACCTACCGGGCGAATGTGGACAAAGTCTATATCCGCCGGGAAGGTCGCGACCAGGAGATTGCGGTTTCGCTCAAGCAGCGGGTGCCGATCGTGCCGGGCGACAATATCCGGATCCCCGAACGCTACTTCTGATCGTCGTAAATCTTGTCTAAACAAGATCGCTCAAATTGAATCGATTTGCCCCTCCGAAGGGGCAAAATCCCAATTTGGCGCACCCCCGGCACGTCCGGTTAGCCATCCCCCTAAACCCCCACTTAAGCCGCCCGGCTCTAGAGTTTCCCAGAATTCTGGGGACGTGGGATGCGTTTGTGCGAAAACAAATCCGCAAGGCCGCTTGGCCTTTTGCTCACGGGTGCGGCCATTGGCCTGTGCGCCCTCACAGGTGCTGTGCGGGCAGACGCTGAGAGCCTTTCGCGCGAATACCACTATCAGATCCTGAGAGACTACAACGCCCATAACACTGAAGATGACCTGCCCGATGTGGCCGATCGCAACCAAGGTCGCGGCATCCGGCACGGGCAGTTCTGGGTGTTGCCCGAGGTGGCATCGGGCCTCTTGATCGACACCAATGTGCGCGCCACGCCCAGCGGTACGGTGGATGATGAGGCGTTTTTTATCACCCCGAACATCAAGGTGAAATCGGACTTTGGACGCCATGAAGTGGCGGCAGAGGCCGCGGTCAAGCATATTGAATATTTCAGCCTGTCGCCGGAAAGCCGCACGGAAGCTTTTGGCAAGCTGCAAACGCGGATTGATGTCACGCGTGATCTCAATGCCTACCTGACCGCAAAAGGCGGGGTTTTTCAGGAAGAGCGCGGAGCGATCGTCCAGGCCACGGCAACGCGAAGCCCGGTTGAGTACAACCGTGTGGACCTTGCCGGTAAACTGGTGAAGACGTTCAACCGGCTTAAACTTTCCGGCAGTGTGCACTATTCGCTCTTCGACTACGGCGACGGCAGAACCTTTGCCGGTGCCAATTTTGACCAGGATTTCCGGGATTTCGACCGCATCGAGGCCGGCGGGCGGGTCAGCTACAGCGTCTCACCTGGGTATAGCGTTTTTGGCGATTTGCAATTCACCACGCGTGATTATGACGGACCGGCCACCACCAACCGAAGCTCTGAGGGCCTCCGGGCGCTGGGCGGTGTGGAGTTTGAGCTGGGCCGCTTGCTGCGCGGCGAGGTCGGCGTTGGATACAACTACGTTGATTACGACAGCGCTTTGTTCGGCGAACATTCCGCACTGACCTTCCTGGCCGCGCTCATCTGGAATCCAACGCCGCTGATGACAGTCAACCTGGATGCCCAACAGCGCTTTGAGGACACCACCATTCCGGGCCTCTCAGGCTCCGATCAGAGCTATGTCCATTTATCGCTGGATTACGAGGTTTTGCGCCGGTTGATCGTCTCGCCGCATCTCCGGTTCGTTTATGACAGTTTTAACAGTTCCTCGGTTAAAGGTTATACGCTTGGAGCGGGATTGAGAGCAGAGTACGAGATCAACCGGTATCTCGGCGTGGGGGTCAACTATCTCTACACCGACCGCGAGTTCACCGGCTTTGCGCTCGATTTTGAACGCCATCAGGCAGGTTTGTACTTGAAGGCAAGGTTTTAGGGCAGGATGCCCGGAACCGTCGGATCGGCATGTTGAAGCGAAGTCATGATGACGAGCATTCTTCAAGGGTTGAACGGCCCTTAGGCATTGATGATGCCAGCTACGACGATATTGGGCTCGACCTAAGAGAGCTCGTCGCCGTTCTGCGCCGCCGCGCCACCCTGATCGCCTCGGTCACGCTGCTTGTGGGCCTCATCGGTCTGGTCTATGCCATGCAGCTGGTGCCGGTCTACACTGCCACCGCCTCGGTTTTGGTCGATCCCCGGCGCACGAGCGTGGTCGACACCAAATCGGTGGTTTCCTCAATAGGCAAAGATTCTTCTGCCATCGACAGTGAAGTGGAACTCATCAAGTCCACCTCCGTCGCCCTGCGGGTGGTGGAGAAGCTGGAGCTTCACAAGGCCGACCGGTTCATCCTTGACCGCCAGCCGACGCTCTCAGAGCAGCTCATCCAATGGGCACGGGCCACGCTCTCCCGCGCCCCGGTCAGAAAGCAGATCGGTGGGCGCGACGCTCTTCTGGCGAGCGACAAGGAACGGTTGGCGCTTAAGCTGAAGGAAGGCATCACCGTTGCCCGTAAGGAGTGGACCTACGTGATTGAGGTGAGCTACACCGACGAAGACCCGGTGTTCGCCGCCCAGATCGCCAACGCCTTCGCCGGCGAGTATCTGGTGGACCAGCTCGAAGCCAAGTATGAAGCGACCAGCCGGGCCAATGCCTGGCTGTTTGAACGCTTGGAAGAGCTGCGCACCAAAGTGCGAACCTCTGAACGTGCGGTGGAACGCTTCAAGACCGAAAACGGGATTGTGGCGGCCAAGGGCACCGATCTCAACGAGCAACAAATTGCCAAGCTCAGTGAACAGCTCATCCTGGTGCGCGCGGAGACCGCGCAGAAAAGAGCCAAATATCAATCACTTCTCGCGGTGATCAAGAAGGGCGGCGAGACCACCTCGTTCGCCGACAGGCTGCAATCCCAGGTGATCGGCACCCTGCGCACCAAGGCTACAGAGCTGCGCCGGGTTCTGGCTGATCTGCGTGCCAAGTATGGCAGCCGTCATCCCAGAGTGCAGAGCACCCGCGCGCAGCTCGTCGACGTGAACGCCCAGATCAAGGTGGAAGCCAAGCGCATTCTCACCACCGCCACCAACGATTATCAGATCGCACTCAGCCGCGAACGCTCCATCGAAAAGAGCTTGAACCTTTTGAAGGGCAAAAAGACTGGCAACAATCAGGCGAACATACGGCTGCGCGAACTGGAGCGCGAGGCGGAAGCCGATCGCCAGCTTTTCAATGCCTTCCTGACCCGGTTCAAGGAAGTTTCTCAGCAACAGAGCCTGCAAACCGCAGAATCCAGGGTGATTGAACACGCCAGCGCCCCCATCAACCCGAGCGCGCCCGTCAAGCGCTCCATCGCCGGGTTCTCGTTGATCTTAGGGCTGGGCCTCGGCTGCGCCCTCGCCTTCCTCTTGGAGAAGCTGGATAACGGCTTCCGCTCTCCCTACGATGTGGAGAAAATGCTCGGCATTCAGGTGCTCGCCTCCGTGCCCCGCGCCGATGTGGGCTCACCGGCCGGATGGCTGTCCCGCCACTTTGGCGCCTTGCTCGACCGCGTGCCCCGGGTGTTCGGGGCCGGTCGCCAGCACTCTCTTACCAAGCGCAGCGCGCTGGCCCGGCTGGTGCTGGACAAGCCATTGTCCGCCTTTGCTGAAG
>JBCDDQ010000257.1:0-7209 GCA_039180225.1 Pseudomonadota bacterium
CCGGCATCCCGATCCCCGATCTGGTGGCCATGAAATGGACCAGCGCCAAGCGCATTGACGAAATCGTTCAGCGCACCCGCGACGGTGGGGCTGAGGTGGTGGGCCTCCTGAAAACCGGCTCGGCCTACTACGCCCCGGCGTCTTCGGCCATCGCCATGGCGGACAGCTACCTTAAAGACAAAAAACGGGTTCTGCCCTGCGCGGCCCACCTTGATGGCCAATATGGCCAGAAAGATCTCTACGTGGGCGTTCCCTGCGTCATCGGCAAAGATGGCGTGGAGCGCATCGTGGAGATCAAGCTCGACAAAAACGAGCAGTCCGCTTTCAACAAGTCCGTGGACGCCGTGAAAGGCCTGGTGGACGCATGTAAGAAAATCGCACCGGACCTTGGCCGCTGATTGCGCTAAGGTGACGGGGCCAAGGAGGGGAAGATAGATGAATATCCACGAATATCAGGCCAAAGAGCTGCTGCGGGGCTTTGGTGTACCCACGGGGCATGGCTACCCGGCCTTTACGGTCGATGAGGCCGTTGAGGCGGCGGAAAAGCTGGGCGGCCCCGTGTGGGTGGTCAAGGCGCAGATCCATGCCGGCGGACGCGGCAAAGGCGGCGGCGTGAAGGTGGTCAAATCCATCGACGAGGTGCGCACCGAGGCCGACCGCATTCTGGGCATGAACCTGGTGACCCACCAGACCGGCCCGGCCGGCAAGGAAGTGGGCCGGCTCTATATCGAAGCGGGCAGCGCCATTGCCCGCGAGCTCTATCTCTCCTGCCTGGTGGACCGCGCCACCTCGCGCATCGCCTTCATCGCATCAACCGAAGGCGGCATGGATATCGAGGCGGTGGCGGCCGAGACTCCTGAAAAGATCCTCACCATCACGGTGGATCCGGCCTCAGGTTTCAGCCCCTATGTGGGCCGCGACATTGCCTATGCCCTGAAGCTGGAAGGCGATCAGGTCAAGCAATGCGTGAAGCTCATCTCCAACCTCTACAAGGCCTTCACCGAGAGCGACATGAGCCTGTTGGAGATTAACCCGCTGGTGGTGACGGAAGGCGGCGAGTTGCTCTGCCTGGACGCCAAGGTGAACTTCGATTCCAACGCGCTCTACCGGCACAAGGATCTGGAAGAGCTGCGCGATGAAACCGAAGAGGATGAAAAAGAGCTGGAAGCCTCCAAATTCGACCTCAACTATATCGCGCTGGACGGCAAGATCGGCTGCATGGTGAACGGCGCCGGCCTCGCTATGGCCACCATGGACATCATCAAACTCTATGGCTCCGAACCCGCCAACTTCCTGGACGTGGGCGGTGGCGCCACCACGGAGAAGGTCACCGCGGCGTTCAAGATCATCACCTCCGACCCGCAGGTTGAGGGCATTCTGGTGAACATTTTTGGCGGCATCATGCGCTGTGACGTGATCGCCGAAGGAGTGGTCACCGCCATCAAGGATGTGGGGCTCCAAGTCCCGTTGGTCGTGCGCCTTGAAGGCACCAATGTGGAGAAGGGCAAGAAGATCCTCACCGACAGCGGCCTTAACGTCATTCCGGCCGACGATTTGAACGATGCGGCCCAGAAGATCGTCGCTGCTGTGAAGGAGGCCGCATAATGTCTGTTCTCGTCAACAAAGACACCAAGGTCATCTGCCAGGGCATCACCGGCAACACCGGCACCTTCCACACCGAGCAGGCCATCGCCTACGGCACGCAGATGGTGGGCGGCGTGACCCCCGGAAAAGGCGGCAGCACCCATTTGGATCTGCCGGTCTTCGATACCGTTGCCGAGGCCAAAGAGGCCACCGGCGCCAATGCCACGGTGATCTACGTGCCGCCGCCGTTTGCAGGCGATGCCATTCTGGAGGCCATTGCCGCCGAGCTGGATCTGGCCGTCTGCATCACCGAAGGCATTCCGGTTATGGACATGGTGAAAGTGAAGCGGGCCCTGACCGGCTCCAAAACCCGCCTCGTGGGCCCAAACTGCCCGGGCGTCATCACGCCGGATGAATGCAAGATCGGCATCATGCCAGGCCACATTCATAAAAGCGGCTCCGTCGGCATCGTTTCGCGCTCAGGCACCTTGACCTACGAAGCCGTGGCGCAAACCACCGCGGCCGGCCTGGGCCAGTCCACCTGTATCGGCATTGGCGGCGACCCCGTGAACGGCACGAACTTTATTGACTGCCTGGACATGTTCCTGGGCGATGACAACACCCACTCCATCGTGATGATCGGCGAAATCGGGGGCACGGCGGAAGAAGAAGCCGCCGAGTTCCTGGCTGCCAGCAAGGTGAAAAAGCCTGTGGTGGGCTTTATCGCCGGCGTCACCGCACCGCCCGGGCGCCGCATGGGCCATGCGGGCGCGATCATTTCCGGCGGCAAGGGTGGTGCTGAAGACAAAATGGAAGCCATGCGTTCAGCAGGAATTGAAGTTGCTAATTCGCCTGCAGCCCTTGGCACGACGCTGCAAGAGGTCTTAAATAGATAGTCCGGCCTTGGCCGGCGCCTGGGCGCTTGAGAACGGGTGTAATTGAGGAAACTAGTATCAACCATGGGATGGGCCAGATGCGGCGGCTCTGACGGTCGGTAAATCTGGCGGCAACGCAACATGACCAAGTCGGCCCAGAACGATGCGTTCTCGCGCACTTCGTTCCTTTATGGCGGCAACGCCAACTTCATTGAACAGCTTCACGCTCAATATCAGGACAATCCCAATTCGCTGGATCCTGAATGGCAGGCGTTTTTCGCCGAACTGGCCGATGAGCCAGATCAGGTCAGAGCCACCGCCAAAGGCGCCTCCTGGGAGCGCGCCGACTGGCCGCCGGCGGCCAATGGCGAAATGGTCAGCGCCCTGGATGGCGACTGGGCGCAGGTTGAAAGCGAAATGTCCGGCAAGGTGTCGGCCCGCGCCCAGAGCGGCGGCGTCAGCCTGTCCGATGAAGAGCTGCGCCAGGCCACCCTGGATTCCGTCCGCGCCCTCATGATGGTGCGCGCCTACCGCATGCGCGGTCACCTGGCGGCAGATCTGGATCCGCTGAAGCTGCGCACCCAGGAAGCCATGCCGGAACTGGAGCCGGAAACCTATGGCTTCGGGCCGGACGATCTTGACCGGCAGATCTTCATCGACAACGTGCTGGGCCTGGAAATGGCCACCATCCGCGAAATCGTGGAGATCCTGCGCAAGACCTATTGCTCGACCCTGGGTGTGGAGTTCATCCACATCTCCGACCCGCAGCAAAAGGGCTGGCTGCAGCAACGGATCGAAGGCGCTGAAAAAGGCATCTCGCTGGACACTCAAGGCAAGAAGAACATTCTGCGCAAGCTGATTGAAAGCGTCGGCTTTGAGAACTTCCTCAACGTAAAATACACCGGCACCAAGCGCTTCGGCCTGGACGGCGGTGAGGCCATTCTGCCGGCCCTTGAACGCGTCATCAAACGCGGCGGCCAGATGGGCGTGAAAGAAGTGGTCATCGGCATGCCCCACCGTGGGCGGCTCAACGTGCTGGCCAACGTCATGGGCAAGCCCTTCCAGGCGATCTTCAATGAGTTCAAAGGCGGCTCGTTCAAGCCGGACGAGGTGGAAGGCTCAGGCGACGTGAAGTACCACCTGGGCTCGTCATCCGACCGGATCCTGGACGGCAACACGGTTCACCTGTCGCTCACAGCAAACCCCTCGCACCTGGAGATTGTTGATCCTGTGGTTCTGGGCAAAGCCCGGGCCAAGCAGGACCAGCACGAAGATCTGGAGCGCTCCTCGGTGATCCCGCTTCTCCTGCATGGGGATGCCGCTTTTGCCGGCCAGGGTGTTGTTGCGGAGTGTTTCGGACTTTCCGGGCTGAAGGGCCACAAGTCCGGCGGCTCGATCCATTTCATCGTGAACAACCAGATTGGCTTCACCACCAGCCCGATCCAATCGCGTTCATCGCCCTATCCATCGGATGTGGCCAAGATGATCGAGGCTCCGATTTTCCATGTGAACGGGGACGACCCGGAAGCTGTGGTCTATGCGGCCAAGATCGCCACCGAGTTCCGCCAGCTCTTCGGCAAGCCGGTGGTCATCGACATGTTCTGCTACCGCCGCTTCGGCCACAATGAGGGCGACGAACCGGCATTCACCCAGCCGATCATGTATCAGCGCATCGCCAAACACCCGCCTGTGCTGGAGCTTTACTCTGAGAAGCTGATCAAAGAAGGCGTGGTGACCGCGGACGACGTCCAAAAGATGAAAGAGGACTTCCGCGCCCAGCTGGAGAACGATTTCGACAGTGCCGATGCCTACAAACCCAACAAGGCCGACTGGCTGGATGGCGCCTGGATGGGCCTTAAAGCCGTCAAGGAAGAAGGCCGGGCGCGGCGCGGCAAAACCGGCGTTGAGCTGGAAACGCTCACCGCCATTGGCAAGAAGCTCACCGAGTATCCGGAAGACTTCAACATTCACAGAACCCTCAAACGGGTCATCGGCAATCGCGCCAAGATGATGGACGGTGAGGTGCCGGTGGACTGGGCCATGGCCGAACATCTGGCATTTGGAACCCTGCTGGAAGAGGGCTATCCGGTGCGCTTGTCGGGCCAGGATTGCGAGCGCGGCACCTTCTCCCACCGCCATTCGGTGTTCAACGACCAGGTGGATGAGAGCCGCTATGTGCCACTAAGCAACATCTCTGCAGACCAGGCCCATTATGAAGTCATCAACTCCATGCTCTCTGAGGAGGCGGTGTTGGCCTTCGAATATGGCTACTCTCTGGCCGAACCGAAGGCGCTGGTGATCTGGGAAGCCCAGTTCGGCGACTTTGTGAACGGTGCCCAGGTGGTGATCGATCAGTTCATCTCGTCTGGCGAGCGCAAATGGCTGCGCATGTCCGGTCTGGTGCTGCTCATGCCCCACGGCTTTGAGGGCCAGGGGCCGGAGCACTCCTCAGCGCGCCTTGAACGCTTTTTGCAGCTCTGTGCAGAAGACAATGTGCAGGTGGTCAACTGCACCACCCCGTCGAACTACTTCCACGTTCTGCGGCGCCAGATGCACCGGGACTTCCGCAAGCCCCTGTTCGTCATGTCACCCAAGTCGCTGCTGCGCCACAAGCGCTGCGTCTCCAAGCTGGATGAGTTTGATGCGGAAACCTCCTTCCACCGGGTCCTTTGGGACGATGCGGAGATTCTGCCCGATCAGGCCATCAAGCTGCGCAATGATGAGCAGATTGAACGGGTCATTCTGTGCACCGGCAAGGTCTATTACGACCTTTATGAAGAACGCGAGAGGCGCGGCATCAACGACATCTATCTGATGCGGCTTGAACAGCTCTATCCGTTCCCGTACCGGGCGTTGATGAAGGATCTGCCGCGCTTTCCGAATGCGGAAATCGTCTGGTGTCAGGAAGAGCCAAAGAATATGGGCTCCTGGAGCTTTGTTGAGCCCAACATTGAATCGGTGCTCAACCGGTTAGACGTAAAATCAAAACGGCCGCGTTATGTGGGCCGGCCTGCGGCGGCCTCACCGGCCACCGGGTTGATGAGCGTTCACCTCAAAGAAGTTGAAACATTCCTGAATGAGGCGCTGACCCTTTGACCGCCTTGCATGTTATGCCACTCCACTTGCCACGCCGTTAGAAAGGCAACACCTCATGACCACTGAAATCCGTGTGCCAACACTGGGTGAATCCGTTACCGAAGCCACTGTCGCCCAGTGGTTCAAGAAAACCGGTGAAGCCGTCTCTGCCGATGAACCTCTGGTGGAGCTGGAGACCGACAAGGTCACGATCGAAGTGCCGGCGCCGGCCTCCGGCGTTTTGGAAGCGATCGATGTATCGGACGGCGACACGGTGGAGGTGGGCGCATTGCTGGGGGCCATCGCCGAAGGTGCCGCCGCTGCTGCTGCATCTGCCCCGGCGGCGAAGCCAGAGCCGCCCAAGGCCGAAGAGCCAAAGCCCGAGCCACAGCCTGAACCGGAAGCAAAGCCGGCTGCCGCCAATGACGCGCCCGTATCCCCGGCCGTCCGCAAGGTGGCTGCTGATGCCGGCGTGGACCCGTCCAACGTGCAAGGCACCGGCAAGGATGGCCGGGTGACCAAGGGCGACGTCCTGAAACATATCGATACGGCGCCGGCAGCGGCGCCTGAGGCCCCCGTGCAGGTCCGCGCGCCTGTTGCCGCTGACGATGAGAGCCGCGAGGAACGGGTCCGCATGACCCGCCTGCGTCAAACCATTGCGCGCCGCCTGAAAGATGCCCAGAACACCGCGGCCATGCTCACCACCTTTAACGAGGTGGACATGACCAACGTGATGGCCATGCGCTCGCAATACAAAGATCTGTTTGAGAAGAAGCACGGCGTGAAGCTGGGTTTCATGAGCTTCTTCGTGAAGGCCTGCATCTCGGCCCTGCAGGATGTGCCGGCGGTGAATGCTGAGATCGACGGCACCGACCTCATCTACAAGAACTACTATCACTTAGGCGTGGCGGTCGGCACTGATAAGGGCCTGGTGGTGCCCGTGGTGCGCGATGCGGACATGCTCTCGCTCGCCGGCATTGAGATGACCATTGCCGAGCTGGGCCGCAGGGCCCGCGATGGCGATCTGAAGATCGACGACATGCAGGGCGGCACCTTCACCATCTCAAATGGCGGAGTGTATGGCTCGCTCATGTCCACGCCCATCCTCAATGCGCCGCAATCGGGCATTTTGGGCATGCATAAAATCCAGCAGCGCCCCATGGTGGTTGATGGTGAGATAAAGGTGCGGCCGATGATGTATCTGGCACTGTCCTATGACCACCGGATCGTGGACGGCAAAGAGGCCGTCACCTTCCTGGTGCGGGTGAAGGAAGCCATTGAGGACCCGCAACGCCTCGTGCTCGACCTCTAGACCCTCAAACGTCTCAGCGAAAGAAGAAGACATGTCAGATCAGTTTGATGTCACGGTCATCGGCTCTGGACCAGGTGGTTACGTTTGCGCCATCCGCTGTGCGCAGCTTGGATTAAAAACCGCAGTGGTGGAGAAGGACCCCACCTATGGCGGGACCTGTCTCAATATCGGCTGCATCCCCTCTAAAGCGCTGCTTCACGCCAGCGAGCTGTTCGAAGAGGCCGGCCACGACTTTGCCAGCCTCGGCATCAAGATCGCCAAGCCCAAGCTCGATCTGCCGGCCATGATGCAGCACAAGACCGAGACCATCGAGGCCAATACAAAGGGCATCGAGTTCCTCTTCAAGAAGAACAAGATCACCGG
>JBCDDQ010000258.1:0-7194 GCA_039180225.1 Pseudomonadota bacterium
AGCTCAAAGGCCCCCGTACCGACCCACCGTTTCTGTACCTAACCAGACAAATGGAGAAAGTCACAAGCTAATGTCCCACCAAGACGACACCAAGAACGCGTACTGGCAAGCCAATCTGCGTCTCATCGGGATCAGCCTCGTTATCTGGGCGTTGGTCTCATTCGGATTCGGGATCGTCCTGCGTCCACTGCTGAGCGGAATCAGCATCGGTGGCACCGACCTGGGCTTCTGGTTCGCACAACAAGGTTCCATTCTGGCCTTTCTGGCACTGATTTTCTTCTATGCCTGGCGGATGAACAAAGTCGACCGTGAACACGGCGTGGATGAGGAATAGGCTCATGGATCAGTTTACAATCAACTTACTGTTTGTCGGTGCATCCTTTGCACTCTACATCGGCATCGCCGTTTGGGCGCGGGCCGGATCCACATCGGAATTCTATGCGGCCGGACGCGGGGTTCACCCTGTGACGAACGGCATGGCCACTGCGGCCGACTGGATGTCAGCCGCCTCCTTCATTTCGATGGCCGGTCTGATTGCCTTTACCGGGTACGACAACTCATCCTTCCTGATGGGCTGGACAGGCGGTTACGTTCTGCTTGCTCTGCTTCTTGCGCCTTATCTGCGCAAGTTTGGCAAATTCACCGTCTCGGAATTTATCGGTGACCGGTTCTATTCACCAACCGCCCGCATGGTTGCTGTCATCTGCCTGCTCGTTGCTTCGATCACCTATGTGATCGGGCAGATGCAAGGTGTTGGCATTGCCTTTGGACGCTTCCTTGAAATCGATGCGTTCTGGGGGCTCCTGGTGGGCGCATGCGTGGTTTTTGCCTATGCGGTGTTCGGCGGCATGAAGGGCGTCACCTATACACAGGTGGCCCAGTATTGCGTTCTGATCACGGCCTATACCATTCCTGCAGTGTTTATTTCTCTGCAGATTACGGGCAATCCGATCCCGGCCCTGGGGCTCTTTGGTGATACGGCGAGCGGCGAGCCGCTCCTGACGAAGCTTGATCAGATTGTCACAGATCTCGGCTTCAAGGAGTACACGGCCGCTCACGGTTCAACCTTCAACATGGTGCTGTTCACCCTGTCCTTGATGATCGGTACAGCTGGTTTGCCGCACGTGATCATGCGGTTTTTCACCGTACCAAAGGTCTCTGATGCCCGCTGGTCCGCTGGTTGGACACTGGTGTTTATTGCGCTCCTCTATCTGACGGCACCTGCTGTTGGCGCGATGGCTCGGCTGAACATTTCTGAGCTCATGTGGCCCAATGGCACGGCCGGAGAGGCGGTCACGCTCCAGCAAATCGATAACGCGCCGGAATATGCCTGGATGGAAACCTGGAAGAAGACCGGCCTTCTCGACTGGGAAGACAAGAACGGTGATGGCAAGATCCAGTACTACAATGATGCCAACGCCGAGCTTCAGGCCAAGGCCGAAGAAAAAGGCTGGAAGGGCAACGAGCTGACCAAGTTCAACCGTGACATCCTGGTTTTGGCCAACCCCGAAATCGCAAGTCTTCCGGGCTGGGTGATCGGGCTTGTGGCGGCGGGTGGTCTTGCAGCCGCGCTTTCCACGGCGGCCGGCTTGCTCTTGGCCATATCGTCAGCGATCAGTCACGATTTGCTCAAGGGCCAATTGACGCCCAACATGACGGAGAGATCGGAGCTGCTTGCGGCAAGGCTATCCATGGCCGCAGCAATTGTGGTTGCCGTCTTACTTGGGCTCAATCCGCCCGGGTTCGCTGCGCAAACCGTGGCGTTGGCCTTTGGTCTGGCGGCGGCTTCCATATTCCCCGCCTTGATGATGGGCATCTTCTCAACGCGCATCAACAATTCCGGCGCGGTGGCAGGCATGCTCGCAGGCCTGGTGGTCACCCTCCTGTACATCTTCCTGCACAAAGGCTGGTTCTTCATCCCTGACACCAACTCCTTCACGGATGCAGATCCGCTGCTTGGCCCGATCAAATCAACCTCATTCGGCGCGATCGGTGCCGCGGTGAACTTTGCGGTGGCTTACATCGTCACCGGCATGACCAAAGAGATCCCGCAGGAAATCAGGGAGTTGGTGGAGAGCGTTCGTGTGCCGCGCGGTGCCGGCGCTGCCACGGCGGGCCACTAATGTTACACGCTGCTGCCTTCTGGCGGCGACTGTGATGCACCACCATCAGCCCCGTCGGCACACATCCTGCCGGCGGGGCATTTTCGCAGATAGGGCAACCTAAATGGCGCTGTGCGATCCGACCCGTCAATTCCTGGCATCCGTTCACCCCTATGACAGCTTGTCAGAGGCCGATGTGCTGGCGCTTGCATCAGCATGCGCGCAAACCGAGCTTCCGGCGGGCGAGAGCGTGTTTGCGGTGGGCGATGCGGTAGAGAACCTCTACATCATCATGGCGGGTGAAATTGAGATCAAAGATGAAGCTGATGTGCAGCTATCGCTTCTGGGACCACGCAACTCTTTCGGTGAACGGGCACTCACCCGCGGCGGGCTCGCAACGCGCACAGCGCTGGCAACAACCGATACCTCGCTGATTGTTATGCCTTCTGCGACCCTGTTCGCACTGATGGATAACCACACGCAGATTGCACGCTTCTTTGATCGTCGCCATCCGGCACGCCCGCAAACACCTGATTTAACCACGCTCACAGTCGATCAGCTCATGACCTCAGAGCCGGTTACGTGTCCGCCGGATCTGGCCGTGCACGAGGCTGCCGCCAAGATGCGCGAACGGAAGATATCTTCGATCTGCGTGGCCGATCAGGGCGACTTGAAGGGGATCGTCACAGTGCGGGACATGAGCGAACGGGTCGTCGCTTCCGCCACGGCCCCAGACCAGCCCGTCTCCGGCATCATGACCCCTGCCCCCGTGACCCTTGAACCTTCAGCGCTTGGAATGGATGTGCTGCACACGATGATGGAGCGCGGCATCGGGCATATTCCGATTACTCAAGCAGGCAAACTGGTTGGCATTGTCAGCCAAACCGATCTGACCCGTGCTCAGGCCGCATCCTCAGCCGATCTGGTGCGCCAGATCGCGAAGGCCGAGGATGTTCGCGCCATGGCCCGCATCACGTCCAAGATACCGCAGTTGCTGGTGCAGCTTGTGGCGGCAGGGAACCGGCATGAAGTGGTGACACGGCTGATTACCGATCTTGCCGACACCGCCACGCGCAAACTGCTTGCCTTCGCCGAGGAAGAGCTGGGACCGCCGCCGGTGCCGTACGTGTGGTTGGCGTGCGGATCTCAAGGGCGCCAGGAGCAGACCGGCGTCTCGGACCAGGATAATTGCCTCATCCTGGCTGACACCGTTACGGACGATGACATGACCTATTTTGCCAAGCTCGCAAAATACGTGAGCGGCGGCCTGGATACCTGCGGATACTACTATTGCCCCGGCGACATGATGGCGACCAATCCACGTTGGTGCCAGCCCCTGAAGGTGTGGCGCAGCTACTTTGAGGGCTGGATCTCCAAACCAAACCCGGAAGCGCAGATGCTGGCCTCAGTGATGTTTGACCTCAGAGCCATCGGTGGCAAGGAGAGCCTGTTCACGGATCTGCAGAAAACCACGCTCGATGCTGCGTCCAAAAACTCCATTTTCACGGCGCATATGATCGCCAACTCGTTGAAGCATCAGCCGCCTCTTGGCCTGCTCAGGGGGCTCGCCACCATCCGCTCCGGCGAGCATCGCGACCGGCTTGATCTTAAACTGAACGGTGTTGTTCCGGTTGTCGATTTGGGCCGCATTTATGCCTTGCAGGGGCGTTTGCGGCCCGTCAACACCAGGGCGAGACTTTCCGCCGCCCAGGCCGGCGGAATTCTCTCGCCCTCCGGAGGGGCAGACCTGATCGATGCCTATGATCTGATTGCCACCATGAGGCTTGAGCACCAGCTGGAACAGGTGAAAGCCGGGGGCAAGCCAGATAACTTTCTGGACCCATCCGAACTCTCCGACTTTGAGCGCAGCCACTTACGCGACGCGTTCGTGGTCATCAAGACCATGCAATCGGCTGTTGGGTCAGGCACTGGAATTCTGGGATAGGGCCATGTTTGTCGAACTCATTGCCACCCTCTTTGCTGGACTTGCCTGTGCCGGGGTAGTGATGTTGATGAATTTGACCAGCGGTCGGCGCCTGCCCAAATGGTTGGTTCCGGTTGCCGCCGGCCTCGGCATGATCACCATGACCCTCTACAACGAATACACTTGGTTCGACCGAACCGCTGAAAAACTGCCCGAAGGGGTTCAGGTGGCCTTAACGGTCAAGGAGCAAGGCTGGTTGCGCCCTTGGACGCAGCTTTGGCCGTACACAAAACGCTTTGTGGCTGTTGACATGGCAACAACACGCAAGAACGAAAAGCAGCCGGGTCAAAGGCTTGCAGACCTGTACTTTTTCGGCCGCTGGTCTGCGGTCAACCGGGCGCCCGTACTGATCGACTGTGCCGGATCAAAATCTGCCCTGCTCGTCGATGGCGCTGAATTCTCAGATGACGGCTCGCTCGCCAATGCCCACTGGGTGCAGATGCCCGCTGATGATCCTATTCTGAAACTGGTTTGCGGTACCTGACATGTTCACGCACCTCAGTCTGCGCCTGCGCATCTTTCTGTTCTTCTGCCTGTTGGCGTTGGGCGCGGTTGCGCTCGCGGCGGGCGCAATGGGCATCGGCTGGGTGCGGGCTGAGGATGCACCGCGAGGACCATTCGTCACCGCCTTCGTGGCGTTTTTGTTTTTAAACACCGGCCTGGTGGCAGCCGTCTGGTTTCTGTTCGATAAGCATGTTGCCAAACCGATAGAGAAGCTGGCGACGGACTTGCGCCTGCGCGCCCATTCGGGGGTTGACCGGGAAGTGGACGCGGAAACCACCAGATATCTTGGAGACCTCGCGCCGGCAGCGCATGCGATTTCGAGCACGCTGAGCGCCAAGTTGCTGGATACCGCCACTGAAGTCGCCCAGGAAACACACCGCCTGCAGCAGGAAAGAGCTCGGTTGACGGCGCTTTTGACAGAAATTCCGCTCGCCACCGTTCTGCTCAATCGGTCAATCGAAATCGTCTTGTACGACGCTCAGGCGGCGGGCCTTCTCTCCTCAGTGGCGCCTCCACGGCTGAAAGCACCGCTGAGTGACTATTTTGACGATGCGGCCGTGAGAGCCGCCATCGAAGAAACGGAGCAAGCCGATGCGGAAGCGTCCGTTGAACTGAAGGCCAAGTCCGGCGCTCATGCTCTATCGGCCCGGTTGAAGGCGCTGGACACCGATGGCTTCATGCTCATGATCGACACGGCCGATGTGCCCAAAGCCGCTCTTGGACCACGGCCTCTGGTCTATGATTTTGACCTATTGACCTCCAGTGCACCTGGCAAGATCGGTGAGATGAAACTGAGCGAGATCTGTTTCGTTGCGTTTGACACGGAGACAACCGGCCTCTCGCCCAAAACCGATGACGTTGTCCAACTGGGCGCCGTCCGGGTGCTCAACGGCCGCCTTGTGGAGGGGGAGTTTCTTGACTGTTACGTAAACCCAGGCCGGCCCATCCCGCCTGCTTCAACGAAGATCCACGGCGTCACAGACGCTGACGTGGCAGGGGCGCCCGATTTCCTCACCATCGGCCGAACCTTTCATGAGTTTTGCCGCGGCGCCGTCATTGTTGCACACAATGCGCCCTTCGACATGGGCTTCCTGCGCAGATATGAAGCCGAGATGGGCGTTGCATGGGACCATCCGGTGCTCGATACGGTCCTTCTGTCAGCCGTTGTTTTCGGCATCACCGAGGCCCATTCGCTCGATGCGCTCTGCGCCCGGCTTGGCATCACCATACCCGACGCTCTGAGGCATACCGCCCTCGGTGACGCGCGCGCCACGGCTGAAGCTCTTGTGACGCTGATCCCGCTTCTGGAAAACAAGGGCATTGCGAGCCTGGCAGATGTGGTCGGGGAAACAGGCAAGCATGGACGGCTGTTACAAGACCTAAACTGAGCCAATCGTTAGAGGCGAGGCGCTGCAAGCTTTCGGGAACAGGAACAGCTGACCATAGAGCCCACTGGAATTTGTTGGGATTGCCCGACAGAACCGTGCCGGTGCCGCCGGATTTGCCATCTTTGATCCAGCTGACTTGATCAGCTTCAATCGACGCGCTCCAGCAATCCTTGGGACTGCCTTCATGGGGCCAGCACATTTTGTCGCCTTCAATTGACCATTTCGCTTTGTAATCGGGCCCGTGCACGGTGGCACCAGCCCAATCGCGGCACTTGTGCGCCGTTCTTTGACGCATCTTGGATATCTGACCTGGACCAGATGGACAGCCCGGCACCTCAGACGTAAGAATCTGCGCTTATGAAGCACTTAATTCTTCTCTTTCGAGGCGAGCTGCCGCTTGCGGATGCGTTTTGGAACTGGGCCGTTCTTGGTGGCCTCCTCATCAACATTGCGTCGAGCGCGTTGTTTCTCTTTCTGATTATCGCAGATAGCCCGATTTTAGCGCTCATTGTCGGTTACGCGTTCTCAGTGCCGTACAACATCATCGTCTCGGTCGGCGTGTGGCGCTCTGCCGATCGATATGAGGGGGAACGCCACCAGGCCGAACTTGCGCGGCTTGTCACGGTTGTCGGCATGATCTTGCTCAGTGTTACCTGATGGCGTGCAGCAGGCGCTGCTGGCCTCAGCCGCGCGGATCCTGTTCGAGGATGGCGAACTGTACTTCGGTCCACCACCTACCCTGGGCCCAGATACAGTCCCTGGCCACACCCTCCTGGGTCATGCCGAGCTTTTCCATCACGCGCTTGCAGGGCTCGTTCTCCACGGCCACGTCTGCAGAGATGCGGTGCACGCCAAGTTCGTCAAAGCCGAACCTGATAAGTTCGCGCGCCATCTCAGTGCCGATGCCCTTGCCCGTATGCGTTTTGTCAACGCCCACGCCAAGACTGGCGATGGCGGGATGAAACCGCGACAGACTGACCTGCCCAACGAGGACGCCAGAGGTCCTATCGATCGCGACATAGACGAAGAGCCGCCGCTCATTGTCGGGGCCACAGTGCTCGAAGTACCGCTGGACCCTGAGAGTGCCATCGGCGAACTCCTCAGGCTCCACGGCCTGGTGCTTCCACTGTTCCGGATCGTTTTGATAGGATTGCAGCGCAGGACCGTCGTCCAGACGGACCTCGCGAAGCGCCAACCGGGGCGTGTTGAGTTCGGG
>JBCDDQ010000259.1:0-7119 GCA_039180225.1 Pseudomonadota bacterium
ACCAAGATGGGCGCAAGAAGGAAGCCATCACCCGCTGGAAGGAACTTTTGGCCGACGCCCCGCCCAATGCGCCCTGGAGACAGACTGTGGCATCGCACATTCAGCGCGCGGAGGCCGCAGAAGGCGTGCAGCCGGCTGAGGGCGTCAAGACCGCCGAGGCCAACCAGGCCCGCCCGCCGGCCTTGGACAAAGAAACCATCTCTAATGCAGAGCAGATGTCAGAAGCCGATCAGCAGGAAATGATCAAAGGCATGGTCAACCGGCTGGCTGACCGCCTCTCAGAGAACGGCAATGACCTAGGCGGCTGGCTGCGTCTCATGCGCGCCCGCATGGTTATGGGCCAGAAAGACCTGGCTCAAAAGGCCCTCAGCGATGCACGCGGCAATTTTGAGGGCGATGCGGCGTCGCTTGAGCGCCTGAACAAGTTCGCAAGTGAATTGGGACTGGAGACCAACTGATGGCCATGACCCGCAAACAACGGCGCACAACCATGATCGTCAGTGCCCTGGTGGTGTTGGGTGCAGCGGTCGGGCTTGTGCTCTATGCTTTGGAGGACACGATTGTGTTCTTCTACACCCCCAGCGAAGTGGTGGAGAAGAAGATCCAGCTCGGGCAACGGTTCCGACTGGGCGGCCTGGTGGCCGATGGGTCCGTGAACCGAGGCGCGGGCACGGTCGTTAGTTTCACAGTAACCGACAAGGACAAATCGCTCCCCGTCAGGTTTGATGGTATCCTGCCGGATCTTTTTCGCGAGGGCCAAGGCGTGGTGGCGGAAGGCAAAATGGTCGCGGGCGGCACGTTTGAAGCCGATACTGTGCTGGCCAAGCACGATGAGAACTACATGCCTCGCGAAGTGGCCGATGCGTTGAAGAAAAAGGGGGTTTGGCAACACGGAGAGACGAAGGAATGATCTCTGAGTTTGGACATTTTGCGCTCATTCTGGCCCTCACATGCGCCGTCTTGCAGTCCGTCCTGCCGCTTTATGGAGCCTATCGGAACGATGGCGCCTACATGCGGGTGGCCGAGCCTGCCGCCCTCATGCAGTTTGCCATGACCGGTCTGGCCTTCGCCGCGTTGACCCACGCCTTCATTGTTTCGGATTTCTCCATCAAGCTGGTTTACGCCAACTCGCATTCCGCCAAACCGATGATCTACAAGATTTCCGGCGTCTGGGGGAACCATGAGGGGTCCATGCTCCTGTGGATCATGACGCTGGCCCTGTTCGGCGCTTGTGTGGCCGCGTTCGGCGCCAACCTGCCGCGCGATCTGAAGGCGCGGGTGATCGGCGTGCAGGGTCTGATCGGGGTGGCGTTCCTGCTCTTTATCATTTTGACCAGCAACCCGTTTGAGCGGCTCAACCCGGCGCCATTTGAGGGCAGGGGGCTGAACCCCATTCTTCAGGACCCGGCTTTGGCGCTCCACCCGCCCCTGCTCTACATGGGCTATGTGGGGCTCTCGGTGGCTTTTTCCTTTGCGGTGGCGGCGCTCTTGTCCGGCCGGGTGGACGCGGCCTGGGCGCGCTGGGTGCGGCCGTGGACGCTGGCGGCCTGGATGTTCCTCACAGCGGGCATCGCCATGGGCTCCTGGTGGGCCTATTACGAGCTTGGCTGGGGCGGTTGGTGGTTCTGGGATCCGGTGGAAAATGCATCGTTCATGCCCTGGCTGGTGGCCACGGCTCTGTTGCACTCGGCCATTGTGGTGGAACGGCGCGGGGCCTTGAAGATCTGGACCTTGCTGCTCTCCATCATCGCGTTTTCGCTGAGCCTGTTGGGCACCTTCCTGGTGCGCTCCGGGGTTCTGACCTCGGTGCATTCGTTTGCGTCAGATCCGGATCGCGGCGTCTTTATTCTGTTGATCTTGTGTCTCACCATAGGTGGGGCGCTGACGCTCTTTGCCTGGCGGGCGCCGGGCCTGAAGGCCGGCGGGCTGTTTGCGCCGATCAGCCGGGAAACCTCGCTTGTGGTCAACAATCTGCTGCTCTCCACCTCCTGTATTGCGGTCCTGACGGGCACGCTCTATCCCCTGGCGCTGGAGGCGGTGACGGGCGCAAAAATCTCCGTTGGGCCGCCTTACTTCAATCTGACGTTCGGCATTATTATGATGCCGTTGCTTTTGTTGGTGCCGTTTGGGCCCATGCTGTCGTGGAAGCGCGGCGATATCCATGCCGCCTCGCAGCGCCTGTTTGCGGCCGCGATCCTCGGCTTTTTGGCCATTCTCGTCACATGGTACATCATGTATGGCGGCCCGGTTTTGGCCGCCTTCGGCATTGGCGTTGGCGTTTGGCTGATTGCTGGCGCGCTCTCTGAGTTGGCCTGGCGGGCAAAGGTTCAGGACAGAGACCTCAAACTGGCCTGGCAGCGCTTCAAAGGTCTGCCCCGCTCGGCCTTTGGCACCACATTGGCCCATGCCGGGCTTGGGATCGCCGTTTTGGGCATTGTGGGCGTAACCGCCTGGAAGGCCGAAGTCGTGGCGGTGATGAAGCCGGGCGACACCCAGCAGGTGGCGGGGCGCACGGTAAAATATCTGGGTGAAGGGCCGCGTACGGGGCCGAACTACCGCGATATCGTGGGCAGATTCGAAATCTCGCGCACCGGCGGGCCGGTGACCGACACGGTGGAAGCCACCAAGCGGGTCTATTTCCCCTCCCGCCAGCCCACGTCTGAAGTGGCGATCCGCACCTATTTGAGCGGCGATCTTTACGTGGTTATGGGTGATGAGGCTCAAGGCGGGCGCACGGTACGGGTCTATTTCAACCCGCTGATCCCCTTCATTTGGCTCGGCACCTTCATCATGTTCCTTGGCGGCTTGGTCTCCCTGTCTGACCGGCGCTACCGTGTGGGCGCGCCTAAGCGGGCCGTCCCCAAAGCGGCGAAGGCTTAAAACCATGCGGTTTCTGGCAGCTCTCCTCTTGTGCGTTTCGCTGGCCTTGCCGGCCCATGCGGTCAATCCGGACGAGGTTCTGGATGATCCGGCGTTGGAGAAGCGGGCAAGGACGCTTTCTTTGGAGCTGCGCTGTCTGGTGTGCCAGAACCAGTCCATCGACGATTCCGATGCGCCTCTGGCCAAGGATCTGCGCGTCCTGCTGCGCGAGCGCCTGAAAGCTGGCGACAGCGATAAGCAAGTGATGGATTATTTGGTGGGCCGCTATGGAGAGTTTATTCTGCTCCGGCCCACATTCGGCCCCCACACCCTGCTGCTCTGGCTCCTTCCCTTCGTCCTCTTGGGCGCCGGCGCGCTGATCGTGGTGATGAACCGGCGCAAAAGCCGGCAAGCTGCTGCCACCCAAGAGGGTTTGAGCGCAGAAGAGAACGAGCGCCTGAAGACACTTCTCGATTGATCTGATCACAATCACGTGCCGTCATCTTGTCCTCATACGGAGGAAGGGCCATCCTCGCGCAAACGAAAAGCATAAGAGGACACGCCGCCATGGCCGCATCATCTGAAAAAGTCACATTTCCCGGCCATACCGGCGAGCTGCTCGCCGCCCGGCTCGATCTGCCGGCCGGCCCGCCCAGGGCTTATGCGCTGTTTGCGCACTGTTTCACCTGTTCAAAGGACATTTTTGCCGCTGCCCGCATCGCCACCGCCCTGGCGAAGAACGGCTTTGCGGTGTTGCGCTTTGATTTTACGGGCCTTGGGGCAAGCGATGGCGAGTTTGCCAACACCAACTTTTCCTCCAATGTGCAGGATCTCCTGGAAGCGGCCAGATATCTGCGGGAGAACCATGCCGCGCCCTCTCTTTTGGTTGGCCACTCCCTGGGCGGAGCGGCTGTGCTGGCCGCGGCGGGAGATATTCCCGAGGTTCTGGCGGTCTCCACCATTGGTGCTCCGGCTGATGCGGAACACGTAATCCACAATTTTGGGGCGGCCATTGATGAGATCGATGAGACCGGGTCGGCATCCGTGAAGCTGGCTGGCCGCGATTTCACCATTCATAAGCAGTTTCTGGACGATGTGCGCGGCTCCTCGCTCACCGACCGGCTGGCCAAGCTGAAGCGGGCCCTTCTGGTATTCCATGCCCCGTTGGACGGCACGGTGGGCATTGAAAATGCCGGCATGATCTATAACGCGGCCAAGCATCCCAAGAGCTTCATCTCGCTGGATGATGCGGACCACCTCTTGAGCCGCCGGGTCGATGCGATCTACGTGGCCAATGTGCTGGCCGCCTGGTCCTCGCGCTACTTGGACGACAGCGCTGAAGAGAAACCCAAGGCGCCCGATCGGGGTGTTCTGGTGCGTGAGACCCGGCTGGGCAAGTTCCAGAATGAGGTTGTGTCCGGGGATCACCACTTGTTGGCCGACGAACCCAAGTCCGTGGGCGGGCTGGACAGTGGGCCGAGCCCATATGATTTTCTTTCCATTGCGCTTGGCACCTGCACCTCCATGACCTTGCGCATGTATGCAGACCGAAAGGGCTGGGATCTGGGCCGCGTGTCGGTGGTGGTGGACCACGACAAGGTGCATGCTCAGGATTGTGCGGAGTGCGGCGAACGTGAGGGACGGGTGGACCGGTTTGAGCGCGAGATTTCCGTTGAGGGGGATGTGCCGCAAGAATGGGCCGATAAGCTGGAGGAGATTGCCGGGAAATGCCCGGTGCACCGCACGTTGGAGAAATCGTCTGTGGTGGCAACGAAGGTGGTGGTGTGATCACCCGCGCCCTTGCGAAAGCGAGGGCCGTTTGAGCCAAGGGATGGGTGTGAGCTATGGGCCCTCGCGTTCGCAAGGGCGCCGAATATCCACCTTACAAAGAATTAATCTGCCTGAAAGGTGCCTGTAAGGAGCAGATCTCTATATCCGCATCATGCAATTCACCACCCTGTCGGGAGAACGAAACATGATGCAGACAAAAAAATCCAAACTCCGGCTCGCCAAACTGCCGGTCGCGCTCGTCGCCGCAGCCCTTCTGGGCACCACGGCGTACACCGTGCCTGGCCTTCTGGAGCAGCCGGCGAACGCCGCCACCGACCTCAGCAAAACCTTCGACAATGGAGCCCCTGCCGCTGGTTTTGCCGATCTGGTTGAGCGCGTTCAGCCCGCCGTCGTCTCTGTGCAGGTGAGAGGCACGGTCCAGCGCTCTCAGCGCCAGCGCCAGCGCATGCCGCGCGGCTATGGCATGGAGGATTTCTTCAAGCAGTTTGAAGACCGCTTTGGCGGCAAACAGTTCAGAGCACCGCGCCGCCCCTCTAACTCAAGCGGCTCAGGCTTCGTGATCAGCGAAGACGGTTTCGTGGTCACCAACAATCATGTGGTGAATAATGGCGCTACCATTAAGGTCAAGTTTGCCAATGGCGACGAGCATGAAGCCGAACTAATCGGCTCGGACCCCAAAACTGACCTGGCCCTTCTGAAAATCAAGGCTGATGGCAAGAAATTTTCCTTCGTGCGCTTTGCCAAGACCCCGGCCCGTGTGGGCGATTGGGTGGTGGCCGTGGGCAACCCCTTCGGTCTGGGTGGCACCGTAACCACCGGCATTATCTCTGCCCGCGGCCGGGACATCGGCACCGGCCCGTATGACGATTTTCTGCAGATCGATGCCGCGATCAACAAAGGAAACTCCGGCGGCCCGGCCTTTAATCTCAAAGGCGAAGTCGTGGGCGTGAATACCGCCATTTTCTCTCCTTCAGGCGGTAGTGTCGGGATCGGCTTTGCCATCCCGGCACACCTCGCCGGTAACGTTGTGGCCGATCTGAAAGATGACGGCAACGTTACCCGCGGCTGGCTCGGCGTGGTCATTCAACCGGTCACCAAGGACATTGCCGACAGCATGGGTCTGGATGAAGCCAAAGGCGTTATCGTCGCCGACGTGCAAGGCGGCTCACCCGCCTCGAAGGCAGGCCTGCGCAATGGCGACACGATCTTGACCCTGGACGGCAAGACAGTGAACAGCCCGCGCGATCTGGCCCGAAAAGTTGCGGCGATCAAACCCGGTGCGAAGCCGACCCTGGAACTCATCCGCAATGGCGAACGTATCACCAAGACCGTCACCATTGCCGAACTGCCGGGCAAGAAGAAGCTCGCCAAAGCCGACACGATGAGTGACGAGCCCAAAGTCTCCCTGGCAACGCTCGGTCTTGAGCTGTCGCCCAGCGGTGATGAAGGCGTGGCCGTGGTGGACGTGGATCCGGACGGCCCGGCCGCCGAAAAGGGCTTACGCCCTGGCGACCACATTCTGGAAGTGGCCGGCATTGAGGTGCAGGACCCGGAGAGTGTGGCCAGTGCCATTGAGCGTGCCGACCGCAAGGGCCGCAAATCGGTTCTCTTGCTGGTGCGCTCCGGCGAAAATCAACGCTTCATCGCCATCCCGCTGAAGCGTGTGTAGAGCTCGCGTCCCCCCTCACGCGATGCTCATCTCAGAGACGGTTCCTGTCCCCCGCTAACCAGGAACCGTCCGCCGTGCCGGACAGAGTACCTTTGTTGTGGTTCCCCCAAGGTTACCTGTCCGGCCGGCCCCCTCCTTCTTCCCTTGAACCCAAGCGCCTTGTGGCTTGATATTCATGGTGATTGACCTATGACTGAGCAATTCTTGGCGTACAAAACTTTTAAGCTCAACGGCTCCATGCGCATTCTGGTGATTGAAGACGACCAACAAGCTGCCGGGTTCTTGATCAAGGGCCTGCGCGAAGAGGGTCATATTGTCGACCACGCTGCTGATGGCGAAGACGGTCTGGCTCTGGCCCGCGAGGGCGTGCACGACGTTTTGGTGGTAGACCGCATGCTGCCGAAGCGCGATGGCCTCAGCGTCATCGAAGCCTTGAGAGCAGAACATGTGGCCACCCCAGTGCTCATTCTGTCTGCCCTCGGCGAGGTGGACGACCGGGTTACGGGTCTACGCGCTGGCGGCGATGACTATTTGGCCAAGCCTTATGCGTTTTCAGAGCTGGTCGCCCGCATAGACGTGCTGGCCCGGCGCAACAAACCGGAAGCGGCGCAGACCAAACTGGTGGTCGGCAATCTGGAACTCGATCTGCTCGCCCGAACCTGCACCCGTGCGGGCCAGGATGTGGTCCTTCAGGCCCGCGAGTTCCGCCTTCTGGAGTATCTCATGAAACATGCGGGCCAGGTGGTCACCCGCACTATGTTATTGGAAAACGTATGGGATTATCATTTTGACCCTCAAAC
>JBCDDQ010000260.1:0-7074 GCA_039180225.1 Pseudomonadota bacterium
CGGCGATGCTGTCGGCGCGTTTCACATCCAGGGTTTGCGGGCGCACGCTGCCCGCCATCCCCGCCGCCGCCTCGGTGATGGCGCCCTCGTCAATATCTGCGGCGACCACATTCCAGCCACCGTCCGCGAAGCGGTTTGCAATGGCCTGGCCAATGCCTCTGGCCGCGCCCGTGACCAGGGCTGTTTTTGTCTGTTCGTTCATTCAGAAGGTCTCCGTTAGATGATTTACCAAGCACACCGGAGCGTTTCGAACTCAGATTGAATGCGGCTGCGCCCTGGGTTACTCTAACAGGCAGATCGGCGTTTGAAGCAATTGATTTGTCGTCAGTTTGCGTTCGTGAGGAATTGCTCAAATGACCTCGGATAGGGGAATCAGGGGGCTTCAGCTTGGTGAATACTATATTGCCAGCATCGAAACTCTGTGGAGCGTTGTAAAGGCGCATCCGGACACCGACACCAACTCCGCCCTGGTGGCCGACATAGAGAGCCGTCTGGCCAAGCCTTATAAGACCTGGAGCGATGTGTATGCGCTGGAACGGCTGATTGTGCCGTTGATGCCGGAACTGGAGGTCACGGCCTTCTTCCAACGGCGCCTTCAGCGGGCCAAAACCTTCAACCTGCCGGCGCTTGGGGCCCATGAGGCCAACTGGGAAGCGGCCAAAGCCGAAAAGCAAACCGACGAGAGACTTCACGCCAAACAGGCTGCCTATTTCGTTTTGCTCGATGATCTGAACTGGTTTTACACCGCCCAGCGGCTCGACCGCCGGCAGCGGGACGTGGCGGCGCAAACCCTGTGGCGGGTGGGGCTGTTCATTCTGGCGCTGGTGGCTTTGCCCTGGCTGGTGGTCGGCGGCCTGGGCACGTTGGCCGCGTCAAATCCGGCGGCCAAATCGCTGCTGGATGCCGCGCTCTCCCATCCCCCCTGGTTCGGTTTTTACTCCGCGCTGGCCTTCGGGCTTCTGGGCGCCTTGTTCAGCCGGCTCTCCTCGTTCCAGTCCAATGTGGCTACGCTGACTTATGACGATATCGGGCGAACCTTCAAGCTGCGCTATTTGATGGTGCGCTTTGGATTTGGAATGGTGGGGGCGGGGATCTTGTACTTTCTCATGGCCGGCGGCTTTTTGACTGGCAGTCTGTTTCCGGATCTGAAAACCGCCAAGTTCGTGGACAGCACCGTTGCCTTATGGGGCACGGACTGGATGACCGCCGTGCCCAATGCGGAGTTTGCCAAGCTGGTGGTCTGGTCGTTCATTGGCGGGTTTTCCGAGCGCTTTGTCTCCAGCACCCTGGAGACAAGCACAGGCAGCGCGCAAGTTTCAGAGAACAAGCCGGACGACTAGCGACCGGGCCCCTGACGGCCCGAACCGCCCGGTGCGCCGGGCGTAAACTTGCCGAGGTTGCCAAAGAATTCCTTGATCAGCGAGTACTCGCGCCCCTCTGTTGGGGTTTCGCGCGTGATGAAGTTGACGATGCGCCCGTCTTCCAGGCCGTAATGGGCGAAGTTTTGGACCCGGTCCTCAATATCAAAACGCACGGCGATCACCTGCCGGTCCTGAACCTCCGCGCCGATCACCGGCTTTTGCTCCACCACGCTGGAGACATAGTAGTAACTGTCGCCAGAGCTGTTGACCGTGGCTGTTGTGGAGGGCGAGCCGAGCAACGCTTCAACTTCCGTCTTGCTCATGCCCACTTGCAGTTTCTGCACATCCTGGCCCCGCGGAAGATAGCCGCGGTGATCAATGACCGGCGAGCACGCAACCAAGGTGAGCGCGAGCGCTCCGGCCAGTAGCGCAAGTTTCCGCGATGGCCGGCGCTGCTGCTGTGCGCCTGATTGTGATTGCCTCATCGTCGAATGTCCCTTAAACCCTACCCTGAGGTCGTCAGCGACCTATATAAGACCAGTGCGGCTTAGCCCGGTTTGCGACATCTTGCAACCGATGGCGCACACTGACCGTGATCATAGGCTCCCACATGTTCTTCAACAAACTGTTTCAAAAACGTGCCGGCCGCGCTGTGTCGACGCAACTCGCTTATGAGAGGATTGTGGCACAGGCACGGCGCCCGGAATTCTATCTGGCCGGCAGCGTGGAGGATAGCGTGGACGGGCGCTTCGATATGCTGGTCCTGCATGTTTATCTTTTGGTCAACCGCATGAACCAGGACGGCAATGATCGCGCCACGGAGTTCTCCCAAGGCGTGTTCGATCTGCTGTTTGACGATATGGACCGTTCGTTGCGGGAAATGGGCGTGGGCGACCTTTCGGTGGGCAAGAAGGTCAAGAAGATGGCCCAGGTGTTCTACGGCCGGGCCAAAGCCTATGACGACGCCCTGAAAGCCAGCAAAGAGGCGCCCGGCGCGCTTGAAGAGGTGATGCGGCGCAATCTCTATGCGGAGCGGAAGGAGACAGGCGAGGCGGCGATGATGGCCGCTTATCTGCAGGCCAGTGCCGAACATTTGAGCCAGGTGGACAGTGACGTCTTGCTGGCCGGCGAGCTGTCGTTTCTGGAACCGGGGAGCTATGTGCAATGATCGCATCAAGCGAACTGACTGCGAAAGCAGAATTCTCCAGACCCTTTCAGGTGGAAGACCTTACCGACGGCGATCTCATCTGCGAGCTGAGCGCCGATGCCGCCGAGCTGGCCGGCTTGCAGGCCCGTTTTGGGGTGGATGAGCTGACATCCGTTTCCGCGCACCTGACCCTTGCTGCCCAGCCGGAAGGGGCCGTGAAGGTGAGCGGAACCCTGCGTGCCGCTTTGCGCCAGACCTGCATCATTTCGCTTGAGCCGGTGGAGGAGACCATTGAGGAGGCCGTTGCGGTGCTCTATCTGCCGCAGGGGCAGGACGAGCCCCAGGACGATGGTGATTTCGAGCTCGACTATGAAACGTTTGACGGATCGACCCTCGATCTTGGCGAATTGATCGCCCAGCAGATTGCGGGCGCCATCAATCCTTATCCACGGCGGGCAGGCGCTGAATTTGGCAATTCCGGCCAATTGGGGGATAATGCCCCAGAAGAGAGGGACAATCCGTTCGCGGTGCTCCAGGCGCTCAAAAGCAAAGAGGGCACGGCGCAGGAGCACTGATGGGCGCTGAACGTAAGCGGAAGTGGACGATCAGGTAAACCGACACGGTTTGGCTGATCTGTGGTATCTTTAGAGATCTTGTTGAGGCAGAAGCATTTGCACCATGAGTGGGCAAACAACAGTTGCTGTTGACGCGATGGGCGGGGATCACGGCCCGGACGTCACCTTGGCCGGCGTTTCGCTGGTTCTGGCGCACCGGTCGGATGTGAAGTTCCTGCTGGTGGGCGACGAAGCGCTTCTGCGTCCGCTTGTGGCCAAGGACAGCAAGCTTCAAGCCGCATGCGAAGTGATCCATGCCGATGTGCAGGTGAGCATGGATGACAAGCCCAGCCAGGCTCTTAGGGCCGGGCGGCGCCATTCGGGCATGTGGAAAGCCATCGAAGCGCTGAAAGACGGTGAGGCGGACGTGGCCGTGTCGGCCGGCAACACCGGCGCGCTGATGGCCATGGCCAAAGTGATCCTGAAAATGATGCCGGGCATTGAACGGCCCGCCATTGCCGCCATTTGGCCAACTTTGCGGTCGAGAAGCATTATGCTCGACGTGGGCGCCACAATTGGTGCCGATGCGGACCAACTGGTTGATTTTGCGGTGATGGGCGAAGCCATGTCCCGCTCCTTGTTCGGCATAGAGCGTCCCACTGTGGGATTGCTCAATGTGGGCGTGGAGGAGATTAAGGGTAACGGCCAGGTGAGGGAGGCCGGTGCGGTATTGCGCGATTCGGTGTTGCCGATAGAGTATGCCGGCTTTATTGAAGGCGATGATATTGGCCAGGGCAAGGTGGACGTTGTTGTGACGGAAGGCTTTTCGGGCAATATTGCGTTGAAGACGGCTGAAGGCACCGCCAAGCAGATTGGCTCTTACTTAAGGGCATCCATGAACCGGAACATTTTTTGCAAGCTGGGCTACTTGCTCGCCAAAAGCGGGTTTGATGCGTTGCGCAAGAAAATGGATCCGCGGACCATGAACGGTGGTGTTTTTCTGGGGCTGAACGGGATTGTGGTGAAAAGCCACGGAGGCACCGACGCGGTGGGATTTGCCCATGCGCTCGATCTCGGGATCGATATGGCGCAAGCTGGCATGCTCTCACGCATTGAACGGGATATCGACCGGGCCCATCAGCAACGCGAGCGTAGTGAAATTCCCCTGGCGGCAGCTGGTGGTGGGTAAGGGTACAGGTTCTATTCCATGCTGAGATCGGTCGTTTTGGGCTGCGGTGCATATTTGCCCGAAAAAGTTCTGACTAATGAAGACATCGCCGAGATCGTGGACACCAGCCACGACTGGGTTGTGGAGCGCACGGGCATCCACCAGCGCCATATTGCAGCAGAGGGCGAGCTGACCTCCGATCTGGCGCTGGCAGCGGCGAACAATGCGCTTGAGCGGGCCGGGCGCGATGCACAGGATATCGACCTCATCATTCTGGCCACGGCCACGCCGGACAATACCTTTCCGGCCACCGCCACAGCGGTTCAGGCCCAGCTTGGCATTCACCATGGCTGCGCCTTCGACATTCAGGCGGTGTGCTCGGGCTTTGTCTATGGGCTGTCCACGGCGGACAATTTCCTCAAATGCGGCCAGCACAAGCGGGCGCTGGTGATCGGCTCTGAGACCTTTTCGCGGATCTTGGACTGGGAAGACCGCACAACCTGTGTGCTCTTTGGCGATGGGGCAGGGGCCGTTGTGCTGGAGGCGCAAGAAGGTGCTGGAACCTTGGACGACCGGGGCGTTCTGTCGGCGCACCTGCGCTCCGACGGCGCCCATTACGAAAAGCTCTATGTGGACGGCGGCGCTTCCCGGGGCCAGGAGGTGGGCCATTTGCGCATGTCCGGGCGCGATGTGTTCAAACATGCAGTGAAGAACATTGCCGAGATCATGGACACGGCGTTGGAGGCCACCGGCGTGTCGCCGCACGACATTGACTGGTTCGTGCCGCACCAGGCCAACAAGCGGATCCTTGACGGCACGGCGCGGCGTTTTGGCATGACCGAAGACAAGGTGGTGATCACCTTGGACAAACATGGCAACACCTCGGCGGCCTCCATTCCGCTGGCCCTCGATGTGGCCTATTCCGATGGTCGGCTGAAAGAGAACGACCTGATCTTGCTGGAGGCCATGGGCGGCGGGTTTACGTGGGGTTCGGTGCTGGTGCGCTGGTAAAGCGACGCTTTGCTCGCATTAATTGATTTTTTCCTAAGTGACCGGTGTAGCTCACTGTAGCTCTTGGCTTTTTCGCTCAGGCGTTCCATACTGCCTTCATCGAAACCAATCGGCCCGACAGCCCTTGACCCGACCGGCAAGGGCGCCTTACGGTGGTTTGCTGGCCTGCAATCTCAGCGGGAATTGGGCAAACAGGCCGGACCGGAAGGGTATTTTAGGGGACCTATGGAATGAGCGGCAAAACACTTACCCGCGCTGATTTGAGTGAATCTGTGCACGGACAAGTTGGGCTTTCACGCACGGAGTCGGCGGAGTTGGTGAAAAACGTCCTGGATTCAATCTCAGAGGCGTTGGTGGAAGGGCAAACGGTCAAACTTTCGTCATTTGGCACTTTTATGGTGCGCAAGAAGAATGGCCGCGTGGGGCGCAACCCCAAAACCGGCCAGGAAGTGCCCATCACGCCCCGGCGCGTGCTCGTGTTCCGTCCCAGCCATGTGTTGAAAAAGCAGGTGAACGACGGCGAAGACGCGTGATCGGCGTGCTTTAGAGTAACGAGGGTTGTGAAGTGGAAAAAGCGCCTGAAGCCTTCCGCACCATCAGCGAGGTTGCTGAAGATCTGGACGTGCCCCAGCATGTGTTGAGGTTCTGGGAAGGCAAGTTCAGCCAGGTCAAGCCCATGAAACGGGCCGGCGGGCGGCGCTACTACCGGCCAAACGATCTTGAGCTTTTGCGGGGCATTCGCCACTTGCTCTACGGCGAGGGCTACACGATCAAGGGCGTTCAGCGGATCCTGCGTGAGCAGGGCACCGGCTATGTGATCGAAGCGGGCAAGCAGAAGGCTTTGCCGAGCCAAGCTGGAGACAGCGATGAGGCTGCCGCCCCGGCCGCGGAGGCGCCGGCCCTGCAGCAAGCCGCCCCCCGGGTTCCCCCGCCCGCGCCCCAGGCCCGTCCCCTGGAAGGCTCGGACCTTCAGGTTCTGTCCGGCGTTCTGAAGGAGCTGGACGCGGTGAAGAACATGCTCACGGGCAAGAACAGCTGACGGCCCTCTGGCTCCTCCTTCTGGTTTTGGTCATCCCCGCGCAGGCAGAGCTGTAGCGCTTGGCCGCCGACACACGCTTACTGGAGGCGGGATCGTAGCCCGTTATCACCGTCGATCTGGCGCCGGCGGGCGGGGCTTCCGTTTGTACTGTATGCCTCACCCGCGCGCTTGAGACCGGAGCGCCAATGGACCGGATGGTGGAGGTCCCCATTGCGGAAAGAATTGCTTTATGTCCGCTGTGCGGACATTTCGACCATCGGTTATCAAATAGGTTGGACTTGTTCGATAAGTTATTGGCCATACCGATAATCCTGTCTCAAAGGCGGAAAACGTATGGATTTTGCAGCCAAGATTGACCACACCACGCTTCTAAATACTCACGGCTTCAGTACGCTGCTCGAAGCGGACCGGATGCCGGGATTTTCCACACTTCGTTACGATTTTCACAAAGAGGATCATACCCAATCAGTCTTCACAATTGCCGAATTTCTTGTAAGCCTTAGTGACAGCAGGGCGCCCACACTAGTCATTTTGGATAGCATGTATGTTTGGAATTCTGGTCGAGACGAGCATCTCATTGCAACTGCCTTTGCATCGATGACTGATGCCAAGATTGATCGACTGGAAGATGGCTCCATGTTCGTTTGGAATAGTTTGGAGGCAAAGAAGGCAGCAACACTCTATCATCTGGCGATGCTTTTTGGATGGGATGCATACATCTATCCGACCGGCGGCGATGTTAGCGCCTTTATCAGTCATGATGGATTCATCGAGCTGAACACCGACGGCGATCC
>JBCDDQ010000261.1:0-7030 GCA_039180225.1 Pseudomonadota bacterium
GCCTCGACACATCATGACCGTCCGCTGACCTGCCCGGCCGGGATGGTCTGCTCAAAACCCAACGACTGAGACTGAGGAAGTGCAATGTCCCGACGCGACGAACTGATTGAAAAGTATGCGACCGATCTGACCGACAAGATCGGCATCACCCCCAACATGGAACTGTTGAAGCAGGTCACCATCGGCTGTGGACCGGCGATCTACAATGCCGATGCTGCCACGGTCTCAAGCTCTGATCCCGATGAGCTGAAAACCGTGAAAGAGAGCTTCCTGATGAACAAGCTTGGCCTGTCTGATGGTCTGGATCTGGATCAGGCGATCGAGCAGGTCATGGAGGCTTATGGCAGGTCCAACCGCAACAAGTATCGGGCGGTCGTCTACTACTTGCTGACCAAACACTTTGGCCGTGAGTCCGTTTACGGCTGAAATCGGCTCCCGGAATTTCGTGATGGTCTTGAGAAGGAGTAGGTAAGGCCGTTTCTCTCAACAGCCGAACCTATAGGAGGGGCCGTGTCACACCACCACGGCCCCTCTGCTTTTTGCGGAACTTTTTTGCCCTCTAAGCGTAGTCATCAGGTGAGAGACTTGAGAACACGTGGCGAGGAAGCAAGATGAAACAGCGCAAGGCAAAGCGGCAGACCGGCAAGAGCAAGCCGAACCGCACGGCAAACCAGAAACCCACAAAGGCTGCGCAAACCAGCCGCCGGGATGTGCTTGGCCTGGTGCGCACTTGGGGCGTTGTGGCTGCGCTCGCCGCGGGCGGCGGCTGGTACCTGGTGGACGAAGTGATGGCCACCATCAGCGAGCAGGACCTCACCAAGATCGGCAATGGGACGCCCACGATTGTGCAAATCCACGATCCGCAATGTTCCCGATGCATCGCCTTGCAGAAGGAAACCCGCAAGGCCTTGGCAGCTTTCGACAGCGATGAGCTGCAATATGTGGTGGCCAACATCCGTTCAGAGAAGGGCCGGGCGCTGGCGACGGCCAATGGGGTCGGGCATGTGACCCTGCTCTTCTTCGACGGCGCGGGTCAGCGGCGCCAGGTGCTGCATGGGCCAAGCCACAGAGACTATCTGGAAATGATGTTCCGCAAGCATGTGGAACAGTTTCGCAAAGTGTCTGGGTAAAGCCCTTACATCCTTGCGAACGCGAGGCTCTTCTGAGCCAAGGGAACGGCGTGAGCTATGGGCCCCCGCTTTCGCAGGGGCGCGAGAGAGCGTGCAGGGGCGCGGGAGGCTATCAGCTCGATTGGCTCTCAGTGAAATGTTCAATATGTTTCTTGAAGGTGGCGATGGGATGGTTGCCCGTGAGCTTCATCCCATTGATGAAGAATGTGGGCGTTGAGCTGACACCAAGCACGGTTTGCGCATGTTCGCGCACGGCCAGAATGCCCCGGGCGACCTTCTCGTCCGACAGGCACTTTTCAAAGCTCTCTTCGGTGGCGCCGGCCTGGCGGGCGATCTTGAACAATTCGCCGCGCGGGTCATGCCCGGTCCAGAATCTCTGGCGTTCAAACAACACGTGGATCAGATCGAAATAGCGCCCTTCCGGTGCGCAGCGCGCCACCATAAACGCGGCCAAAGACAGATCGTCTAAGGGAAACTCGCGCAGCACGAACTTGATCTTGCCGGTGTCTATGAACTCTTTCTTCAAAGCCGGATAAGTGGCCTTGTGGAAATTGGCACAATGGGGGCAGGTGGCCGACGCAAACTCATAGACAGTCACAGGCGCGTCTTCAGCACCGATCCACTTCTCGCCGTGCGGAGGCTCTTTGCCAAGGGCGGCCACGGTGCCGGCGTCTGAGGACTTGCCGGGCCCGCTGACCGCGGGTCCCAGAAGGGCGAATGCGGCCGCGCCTCCAGCCAATACGGTGCCTCCGGCGATGAGAAAACCTCTGCGTCCCATAGATTTCATCTGCTCACTACTCCCGATTGTTCAGTTGGAATTTTTCTTGGCTTCAGCCCACCAGAGCGCGGGCCTCCGCCATCAGGCGGCGCACCTCAAACTGGCTCACCATGACGTAGAGCAGCGCATCGGAGCGCCACACCAAGCTGGTATGACCGTCCGAGCGGTGCCACGACACATTCTCGCCCAGCGCCGGCTCGCTGCGCCCCTCCGGAACAGCGATGCCGTCAGCGTTCATGATGTAAAGCACCATGGAGCCGTCCTGGCCTTCATAGCTGAGCGACGCCAACCGCCGCTCCAGAAGCCAGCACAAGCGCCCGCCCACCAGAGAGGCCGTTTGGCCGGCCGAGCCCACAGGCGGCAGCCGGAACGGCAGGCGCGAGCCATACCACTGGGCCAGGCGCACCATGCTGGTTTCCGCAATGTCGATGGCCCTGTCCTTGGCCAAGTAGGTTTCAAAGTCATGGAAAAAGGTTTCCACGGCGCTCTCTGAGCGGGTGGCGGGGGTGCGGAGCGTGGAGAGGACGCCAAATCCCGCAACCCCCGCGGCCAGCGTCCCGCCGGCCCCGATCAAGAAAGACCGCCGGCCAAGAAGCCCCGGCCGGGGTCCGCTCGCCTCGGAGACTCTGGTTTCGTCAATATCGAATTTTTCAAACACCGCCGTGCGCAGCGGCTGGGGTGCCGTCGTTTCCCGGCCATGCTCACACAAAAGCTCATTGAGTGTCTCCAGCTTCCGCGCCGTCTCGGCCAGATCACCGTCCCGCTTGAGCTGCGCCTCCATCTGGAGCTTGTCTTCAAGGCTGAGCTCGTCATCAATGTAAGGCTCAAGTCCACTCATGGTCTTTTCCGTGTTCATCGTTCGGCTACCTCACAAGTCTCAAGCGTGTTGGCGTATCTTCAGGCGGCTCCTTGCCGAAGCGCTCATCCAGATAATCGCTCAGGTCCTCACACAGCTTCGCCCGCGCCCGGCTGAGCCGGGAGCGCACTGTGCCGATCGGCACGCTCAATGCTTCCGCAGCTTCCGCGTAGGACAGCTGCTCAATGATCACCAGCTGCACCGCGGCACGCTGGTCCGCCGGCAGAGCCGCGACGGCCTCTTCGATCTGTTGTCCGAGCTGTTGGTTGGCCACAAAGGCCTCCGGCAGGACCTCCTCTGAATGCAGGCCCAGATCCTGCGCCGTTTCCGGGTCGAACGGCACGTTGTTCCGGCGGGCCCGGGCGCGCAAATGGTCAAGGCAGGAGTTGTGCAGGATCGCAAACAGCCAGGCCCGCATGTTCCCGTCCGAATTGAAGCGGTCCAGGTTGCGCCAGGCCTTGTCCAGGCTCTCCTGGACGGCATCTTCCGCCTCCGCCCGGTTGTAAAGCATCCGGTAGGCGGTGCGGTACAGCGCGTCAAATTCGCGGCTGACCGTCTCGCGGAAGGTGTTTTGGGTTATGTTTGTTCCGAACTTCATGGGGCCAGCTTATGCCATTTGTCCTGAAGGGTGGTGCCCGCGGCAGATCAAATTTGACCACGACCGGCCGCGAGCACCACCCTTACCGGGTGGGGTCAGGTTACAATCACCTTGGCGCCGATCTTGGCGCGCTTGTGCAAATCAATAATCTCTTCGTTCAACAGCCGGATACAACCGCTGGAGCGGGCATGTCCGATGGAGGATGGATTGTTGGTGCCGTGGATGCGGTAAAGCGTGTCCCGGTTGCCCTGGTAAAGATAGAGTGCACGGGCGCCCAGCGGGTTCTTCGGCCCGCCCTTCACCATCTTCGGCAGCCTGCGGCGATTTTTCTTCCATTCCCGGCGGCGCATGTTTTCCGTGGGGTACCAGGCCGGCCACACGGCTTTGCGCTTAATGTGGGCAGCGCCCTTCCAGGCAAAGCCGGCCCGCCCGACGCCCACGCCGTACTTCATGGCCATGCCATCGTCCATCACCAGGAAAAGTGCCCGTTCGGACGTGTCGACGATAATGGTGCCCGCCTCTTCAACGGTGTCATAGGGCACCAGCTCCTTGCCCTTGTAGTTGGATGGCCGCGTATGGCGCACCTTCTTGCGGACAACGCGCCGGCTGCGGCGCGCGGGTTCCGGTGTGGAAAATGCTGAAGTGAAGTTGAATCGCGTGGACGCCGATGCCGCGGACGCCGTAGCGCCAGTGGCCATAAAGCTCGCAAGTCCCAGCAGTAAATCTCGTCTTTTCATGTTGCCTTCTCTTAACTCTGAACGGGGCATTTGCCGTTGTTTTTGTGCCAACGATACCCGTGCTAACGTTTGGTGCCCTTGAAGGTTCCACCGGTAACAAATATGTGAGGGAAAAGGACGGAACCCATGGCGACAAAGCCGGCACATCTGAAGCGCAGCGACTGGGCGAGCACCGAAGCGCTCTGGAAGGGGGTTTTGGAGGGAAAGACGATCGACACCGGCGTGACGGTGATCTTCTATGCCACCGAGGAGGTGGGCAAAGGCCCGCTGTGGCACGTCCACCCCTATGATGAACTCTTCATCGTGCGCACCGGCCGGGCACTGTTCACCGTGGGCGATGAAAAGATTGAAGCCGAGGCCGGCGACATTCTGCTAGGCCCGGCCAATGTGCCTCATAAGTATCACAACCTGGGCCCGGGCGTCTTGGAGACGACAGACATCCACGTCAGCGACACGTGGATTCAGACCGATCTGGACGATCCGGAGCTTTGATCGTCTTTCTGGAAGACAAAGTCATAGAGCGTGGTCAGAAGGCTCAAGTGAAGCATGAACCAACACCAGTTACACACTGCCGCTGCCGCCAGGCCTACGTAAAGCATCTCAGCCCCCGTTAGCACTGCGTATTGGGGCAAAACGAACGAGACTGTGTACTGAAAAGCAAAGGTGATGAGTGCTGTAAAAGCAGAGATGAGGAACAGCTGGCTTGAGAACGGCTGAGTGGCGTCCCAGGCCCAATCGAACGTGTAGGGGTTGCTTTTGGCTTTTGTGTAGGGCTTGCGATCCTGCAGCGCGACTGCAGGCAGCATGACGCAAAGCCTGAAAAACATGAAGGAAATCGTGATAACCGACACCAGGTAGTAAACGGCAAGAAACCAGTTTATCTCGCCATTGGTGCTGACCATTGATGTCTTCCTGAAAAGAGCAAGCGCGAGAAAAAGAAAGGGCACCATGGTCAGACAGAGTGTCCATGTGATCCCAAGTGCCGTGAAAATGTAGCGCCCGATCTGCCAAGTCGAACTGATTGGGAACAGGCTGTTAGGGACTTCGTCTTTCAGGATAAAACGGTGCCACGCGATGGCAATTGCCGTCATGGAAACCATGACGTAGGCCATCACGCCAAGCAGACCTGCAATCCAAAAGGGCAATCTGAGCATCATGAGGTCCAGCGAAGCAGTCGGAATCAGCGCTTGCACCGCGTAGAAAATCACCACGGGCACCGCCCATGGCACAGATATTCTCAAAGCTGTTCGATAGTTTCGGGCAACGTCCACGACCGCACGGCCAATAATCTGGAGCCCTGTCATACGAGCTGTCTGCATTCCACTACCCCCATTCGACGGGGCACTAGAATGCCGGGTGCGCCCATTGTCGATGTCCAATTTGTGATTGGCTAGGGGAAATTTGCATATGCCATCCTTAATCCCTTAACATCTAAACTGCAGAGCAGAGCCGAGAGAGTTTGGACCCGCACGAGCATGATCCGTATCTTTAGACACACCTTGCGCACGCTCATCTGGACAACGCTGCTGCTGATCGCCCTGCCCCTGTCGGCCGGGGCGGTGTGGCATGCCTCGCAGGGCTGGCCGTCGAGCTGGCACCAGGCCAAGTGGCATTCTACCGGCACCGCGCCGGACCCCGCCTTCACGCCCGAGGCCATGGTGCGGATCTATTCTGCCCGCACCGGGCGCTGGAAATCGATCTTCGCCGTCCACTCCTGGATTGCTCTCAAACCCGCCGGCGCCGACAGCTGGACCCGGTTCGAGGTGGTGGGCTGGGGCCGTCCGCTGCGCCAGAACGCTTATCCCGTGGACGGGCTCTGGTATTCCAACCCGCCGGAGGTGGCTTATGAGTTGCGCGGGCAAGAGGCCAGCCGGGCCATCCCTAAGATTGTCTCCGCCGTGGCCAACTATCCCCACAGCGCGCGCGGCAGCTACACCATCTGGCCGGGCCCGAACTCCAACACGTTTGTGGCTCATGTGGTGCGCCAGGTGCCCGAGTTGAAAGGCGAGTTGCCCGCCCGCGCCGTGGGCAAGGACTATCTGGGCGCCGGCCTGCAAATCGCACCCACGCCAAGCCATACCGGCTGGCAGATCTCCTGGAATGGCGTGGCCGGAATTGCGCTGGCCTGGGAGGAGGGACTGGAGCTGCACATTCTGGGCACGACCATCGGGATCGATCCGCTGGACTTGGCGATAAAATTGCCATCGTTCGGGCGGCTGGGGTTGTTGTCATAGCAAAACGTTCGTCATCCCCGCTTTCTCCTTTCGTCATCCCCGCGAACGCGGGGACCCCGAGCGGTTGGCTCGGAGCTTTACCGCTCCTGGGTCCCGGATATTTTGCTGGCGCAAAATTCCGGGATGACGGCGGGTGCTTAATGCGCGGTCACGTCACCGCAGCGCGCACCGCAAATTGCGGCTCTCGCCAAACGCCGCTCTCCATAATCTCCTTCAGCGTGGCCACAGCGGTCCACACATCTTCGTAGGAGATATAGAGCGGCGCAAAGCCGAAGCGCAGGATGTTGGGCATCCGGAAATCCCCCACCACGCCGCGCGAGATCAGTGCCTGCACAATGGCATAGCCATCCTCATGGGTGAGCGCCACCTGGCTGCCCCGCCTGGCCGCCTCGCGCGGGCTGAAGTGCCCAAAACCGTGCCCGGCGCATTGCTCATCCACCAGGGCGATAAAGAGATCGGTGAGCTGCATGCTCTTGGCCCGCACTTGGGTGAGATCCACATCGGCCATCACGTCCAGTGCCGCACTCAAGGCCCGCATGCCCAGGATCGCCTGCGAGCCGCACAGAAACGCTCTTATGCCGGGCTCAGGCCGATAATCCTGCTCAAACGAGAACGGTTGGGCATGGCCCCACCACCCGCACAGTGGCTGGCGGATGTTGCCCAGGTGACGCTCCGCCGCGTAGACCCAAGACTGCGC
>JBCDDQ010000262.1:0-6973 GCA_039180225.1 Pseudomonadota bacterium
CTGAAATGGACCAACGTGAAACCCCAGGTGGACCTGATCGAGTTTGCCGACGGAAAGCGTATGGTGCTGCTGTCGGAAGGCCGCCTGGTGAACCTGGGCAATGCCACGGGCCACCCGAGCTTCGTGATGTCCGCCTCGTTCTCCAACCAGACCCTGGCCCAGATAGAACTGTGGAACAAAGGCGACAGCTACGAAAACAAAGTCTATGTGCTGCCAAAACATCTGGACGAGAAGGTCGCCGCGCTGCATCTGGAAAAACTCGGCGCCCAGCTGACCCAGCTCAGCAAGGATCAAGCCGCCTACATTGGTGTGGAGCAGTCTGGCCCGTTCAAACCGGAAGAATATCGCTACTAGAACCAGCCTGTTTCAAGGCAAAATCCGGCGCCCAACCAGCGCCAGATTTTTTTTGCCTGTCTTGAGAGTGTGGCCTGGGTGACTCAGCTTCAGCAAAATCACCAGCTTTCCGCAACCCGGGCTACCAAATCAGCAAGTCCTTGTTGTATACGGGCAGAGCTGCATGTTCAGGTGATTCGTTTTCCAACACGGCACATCAGAGCCTCAGGGTAAGTATCGGGCGTTAGGGGAGAGATACTGCCGGGCGGGCAGCAGTTTCGGGACCAGCCCACCGGCACAACAATGAAACAAGGAATGGCCGATCCACAATGTCGGGCGGATCGATAAGGGCAATTTGGGCGGAGCGATGGCAGAGGGTTGCGTGCATCGGCGCGGCCCTTTTTCTGGTCAGCACAAGCCCGGCCAGCAGTGCTGCCTCCAATTGGTCTCTTCCGGTCCCGATATCCTCAGATTTCCTGCTCATCATCACAGTCGCTCTTGCCATCATCATCGTGATCGGCGCGGCCATCCTCACCCACCGGGCCCGCCGGCACGTGGCCGATATGTCCGAGCAACTGGCTGACTTTGAAGCCAAACTGAACGATGCCGAGCTGCTTTTGTCGGCAGAGCCCCACCTCCTGTTCATCTGGACCGGCCAAGCCACCACTCCCGACAGGGTCTCCGGTGACATGCGCGGCGCCTGCAATGTGCCAAAGGAAACAGCCCGCCTCCCCGATTTCCCGTTTTGGCTTGAGCCGCAATCGGCCAGCCAGCTCACCGAGCATCTGGGCAAGCTCAGAACGTCAGGAGAGGCGTTCAATTTTGGCGTCCGCACCCGGGGCGGCGAGCTGATTGAAGCGGATGGCCGCACAGCCGGCGGCATGGCCACCTTACGCCTGCGCCCCTTGATCGGCGAGCGTGAGGACAACACGAAGCTCACCTCGGAAGCCGAGAAGCTGAAGCTCCAGGTCTCTCAGCTCTCCACCATTCTGGATAGCGCCCCCATGCCCATCTGGTTGCGCAATGCCAACCGGCAGATCGTCTGGTGTAACCAGGCCTATGTGGACGCCGTGGAGGCTGAAAGCGTCACCCAGATCGTCCAGCAAAAGATCGAGATTGTGCCACCGCAAGAGCTTCCAGCCGGCGGGGTCGAGCCCGGCAACCGTCTGCGCTCCCACACAGTCATTGCCGGTGAAAAGCGCGCGCTGGATCTTCTCGAGGTCGCTGTTGAGCACGGCACGGCAGGCTTCGCGATCAACGTGTCGGAGCTGGAGAACGCCGAGAAGGAGCTGGAACGCCATATCGAGGCTCACTCGCGCACCCTAGACAACCTGAAAACAGCCGTTGCCATTTTCGGTCCCGATCAGCGCCTCAGGTTCTTCAACACACCCTATGCGGAGCTCTGGCAGCTGGAACCGGCGTGGCTCGAAACACAACCGTCTAATGCGGAAATCCTGGACAAGCTGCGCGAGGAACGCCGCCTGCCCGAACAGGCCAATTACCGCGACTGGAAAGCCCGTCAGCTGGCAGCCTTCTCCCAAGCGGAAACCGCTGAGGACTGGTGGTACCTCCCCGATGGCCAGACCATTCGCGTCACCGGCGAACAGCATCCCCTCGGCGGCGTGGCCTATCTGTTTGAAAACGTAACCGAACGCCTTGAGCTGGAAAGCCGCTATAATGAGCTCACCAGCGTTCAGGGCGAAACCCTGAACAATCTCAACGAAGGCTTGGCGCTGTTTGGCTCCGATGGCCGCCTGAAGCTTTTCAACCCGCCCTTTGCCCAGTTCTGGAGGATCGATGCAGCGGCCCTTGAGCGTGAGCCCCATGTGGATGAAGTGGTGGCGTGGTGCCGCGAGCTCCTCCCGCTGGATGCCGCCTGGGACAAACTGAAGATCGCCATCACATCGCTGCAAAGCGAACGGACGGCATCCAAGGACCGCATCGCGCGGCCCGACGGTATGGTGTTTGATTCCGCCATCGTGCCCCTGCCGGACGGCAACACCTTGCTCACCTATGTGGACGTGACAGATTCCTCGCGGATCGAGAATGCCCTGCGCGAGCGCGCCGAAGCCTTGGAAGCTGCCGATAAGCTCAAAACCGACTTCCTCTCCAACGTCTCCTACGAACTGCGGACCCCGCTCACCAGCATCAACGGCTTCGCCGAAGCGCTCGCCATGGGCATCGCCGGCGAGCTGGCGCCCCGCCAGAAAGAGTATCTGCAGGACATCCAGAATTCTTCCAGCCAGCTTCTGTCCATCATCGATTCCATTCTGGATCTGGCCTCCATCGATGCCGGTGCCATGGAGCTGAACCTGGCGGATATCGATGTGACGGAACTTCTGACCGATGCCGCCACCCTGGTCAAAGACCGCGTGAAGAAGCATGGCCTCACGCTCGAAGTGGTCATCCCGGATGCAGCTGAAATGATGACCGGCGATGAGCAGCGCTTGAAACAGGTGCTGTTCAACCTGCTGTCCAACGCCATTGGCTTCAGTTCCAAGGGCGAGACCGTGCGCCTGGGCTGCCGCCGCGAGCGCGATCACGTGCGTGTTTGGGTGAGCGACACAGGCCGGGGCATGGACGAGGAAACCCAAAAGTCTGCGTTTGACAGATTTGCAGCAAAGCCGGCCCGCTCCGGCCACCGGGGCGCCGGGTTGGGCCTGTCTATCGTAAAGAGCTTCGTGGAGCTGCATGATGGCACGGTGACCCTGGAGTCCCAGATCGGTGAGGGCACCACCATCACGCTCACCCTGCCCAAGGCGGGGCCCGACGCGCGCACGCTCACCGAAACCATCGACGTGGCACCGCTGGCTGAAAGCCCCCGCCTGAGTGTGGGCTAGACGCCTGCCATGACGTCTGGCGCCCAATACAGCCGCACTGTGCACCTGCCGACACAAGCTGCTACGGAGCGTTTTGCCCATGAGCTCTCGTTGTTTGCACGCATCGGCGATGTGATCGCACTGGCCGGAGATTTGGGCACCGGCAAGTCAACCTTTGCCCGGGCCTTCATCCGCGCGCTCAGTGCACAGGGCACTGAGTTCGATGTGCCCAGCCCCACATTCACTCTGGTTCAGACCTACGACTTCACCCGTCTCCCCGTCGCGCATTTCGATTTCTACCGTGTCGTTGATGAGAACGAGATACCCGAGCTCGGATTTCCCGGCCTCAGCGATACGATGGTGTTGCTGGCCGAATGGCCGGAGCGCGCAGAGACCTTTCTGCCGGCCGACCGGCTGGAGCTCACGCTTGAAGATGGTGATGATCCGGGCGCCCGCGTGTTGACCCTCAAGGCCCATGGAAGCTGGGCGCTGAGGGCCCAACGCATGGAGATCATCAGCGCCTTCCTGGACGCGTCCGGCCATCACACCCGGGCCCGCGCATTCCTTCTGGGCGATGCTTCAGCCCGCCGCTATGAGCGGCTCCAGGATCCGCAAGGAAAGGGCAGACCTCTTATCTTGATGGATTCTCCTCAAATGCCCGATGGGCGGGCGGTACGTGACGGGCTGCCCTACAGCCAGATCGCCCACCTTGCAGAGAACGTCACAGCCTTCGCCGCCATCGACCAGGGCTTACGAGAGATCGGGCTTGCCGCACCACAGATCTTGGCATCAGACCTTCAGGCCGGTCTGCTGGTCATCGAGGATCTGGGTGGCGTGGTCTTCCAGGACATGGTCCGGGCGCAGGATGTGGATCTGGATGAGCCCTATCGCATGGCAGTGGCGGCACTGGTGCGGATCGTTGAAGAGCCCCTGCCGGACACCATCAAGCTGCCAAGCCACGAGCGCTATCAGGTGCCTGCCTTCGATGCCGGCGCCCTGGAGATCGAAGCTGAACTGCTCTTGGACTGGTATTGGCCCGCCGTGCACGACGGGCCGGCGCCCGATCACGTGCGCGCGGACTTTCTTGCCATCTGGCGCACTCTCTGGCCGCGGCTTGAGCGTCATCAAACTGTCTGGTGTCTACGCGACTATCATTCGCCCAACCTGATTTGGCGGGCCGATAAGGACGGGCTCGCGCGGCTCGGCATCATCGACTTTCAGGACGCGGTTCGCGGTCATCCGGCCTACGATCTTGCCTCCTTGCTTCAGGATGCGCGTGTGGACATTGATGAGAGCTTTGAACGGAAGATGTTTGACCACTATTGCGAAACGCGCCTCAAAGCAGATGGCGGGTTTGACCGGCAGGCCTTTCAAGAGTGCTATGCCATTTTGGCCGCGCAACGGACCACCAAGATCCTTGGCATCTTCATGCGGCTCAAGCGTCGGGACGGCAAATCCGGTTATCTCCAGCATATTCCGCGCCTATGGGGCTATTTGGACCGCACCCTAACAGAGCCCATCCTGGGTGAGCTGAAGGGGTGGTATGACAGCGCCTTCCCGCCTTCGGCCCGCCGGCTCGACAGCGCGTAAGCGGGTGCATGACGATGACGGAACCAGCCTCTCCCCCCACCGGCACCCGCGCCATGATGCTCGCAGCCGGCCTCGGCACGCGCATGCGCCCGCTCACCGACGAGCGCCCGAAGCCGCTGGTGGAGGTCGCTGGCAAGGCACTGATTGACCACGCCCTGGAACGGCTGCGCGACGCTGGCGTTGAAGAAGCTGTTGTGAACGTGCACTACAAAGCCGACATGCTGGAAGACCATTTGCGCGCGGTGAAGCGCCCCAAAATCATTATTTCCGATGAACGCCAAGAGCTGCTGGAGACCGGAGGAGGATTGGTGAAGGCTTTGCCGCATCTGGGCACTGAACCTTTCTTCATGGTGAACACAGACAGCCTCTGGATCGAGGGCGCCCGCCCAAGTCTGGAGCGCCTGCGGCTCGGTTGGGATGATGACAGCATGGACATGCTCCTGCTCATCTGCAGCACTGTACAAAGCCATGGCTATTCCGGGCCGGGCGATTTTCATTGCGACGCCGACGGCACCCTGAGCCGGCGCGCCGAAAATGAAATTGCCGCATTCGTTTTCACAGGCGTTTACATGGTGCACCCGCGCATCTTCGATGACGCGCCAAAGGGCAAGTTCTCCATGAACGTGCTGTTCGATAGAGCCATGGAGGCCGGTCGCCTGAAGGGCTTGCGCCACGACGGCATCTGGATGGAGATCAACACACCGGAAGCGATTGCCACCGCCGAGCAGGTTCTGCAGGGTTAGGGCGCGATAAACCGCGCCTGCGGGATCACGGCAACAGGGGTCAGTTCCACCAGAAACTCCGGGTGCCCCAGCCCGGCCACCATCACAGACGTGCTCACAGGTGCAGTTGTGCTGTTTAACACTTCCGTGCGCACCTTCTGGATGGCCGGGAGTTGATCGGGATGAGTGTAGTAGGTGGTGATGGACACAACATCGTCCATCTGCCCGCCGAGGGCGGCAAGGATACGCGCTATATTGCTGAAACACTGCCGCGTTTGCGCTTCAACATCCCCCACCCCCACGATAGTCTCATGCTCATCCCAAGCCACCTGGCCTGTGAAATGCGCCACATGACCAGGCGGTTGCACAGCGGCCATATGAAAGCCACGCCCATTCGGGTGCCATACGCCTGGTGGATTTGCTCTCATAACCAGCCTTTGCAGGTGCTCCAGACGCTGACATTACACCTGGAATCGCGCATTGTCGTTGAATGAAACGCGGCGCACCACACATTTGGTCTATCCCTCCCGGAGTTCCGTTCCTGAAAACCCTCGCACGGGCCATACTGGCCGGCGGTTTTCCCTCCGGCCACCTGCCCCGGCCCGACCCAACCGACCTTGCGGCCTACACTGTTCTGGTGCCCACCCGCCGCGCCGCCCGCGAGCTCGCCAATGCCTTCTTAAACGAGAGCGACGGCGCCGCTTTACTGTTGCCGCGCATTCAGCCGCTTGGCGACGTGGATGAGCAGGAGTTTGCCCTGACACCGGAACACTTTGAGGGTGTTGCCGCGCCCGAGTTTCCGCCCGCCATAGCACCATTGCGGCGCCAACTGATCCTCGCCCGGCTGCTCATGGACTGGGCAAGAGACAATCGCACCACTGAGTTTTCCAAAGCCCTGCTGGCGCACCCCGCACAAGCGGTGGAGGTGGCCGCAGATCTCGGCCGCCTGGTGGATCAGCTTGAAACGGAAGACGTGCCGCTGGAGGCTCTTGGCCAGCTTGTGTCGGACGATTTTGCCGCCTACTGGCAGGACGTCTTGACCGTGCTCGATATTGTCCGCCGGCAACTTCCGGACGAACTTGAAACGCGTGGCATGATCGGCCCCTCCGAGCGGCGCAATCAGCTGATCAGCGCAGAAGCGGCCCGCCTCGCTGCCGTCAACCCTGAGGCGCCCTTTATCGCGGCAGGCTCCACCGGCTCAATCCCGGCCACGGCAAGGCTGCTCAGGTCAATTGCCCATCTGCCCAATGGCGCCGTCGTGTTGCCTGGGCTCGACACATCACTCGATGAAGACAGCTGGCAAGCCCTCGATCCGCAGCATCCTCAGTTCGGCCTGGCTGAGCTTGTGGCGGGACTTGGGGCACGCCGCGAGCATGTGGAGATCCTGGGCAAGGTGGACAGCACAAGCCAAAGCCACGCCAAACTCCTCAGCGAGGTCATGCGGCCCTCCGAAACCACAGACCTCTGGCAGCAAAGCCTGCCACAATTGGCACCAGAGCTTGAAGGCGC
>JBCDDQ010000263.1:0-6960 GCA_039180225.1 Pseudomonadota bacterium
GTTCCGCTCTACAAGAATGCGCATGAACTTCTCCTGGCAGGTTTCTGCCCAGGCAGGACCTGCAACCGAGAATGTGGTCAACGCTGCGGCAACAAGAGCTCTCATATATCGTTCTCCGATCGACTTGGAATTTGGCGGCGACTGAAGCGGGAGATCTAAACCGCCACGGGCCTCGCTGCGTAAGGTGATGATAGGCATTTGGGAGCCCACTATGAAACACCTATCGGCATTAATTGTTGCTTTGGCAATCTCCACACCGGCATTGGCGGATTTGCAGGTCCGGTTTGACGAAGGCGCGCCTAAAGACCGGTTCACCATTTCCAATCTGGGTGACTGTGACGTCGGCGCAACGGTCGTTTCTATTGACTTGAGTGGCTCTCCTTATGGTCTCATCTTCGACACCACCGGTTCGGGCGCGGGCGTTCAGGTGTTCCAGCCCTTCGAGTTGACCGCCGGCAAAGACAAGCTCGCCTCCATACCCGTGGTGAAAGACGGCCAGAACGAGATCACGCTTGATTTGCTCGGTTTGAAACCGCAGGAGACCGTCTCCTTTACAATCGATGTTGATGATACGGTCAACAATCGTGAGATCACGGTCGCTGATGCGGAGATCGTTGGGGCGCGTGTTGTCGCGAAAAATGATCAGGGCACGACAGAGGCCTCCTTCCAACAGGACGCAACAGCCACACTCCAATCGCTTGGGTGTGCAGGTTAGCTTGTTCTGACGTACCTGCGCTGTGATCTTCAACCCGTCCAATCGCTCTGGCGCACTATGGAGGCAAGCTCCAAGAGCCCGTCCTCAAGTGCATCATCGGACACCGGGCCACCAAGACAAACGCGCAATCTCTCCTCAGGTGTTCCGGCGACCGTAAACACGTCGCTTGGCATGATGGCAAGCGGTCCACCGGCAATCCTAGCCAGGATTTCAGCTCGGCTCAGGCCATCGGGAGCTTTGAGCCAGATGTTGAACGCCTCATCCGCGGCCTCATAGTCCATGCCGGCCAATATGCGCGCCGCGACGGCCTGGCGCCGGCGCGCCGAACGCCGAATATCCGCCAGCATGTCCTCAGCGGTCCCGTCGTCAATCCAGGTGCTCATGAGAGCCAGATTCAGTGGCGATGTCATCACATTGATTGTCCGGATTGTCTGCACGAACGCTGAAAGCTGTTCGCGATCCGGCGCGATGGCGTAAGCGAGCCGAAGGCCTGCGCCAAAGGCTTTTGAGATGCCAATAATATGCCACGCAAGATCGGGAACAAGGTCGGAAATCGGCGTGGGCGCATCCGTTACGACGAGGCCATACGGGTCATCCTCGATCAACGGCATGCGGTGCTTGCGCATCACGTCCGCAATCTCCATGCGCCGATCGCCTGGCATGGTGTGTGTCGTGGGGTTGCGCACTGTTGGATTGAGATACAGCACTGCGCTTGGGTGTTGATCTGCAGCGTTTTCCAAAGCCGAAGGTGTGATGCCGTGCTCATCTTCCTCCAGCGCAATGAGATTGAGTGACAGATGAGATGCGATGGCCCGGATGCCCGGATAGGTCACCGACTCACAGAGCACCACCACATCCGGCCTTTTGTTGACCACCAATGCAGCATGGATGGCTGCATGGGCGCCAGGGGTGATTGTCAGCGTGTTGGCAGACACGCGATAGCCTTTTGATTGCATCCAATCTAGGGAAGTCTCACGGTCTTTCACACCGCCAGTTGCCGATTGATAGCGAAGCAGTGAGACAATGTTGGATGCAACATGGTCGAGACCGCGCTGCATACGTTCAATCAATGCCGGATCCTCAATTTCGGGCGGCATGTTCATTCTCGGATCTTCTTCGAGCGTCCGGCGCGGATCCAGACCCTGCTTGTCAGGCTTGGCTTCTCTGACAAATGTCCCGCGGCCGACGTGACTCTCGACGAAACCGCGCCTTGAGGCTTCTGCATAAGCTCTTGAAATTAATGACACATCAACGCTAAGCGCCTTAGCGACTTTGCGCTGAGGCGGCAGTCGTTCGCCGGGCTGAAGGCGGCCGTTGGCAATGTCCTCGCCGATTGCGAGTGCAAGCTCAATGTACTTGGGCTGACCGGTCTCACGAATCTCCGGACGCCATTCGAGTGATTCCATCAGGTCCTCATGGTGCGCTTCAAACGTTCACGATCGTCACATAATCGTATTGTTCGCGTTAAATTGCAAGCATATAAAATTTTATATTGACTCATAATTGAATGCATGCATTAATCAAATTGCTTGATAACAGTTGGGCGCTAATGCCTCTCCAAGAGGGAGGCAGGCGCACTCCCTCGAACATGCGGCACGCGGAGCGCTGTGCCGGTTGAACAGAAAGAAAGGAAATGACGATGACTCCGAAGCACCAAGACCGCGATTGCGGAGACACCAGGGAAACGATTGATCAGACGCGTCGCAAGGTCATGACAGGAGCAGCAACGGCTGCTGTTGCAGGCACAGCGACCGCGGCACTTGGCGGGGACGTGCTGGCTGCCACTGAAGAGGCTAAAGCGACCTACGCTGATCCTGCAAAACCGGGCCTTCCGAAAGTCGACATGGAGATCGATCCCGGGCGCACCGCTCTGGTGGTCGTCGATCCGCAGATTGATTTTCTTGACGAGCGCGGGGTGGCCTGGGGCGTGGTTGGCGAGAGCGTGACCGAACAGGGCGTCGTGGAAAACCTGGAGCGCCTGTTCATCGCCGCAAAGGCCTCCAACATGCCGGTCGTCATCTCACCTCACTACTATTACCCGCAGGATCACAAGTGGAAGTTTGAAGGCACGCTTGAGCGCGTGATGCATGGCATTCACATGTTCGACCGCAAGGACCCGCTCAATCTTGACGGCTTTGAGGGATCGGGTGCGGACTGGATGCCTCAATATAAAAAGTACATTCAAGACGGTAAAACCATCGTCTGCTCGCCGCACAAAGTGTACGGCCCGGAGCAAAACGACCTGGTTCTCCAGCTCCGCAAGATTGGTATCGACAAGGTGATCCTTGGCGGCATGTCTGCAAACTTGTGCGTGGAAAGCCATATGCGCGAACTCTTGGAGACCGGGTTTGAAGTGGCGGTCGTTCGGGACGCGACGGCGGGTGCAAAAGTGCCCGAAGGCGATGGCTACCTGGCGGCTCTGATCAACTTCCGCATGATTGCAAATGCTGTCTGGTGGACCGACGAGGCTGTCCAGCGGATCTCGCAGTCAGCTTGAGTGCAGATCAGCTTGCCAACCCAAATGCGCCGATGGCCCTCAGGCGCAAACACCTCCGGCCGCCAGTCCTTCCTCCCTCCCTGCTGGCGGCCGGAGAGATAACCGAACGGGGCTTCCATTCGAAACCAAACGACGCTCGCTCAGTTAGGGCGACACTTGAAAGAAGGACTATCGTTATGAAATCTCTCAAAACACTCATCTCAACCGCCGCCATCCTTGGTATGTTTTCCGTCGCGCCTGTGGCATTCGCAGCCGACGAATACAACGTTTCAAAAGGAACGACAGTGAAAGGCGAAGGCGTTGCCTTCCGGGGCAACGATCTTGTGGCCATAGCGAACGGTTTGGGCGTTGTGCCCGGACGCGCCAAGCACACGCATGTGCACGATGGCGTCGCCTACTACTTCGTATCGCAGGAGGCGATGAGCCAATTTGCGGCCGCTCCTGAAAAGTACATGCCCCAGTATGGCGGGTATTGCACCCTGGGGGTCGCGCTCGGCAAGAAGCTGGACGGTAGCCCGCGCTATGCCGACATTGTGGACGGCAAGCTCTACATCTTTTTGAATGCCGCGGTCTTCGAGGCGTACAAGAAAGACAAAGCCGGCATCCTTGCGAAGGCTGCAGAGGCCTGGCCGGCGATACATCATGGCACTGTTGCCGAGGTCAACGGGCTTGGAAGCTAACATTTGATCTCGTCACACTTGGGCCCCGCCGCTGAACACCTGACCGCAGGAGTGGGCGGTGGGGCCAAGAAATCAGCAAGACCCTTCACCAGGCGGGCATCCAGTTGAACGCCTCAGAACGAAACGCTCTAACGCATCATCTCAACCACCTTGCGGGCAAAGCCCAGGGTGGGGCCTTCCCAATGAGGCGACAGGCGTCCGCCATCATAGCCCGTACAGCGGCGGCCCTGCTGCATGCCTTTCAAGATTGAAATGTCCTCTTTGTTCAGATCATCCCACATCTGAATGACCTCATTGCGCTCAGCAGCGTATTTCTCGCCCGTCGCCGCGTCGTCGCCGATCAGGAACACGTGCAACTCCTCGCGGCAGCGGTCGGGCGCTTCGGGATAGGCCACCAGCACGGTGAACTGGTCGGGGAAAATCTCCACGGCAAAGTGAGGCATGGTCAAGAACCATTGCCCGCGCATGCTGTCTTCCTCGCTGAGGCCGGGGTAGTGGGGCAGGCCTTCGCCGCGGCCCTGTTCCATTTTTGGAAAGCGGTATCCGTTGATGAAGGTGTTGCCGCGCCATTCGCCGGACCAGCGTACATCCATGGGTGCGAACTTTAACAGCCGCGGGTGAAGGGCGAACACATGGTAGCCCTCCATATAGTTCTCATAGACCAGCTTCCAGTTGCTCTCCACATCGAAGTCCAGCTTGCCGGCCCAGCGGATCGCGGACAGATCATAGCCCGTCAGTTGCTCCAGCACCGGCGCCATCCATACCTCCAGAGGATCGGCCGTGCCGGACACGTTGACGAACAGGCAGCCGAAAAACTCTTCCACGCGCACCGGGATCAGGTCCAGCTTCTCGCCGCCACCTTCCTTGAACGTGTCGGCCTGGTTCGGTCCTTGGAAGTGGGGACGTGCCCTCAACTTCCCGTCCAGACCGTAGGACCACATGTGATACGGGCAGGTGAGGGTCGCCTTCCTGCAGGGCTCGGAGATGAGCTGCATGCCCCGGTGGCGGCAGACATTCTGGAATCCTCTGATTACTCCGTCTTTGCCATGCACCAGAAAGATCGGCACACCGCCAAGGACCAGGGGCTTGGTGGCGCCCACCTCTGCAATCTCGGCCCGCGCGCCGGCAAACACCCACGAGCGCCGGAAGATCAGCTCCTGCTCCATTTCAAACCAGTCCTCAGACCAGTAGGCGGCATTGGGCAGGCCGCTGGCGTCTTCGATGGGGCGGAACAATTGATCATAACCGTTTTGACCCAAGATGCGCTGAATGCGGTTCTTCGGGGTATCGGTGGGGATCGCGCCATCCATTTTTGCCATCCAATTCCTTGTGCTCAAGCCTGATCATATGCGGGCGGGAGAATTTTACACTTGAAAATTCCTCACCGTGAGAAGCTCGCCTCCAGGGGCGGCGGCTTGCTTGTTCGATGAGTATTGCGCTAGAGTTTTCAAGTAACACTGGTTTGTCCACCCAATGCTCACTCGCATGTAGACTTTGGAAGGGCCGCAGAATGTTCAGAACTATTCTGATCGCCGTTGTTATCTTAACCTTCGCGGTGAGCTTCGGGCAGGTCAACGCCGCGCAAAGCTTCAAGATCGCGCAGAACTTCAGCTCGAGCGGCCCGCCGAAACCTGAGCCCGAAAAGCCCTTGAACTGTAAGGGAACCCCAGACGACCAGGTTGCCGCCTGCAAACGACATGCTAGTGCGCGCGGAACGCCCAAGTATGCGCTGGAAGCCTGCTCTTGCGCCCTTAGGTCAGATCGCCTGAGCAAGGCGGAGCGGATCACCGTGCTGCTCCTGCGCGGCCGGGCGCGCTTTGACAGCCGGCATATGAAATCTTCGCTCGACGATTTTGATGAGGTGCTCCGGCACGATCCGAAAAATGTGGAAGCCCATTATCGCAGGGGCCGGACGTTCCTGAGCTCCAGCGGCGTGAAGGGTATGCCGAAAGGTCCCTATAACGCAGCGCTGGAGGCGTTCAACACCGCCCTCAAGCTGGACCCGTCTCATCTGCGCGCGCGGATTTGGCGAGGGAACGCCTACGCGGCCAAGCGTAACCCCAGGCGAGCGATCAAAGACTATGATCAGGCGCTCCGTCTGAAGCCACGTTCCGTCCATGCGTTCTGGCGGCGTGGCAGGGCGTACTTCAGGCTTGGCCGGTTCCGGCGTGCCATTGAAGATTATGATGCCGCGCTGAAGATCGTGCCGGGTTACACCAAAGCGCGGCTCTTACGCGATGAGGCCCTGGCGGCCATGCCTGAGGCAGAGCGCGCCAGCGTGCCTGCTGCGCCAGCGCGAGCCGCCAAGAAGACCCCGCCCAAAACGGCCAAAAAGCGCGATGACGGCATGCTCTCTATCGTGCGCCAACGCATCGCCAAACGCGACAAAACCGGCAGTGCCCATAGGCGCGATCTGTCTTCAGGCTCGTTGGTTCGCAGCAGAAAGAAAAAGCAGAAGAGCGCGCGCGTGGAGACGCGCAAAACGGCCACCCTGGCGCGCGCATGCAATCGGCGCTTGGCGCCAAAGGCGGCCATCAGCGCGTGCGGCCGCGCGCTGGAGGCGGGGGTGAAGACCGCATCGATCCATTTTGTGCGTGGCCAGGCCTATTACCGGACCCGCGACTACCAGAATGCGATCAAAGACTATGACGAAGCACTCGGCCTGAAGCCGAACCGGGCCACGCGGACCGCCACCCTGGTGCACCGGGCGCGCGCCTATTCGCGCAGCAGAAAATACACCGAAGCCCTTGCGGACTTCGGGGCCGCGCTCAAGCTTGATCCGAACGACGCTGCGACGCATTTCGGCCGGGGTGAGGTTTACCTGCAAGCTCTGAACAAACCGGCCAAAGCGCTGCCTGACTTCAACAAGGCGGTTGCCTTGAACGCAGACTATCTGGACGCGCATTATCTGCGCGGCCTGGCTCATCTGCGGTTGCGCCAGCATAAGGCGGCGGTGCGGGATTTCAGCACCGCCATTGCCCTTAAGCCCAAGTTTGAGTTGGCCTTGCGCGACCGCGCCTCGGCGCATGCCGGGCTGAAACGGTTTGCAGCTGCGGAGAAGGATCTTA
>JBCDDQ010000264.1:0-6931 GCA_039180225.1 Pseudomonadota bacterium
AGGCCCGCGCGAGCTCCGTAAGCGCGCCGGCCTCCGCCGCCAAAGCTGGACGAATGTGAAGCTTTCGGATCAGTTCTTCTCCTTATCCACCAGCTGGTTGGCCTTGATCCACGGCATCAGACCACGCAGACGCTCGCCCACTTCCTCGATCGGGTGGGCATCGTTCATGCGGCGGGTGGCCTTGAACTTGGGCTGACCGGCCTTGCACTCGCGGATCCATTCAGAGGTGAAGGCACCGGTCTGGATGTCTTTCAGGACCCGGCGCATTTCCGCTTTCGTCTCCTCGTTCACGATGCGCGGGCCGGAGGCGTACTCGCCGAATTCCGCCGTGTTGGAGATGGAGTAGTTCATGTTGGCGATACCGCCTTCGTAGATCAGGTCCACGATCAGCTTCACCTCGTGCAGGCACTCAAAATAAGCCATCTCCGGCGCATAGCCGGCTTCCACCAGGGTTTCAAAGCCGCCGCGGATGAGCTCCACCAGACCGCCGCAAAGCACCACCTGCTCGCCGAACAGGTCGGTCTCGCATTCTTCCTTAAAGGTGGTCTCGATCACGCCGGAGCGCCCGCCGCCGATGGCGCAGGCATAAGACAGCGCGATGTCGTGGGCGTTGCCCGATGCGTCCTGGTCGATAGCGATCAGGCAAGGCACCGCCGCCGCGTTGATATTCGCCGCGCACCGTGTGGCCGGGGCCTTTCGGCGCGATCATCAGAACGTCGATGGTGGAGCCCGGCTCAATCAGGTTGAAGTGCACGTTGAGACCGTGGGCAAACGCGATGGCTGCACCGTCCTTGATGTTGGGGGCAATCTCATCGCGCCAGATGTCGGCCTGAAGCTCATCAGGTGTGGCCATCATCATCACGTCAGCCCAGGCGGCGGCCTCGGCAACGGTCATCACCGGCAAGCCGGCCGCTTCGGCCTTCTTGGCGGTGGCCGAACCGGGGCGCAGCGCCACAGCCACGTCTTTACAGCCGCTGTCGTGCAGGTTCAGCGCATGGGCATGGCCCTGGCTGCCGAAGCCGATGATGGCGACTTTCTTGCCTTTGATCAGATTAACATCTGCATCCCTGTCGTAATAAACGCGCATAGTTCTTTCTCTTCCCTCTTGGAGTTCTGCCCTTGCGGGGGGAGGCCCCGCCTCAATGGTTGGAAAATTCGCGGGCGACAATACAGCCCGCCGGGTGAAACACAAGCTTGAATTGGGTCCTTTGTTCTACTCTCTATCCTCGTCATCCCCGCGAAAGCGGGGACCCAGAGCGGTTGGATCTGAGCCATGCGGCTCCTGGGTCCCGGATATTTTGCTGACGCAAAATTCCGGGATGACGTGAGTTAAGCGCCTAGTCGATCATCCCCTCAGCCCCGCGGGCGATGGCGGCGATGCCGGTGCGCGAGACCTCCACCAGACCCAAAGGCCCCATGAGCATGATGAACTGCTCGATCTTGCTGGAGCGCCCGGTGATCTCGAAGACGAAGCTCTCCGTGGTCGCGTCCACGATCTGGGCGCGGAAGGCTTCGGCCAGCCGCAGCGCCTCGACGCGTTGATCGCCTTTGCCCGCCACCTTGATCAGCGCCAGCTCGCGCTCAACGCCGTTTCCGCTCACCGTCAGGTCCACCACCGAATGCACGGGCACCAGACGGTCGAGCTGGGCGGAGATCTGTTCGATGACCATGGGCGTGCCGGTGGTCACCAGCGTGATGCGCGACACGTGTGCCGCATGTTCGGTTTCGGTTACGGTGAGGCTCTCAATGTTATAGCCCCGGCCGGAGAACAGCCCCACCACCCTGGCGAGAACGCCCGGTTCGTTGTCCACGAGCACCGATAGGGTATGGGTTTCCATCGCTTCCACTTTTTTCAACATGTCACTTCCCTCGCCAAAGCACCGGTCTTAGACCAGCACCTTGCCTTCATCTGTAATGACTTCATCGAGATTGGTGGGCTCATCGCCCAGCAACATCTCATGATGACCCTTGCCCGACGGGATCATGGGGAAGCAGTTGGCTTCCTTGGAGACCAGGCAATCGAACAGCACCGGCTCATCACAGGTGATCATCTCCATGATGGCATCGTCCAGGCTGTCCGGATCCGAACACCGGATGCCCTTGCAGCCATAGGCGTCAGCCATCTTCACAAAGTCGGGCAGCGCAGAGGAATAGCTCTCCGCATAGCGCCCGCCATGGAGCAACTCCTGCCACTGGCGCACCATGCCCATATACTCGTTGTTCAAGATGAAGATCTTGATGGGCAGGCGGTACTGCACGGCCGTGGACATTTCCTGCATGGTCATCAGCACGGAGGCTTCGCCCGCAATATCGATCACCAGGCTGTCCGGATGGGCCATCTGAACGCCCACGGCGGCGGGCAGGCCATAGCCCATGGTGCCGAGGCCGCCGGACGTCATCCAGCGGTTGGGATCTTCAAACCCGTAATACTGAGCCGCCCACATCTGATGCTGACCCACTTCGGTGGTGATGTAGGTGTCTCTGTCCTTGGTCAACTCATAGAGCCTCTGGATGGCATATTGCGGCATGATGATATCGTCGCGCGGTGTGTAGTTCAGGCAGTTGCGCCCGCGCCACTCATTCAGCTGCCCCCACCAGGCCTTCAGCGCCTTGGCATCGAGCTCCGGCTGGCGGGCCTTCCAGACCCGGATCATGTCCTCCAGAACATGGGCCACGTCGCCGACGATCGGCACATCGACCTGGATGTTCTTGTTGATTGAGGACGGATCGATATCGATGTGGATCTTGGTGGAGTTGGGCGAAAAGAGCTCCGTGTTGCCGGTGATCCGGTCATCGAAGCGCGCGCCGATGCACACCATCACATCGCAGTTATACATGGCAAGGTTGGCCTCATAGGTGCCGTGCATGCCAAGCATCCCCAGGAACTGATCGTTGGATGCGGGGAACGCGCCCAGCCCCATCAGGGTGGAGGTGACCGGATAGCCGGTCATCCTGGCGAACTCGCGCAGCAACTTGGAGGCACCGGGCCCTGCATTGATCACCCCGCCGCCTGTGTAAAGGATCGGCTGCTTGGCATTGGCGATAATGTCCACCGCCTCGCGCACAGCATTCTGGTCGGGCTTCAGACGCGGTTTGTACGTCTTGTGGGCGACGTTCGAAGGGCCGGTATATTTGGCCATGGCAAACTGCACATCCTTAGGGATATCCACCACAACCGGACCCGGCCGTCCGCTGGAGGCCACGTAGTAGGCCTCGTGCAGAATGCGGGCCAGATCATCGGGATCGCGCACCAGATAGTTGTGCTTGGTGCAGGGCCGCGTGATGCCCACCGTGTCGCATTCCTGGAAGGCATCATTGCCGATCAGGTGGGTGGCCACCTGGCCGGTGATGCAGACCACAGGGATGGAATCCATCATGGCGTCCGTGAGGCCGGTCACCGCGTTGGTGGCGCCGGGGCCGGAGGTGACGAGCACCGTGCCCACCTTGCCGGTGGACCTGGCATAGCCTTCAGCCGCATGCACTGCACCTTGTTCATGGCGCACCAGCACGTGCTGAATGGCGTTCTGCTGGAAAATCGCGTCATAGATCGGCAGCACGGCCCCGCCTGGGTAGCCGAATATGTGTTCAACACCCTGATCCTTTAGGGCTCGTAAGACAACTTCTGCGCCTGTCAAACCGTCACTCATCTTTTCCACTCTCTCGAACGGCCCTTTGCCGCTCCCTTGGTCTTCTCAAATGTCCTCTGGCAAATTTCGCCAGCTTCGCCAACAAAAAAGGCCCCGGAGGGGCCTGGATGCGCGCTATGGGAGCCGTGATCTCCTCAGATCACGCCCAAGCGCGCCACGATACCACCACGAGCCTAAACATCTGTTCGCATTGCTCCTTAGATAAGCGGCGCGGACATTAAGGCCATGGGCGCACCGCGTCAAGGGTCGGAGCGACACAAACACGAAGGTTTGTCCAGCGTTCCGATGGACTCACCTGCTAGTTGTGTCATAGTCTTCGACCAATACTTTCGGAGAAAGTAGGGAGCAGTCCAATTCGGGAGGAAATGATGACTGGCAAACGTGTTCATACTGAACATCCAACAGTGACTTACGACGATCTCAACGGCACAGACCAGGCCGCCGTGCGCTTGGCGTTCCAGCAAGGCGCCACGCGCCGTCAGGTGATGGGCTGGCTGATGGCCTCCGGTGCAACCATCGCCTCTGCGGGTGCGATTGCCACCGGCGCATCCAACGCCATTGCCGCAACGCCCAAGAAGGGCGGCACCTTGCGGTACGCGGCAAGCTTGCACGGGCCGTCCGACACGATGGACCCCATCATTTTCACCTCAGGCATCGATTATATGCGCGGCCGGCTGCACTATAATGGTCTTTTGCGCCTCAGCCCGACCCTTGAGCCTGAAGCAGAATTGGCCGAGGAGTTTGAGGCCAACCAAGACACCACGGAATGGACGTTCCGTCTGCGCAAAGGCGTGAAGTGGCATGACGGCAGCCCGCTGACGGCAGACGACGTGATTTACTCCATGAAGCGCCATTTGGGCGAAGACTCAAAATCCAACGCCAAGGGGTATCTCACCTCAGTGGACGATTGGGTGAAGGTCGATAACGAAACGGTCAAAGTGAAGCTGAAATACCCCAACGCCGACATCCCGGCGCTGATGGGCATCTATCAGTTCAAGATCGTGAAGGACGGCACAACGGACTTCGCCAATCCGATAGGCACAGGCCCGTTCAAAATGACCGAGTTCAAGCCGGGCGTGCGGTCCGTTCACGTGCGCAATGAGGACTATTGGGGCAACGTACCTCACATCGACCAAGTCGAAGTCTTTGCGATCACTGATCCTACGGCACGGCTCAACGCGATCTTGAGCGGTGATGTGCACATGGTGGTGACGGTTGACCCGAAAACCATTCCCCAGCTTGACGCGAGCGACAAGGCAGATCTTCTGTCCACACCGTCCAACCAGTGGAACGGCATCTGCTGCATGAAGGACAAGGCGCCGGGCAACAATGATGACTTCGTGCTTGGCATGAAGCACCTGCCGCGCCGCGAGCGGATCGTGAAGAACATCCTGAAAGGCCATGGCTCGGTGGGCAACGACCACCCGATCAGCACCGCCTATCCGGAGCACTGCCAGGACCTGGCGGTTCGGGCCTATGATCCGGACAAAGCCAAGTTCCACTTCAAGAAGGCCGGCATCACCTCGGCTGAGCTTTATGTGGCGCCGGTGAATGTGGGCATGGAGGAAACCTGCCTCCTGATCCAGCGTGAGGCCGCCAAGATCGGCTTCAACCTGCAGCTCAAGAAGGTGCCGAACGATGGCTATTGGGGTGCGATCTGGTTGAAGAAGCCTCTGAATGTGGTGACGTGGCTGATGCGGCCGACGGCACACGCCATGCTGTCGGTGGCGTTCGCCCCGGATGCCCCGTGGAACGACACACGCTGGAACAATCCGCGCATGGGCGAGCTGCTTAAAGTCTCGGCAGGCGAGACCGATCCGGCCAAGCGCAAGGAGATGTTCTGCGAGATGCAGACCCTTGTCCACAATGAAGGCGGCTGGGTGATCCCGAGCCACAACAACTATCTGGACGGCATCTCCAAGAGCGTGAAGGGCCTGGTCAAGCACCCGATCGGCAATACCGGCGGCTATGAGTGGCCGGAATTTGCCTGGCTCGACGAGTAGTTGACGCCTAACACCGTCATCCCGGAATCTTGCGCCAGCAAGATATCCGGGACCCCGGGCCGCTAAACCTTGAGCGGGCGGCTCTAGGTCTCCGCTTGCGCGGGGATGACCATGGTCGTTGTGAAGCACCACTGCCACCAAAAGTGTGTTTATTTTCTTGAAAATAGTCCTTGACGTGGTTAGGCATGTTCTCTATACGTTCCACACCCTTCCTCATCCGAGGGCATCAACCATGGTGGTACCAGGAGGTGGAGGACGGGTGACGGTGCCTTGCCAAGTAGGGCGTCACTTCCCCAACGGCTTGGACCTGGTGGTCACTATGGCTTTGGAAGGTCTCAAAGAGCGCTTCACGCTACTTTTATGCTCTCAGGACCGACTTCAGGCGCCTAACGGCGATAGCTTCGGCTGGTTAGCACCCCTTTTGGTGGCCTTACACCCCACCACTAGAAGTGGCTGAAGTAACGATGTTTTACCCCGGTTAAGACACTGTCGTGCAGGCTGGTTTCTGGTTGAAAGAGAACACGAAAAACCCTGATCAAACTCACACCCTTGAGAAAGGGTGTTCTGTGGCCGCAGAAGAACGGCCGGACAACACAGTCTGCACACCCCTCGGAAGTTATTCGAGCGGTCAGCTTATCCGTGCTCGCTCCGCTCCGCGCGGGCTGACCTGGATTGACAGCAGCGAGCCCCCTCCGCGCCCTTGCGAACGCGAGGGCCCATAGCTCGATCTTTCCCTTGGCTCAGAAGGTCCTCGCGTTCGCAAGGACGCGGTTCTCTCGGCCGTCATGCCCGCGCTGGTCTGGCGATTACGCCGACAGCCGCTCGCCCGAAACTCCGAGCAGCATTGAGGACCACCTGGAAAACCAGCGGCCGGCCAGCTAAACTTGCTAACGCAAATCGGAACCTCTGCTCCTAATGTCGGACAACAAAACCAAACCCAGCACCGCAGATGTGCTCGGCTTCCTCAACGCGGTAGAGCCGGCCCGCCGGCGCGAGGACGGGCTGGTGCTGCTTGAGCGGATGAACGCCATCACCGGCATGACACCGGTGCTCTGGGGCCCCAGCATCGTGGGGTATGGAGAGTACTACTATAAGACGGGCTCAGGGCGTGAAGGCCTCTGGCCCCTCACCGGCTTCTCCCCGCGCAAAGCGTCCATGAGCATCTATATCATGCCGGGGTTCAAGGCCTATGAGGATCAGCTAGCGCGCCTGGGTAAGCACAAGCACAGTGTATCTTGTCTATACATAACCCGGCTGGCCAATGTGGATATGGATGTGCTG
>JBCDDQ010000265.1:0-6924 GCA_039180225.1 Pseudomonadota bacterium
AGCGTGGGCAGAACCGCTTTCCACACGGCCGCTTTGCCAGCCACCACCGCCAGCGAGAACTGCTGATCCAAAGGCAGGAAGTTGCCGGTGGCCTGCACATCGGTGGAGACGCGCAGCTCATAGCCCCCTTCGGCAAAGGTTTGCATCAGCAGGCCGGGCGAACCCTGACTGGTGTCGCCGAAGACGATGGTGATGGTGTCACCTTCTGAGAGATATCCGCCGCGCAGCTGCGCCGTCACCGTGCGGTTCCAGGGTCTTTGCCCGTGGGGACCGATGCTGAGCACAATGCGCCCGCCGCCGGTGCAGGTGGCCGAGACGTACCCGGCCTTTGTGGGATCGTCGGTTTGCGGTTTGCCCGCATCGGTAACCATGCGAAAGGCCACCCGGATGGCGCCCGTATCGTCAAGCCCGAGCTTGCCGGCCGTATACCGCAGAACGAGTGTGCGGTGACTTCTCACTTCCGCGGGCGCCAGGGGCTCAATCACCGCCGAGCCATAAAGCGCCGGATCGTCGCCGGAGCGGACAGAAGGTGCATTGTCGCCCACGAGATCGCGGGCAATGGGGCCGTGCCAGGTTTCTGGGGTCACCGGGGTCAATCCTTCACGCTATGGACAGGTTTGCTAAAACTATGTAGTTTTAACCAATCATGCAACAATAACGTAAGGACTGACAAGGAGAGCACTATGACCAAACTGCACCGTCGCGCCGTTTTATCTGCCGCAATTGCCGCGGCCGCGCTGCTCACTGGGGTTGAGGCCGCAAAGGCTGACTATCCTGAGAAGCCCGTAACGCTCGTCATTCCCTATAAAGCCGGCGGTTCCACCGAAACCATGGCGCGGGTTTATTCCAAGGCGCTTGCCAAAGAGCTTGGGGCCAATGTGGTGGTGAAGACGCGGCCCGGCGCCGGTGGTGCAGTGGGCGCCTCTGAAGTGGCTGCTGCTGCGCCGGATGGCTACACCCTGTTGTTCGCCGCCTCCACCTCGCTCCTGTGGCCGCCGCTCACCCAGAAAGTCTCCTATGATCTGGACAGCTTCATCTATGTGGGTCAGATCACCGAATACCAGCAGGCCATCGTGGCCAAGGCCGATGCGCCCTTCAACACCATGGAAGAGCTCATTGAGCATGCCAAGAAGAGCACTTTGAACTTCGCCGATCAAAGCGCCATGTCGCGCTCTTACATCAACTTCATTGGTGGCCAGGAAGGGGTGCAGTGGACCGGCATCCCCACAAAAGGCGGGGGCGAGATGGTGCCGTTCCTGTTGGGTGGCAAGATTGACTTTGCCTGGTCCGGCGGCATCCACAACCGGTATGGCGACAAGATGAAGGTGCTGGCCTCCATGAATGCCGGCCGCCTTTTGGGCTCCCCGGACGTGCCGTCGGTCAATGAGAAGTATGGTGTTTCCATGCCCAGCCAGGCGGTGATCGTGGTGCCCAAAGGCACGCCCGATGCGGTGGTGAGCAAGCTGGAAAGCGCCATGGAAGCGGCCACCAAGGATAAAGCCTTCGGCGATCTGGTGACCACCAAGCTGAAGTTCCCGGTCAAGTTCGTGGGCTCCAAGGATCTGACGGCCGACATTGCCAAAACCACGGAAGGTCTGAAGCAGGTCATCGAAAAAACCAAGTGAGCGATCACGAAGACGCTGACGTTGCCGCGCCCGGCGGGCGCGGCGTCGACATGGCCGCCGGACTGTGTCTGGCGGCCCTGTCGCTTTTTGCGCTCCTGTGGTTGATCCCCAACCACACCCAGCCGGCCGACAGTCAGTTCGACGTGGCGCCGGGTTTCTTCCCCAACCTTGCCGCCGGGACCGTCTTGCTGTTCTCCCTGGTGCTGCTGGCCCGGCGCTGGCGCCAGGCGCCCTCCGGCGGCGGAGGCCGCCAGGTCATCATAGAAATCGCCGCATGGAGCGCCCTGGGCGTGGCGATCATGCTGGCACTCTCCGCGCTGGGATTCCTCGTCATGGCGCCCGTGGTGATTGCCGGGGCGATGCTGTTCTCCGGCAACCGCACCTGGTGGCTGATTGCGGCTATGGCCATTGTCTTCCCCCTCGCGGTGGAGGGTGCCGCTTGGGTGATTTTCACCGTGGACCTGCCATGATCGAAAGCCTGCTTGCCGGCTTTGAGGCCGCGTTCACCCTGGTCAATCTGGCGTTCATTGCCGCAGGCATCACGCTCGGCATCCTCATCGGGGCCATCCCGGGCCTGGGCTCGGTCACGGCGCTTGCCATACTCATCCCCATCACGTTCTACATGTCGCCGCTCCCGGCCATTGCCTTCTTGGTGGGGGTGAACAAAGGCGGCACCTCCGGCGGGGCCATCCCCGCCATTCTGCTGAATTCCCCCGGCACCCCTGAGGCGGCGGCATCCGCCTTTGACGGCTATCCCATGACCCAGCGCGGCGAGGCCAAGCGCGCCATGAAGTACGCGCTCTACTCTTCGGTGACGGGCGATATGATTTCCGATGTGCTGCTCATCATCCTTGTGGTCCCGTTCGCGGCGGTGGCCTTGCAGTTCGGCCCGCTGGAATACACCGCCATCCTGATTTTCGCCTTCTCGCTTCTGGCTGGCATTTCCAGCGCGTCTCCGACCAAGGGCCTTATCGCGATTTTCGGCGGCGTGTTCCTGTCCACCATTGGCCTGGATCCGGTCGACAGCACCCAACGCATGACGTTTGACCAGGTGAACCTCTATGACGGCCTCTCCATCTCCGCTGTGGCGATCGGTTGTTTGGCTCTCGCCTCGGTGATCGAGCAGATGTTTGACTTAAGGCGCCAGCAAAGCGCGTCCGCAGAGGCCGGCCAGTCTGGACAACACGGCCCAACGGCCCTCACAGTCGGTGAGTTCTTCTCCCATTGGAAAACCATTGGACGCTCCGCGCTCATTGGTTCAGGCGTGGGTATGCTGCCGGGCCTGGGCGTCACCCTGGCCGCATTTTTGAGCTACGGGGCGGCCAAGCGCGCTTCGGCGGAACCTCAGAGCTTCGGCAAGGGCAATCCCCAGGGCATCATCGCCACCGAGGCGGCCAATAGCGCCGTTGTGGGCGCCAATCTGGTGCCCACCATTGCGTTGGGTGTACCGGGCAACATCGCTGCGGCTCTTTTGATCGGGGCCTTCATCATCCACGGCATTGTGCCCGGGCCGTTCATGATGACCATGCATGGCGAGCTGATCTATGCCCTCTTTGCCTCCATGCTGATGGCCAACGGGGTCCATCTGGTGATCGGCAAGCTCGGCATTCCCCTTTGGAGCCTGGTGGCCAAGACGCCCAAGTCGGTGATCCTGCCCCCGGTGCTGATCTTGTGCATCGTGGGGGTCTATCTGCCCGGCCAGTCGCTCTTTGATGTGGGCGTCATGCTGGCCTTTGCCGGCGTGGGGCTCGCCATGCGCCGCACGGGCTTTCCCGTGGTGTGCTTGGTGATCGGATTTCTGCTGGGCGGAATGCTGGAAACGTCACTGCGCCAGTCTCTGCTGCTGCACAAGTCCGATCTGTCGGCCCTGTTGGGCAGCCCGATTGCCCTTGTGTTCCTGGCGCTCACCGTGTTTGTGCTGCTGCGCGCTTTCCGGCGCACACCGAAAGAGAACGCATGAGCACGCCAGCCAACCGCAAACCAGATCCGCAGCAAGCATCCGTTGCCGATGCTTTGGCCACGGCCATGAAAGAGGCGAGCCTCAGTCCACGGCGCACAAAGCGCAGTGCGGCGCGCCTCGCCATCGCTGCGGCGATCCGCAAGGGTGTCCTGAAACCCGGGGACTACCTGCCGCCGGAGGTCTGGCTCACGGAGATTTTGGGCGTGAGCCTGGGCACGGTTCAGGCGGCCCTGCGCCAGCTTCAGCAGATGGGCGCAATCGTGCGCCGGCGCGGAGACGGCACCCGGGTGGCCTCCGCTGAGCCCCTGGGGCGGGACATTTGGCACTTCCGTTTTGTGGACAAGCGCACCAGCCATCCCTTGCGCATCTCCAAAGAACGGCTGTCGATCGACCGGGTAAGCGAGGCTGGCGAGTGGACGGATTTCCTGGGCGGCGCGCTGGACTATGTGCGCATCCGACGCCAGGTCACATTGCAGGACGGAACACTGGTGGGCGCTGAGATGTTCCTGAATGCCAAGGCGGTGCCAGGTCTGGAGACGGTGGATCCTGAAGAACTGGATATGGTCAATATCCGCCCCTATCTGGAAGAGCGCTTCGCCATGGCCGCGGCGGATGCCAGTCATGTGGTTCAAACGGGCGTGGTCGATGCCGTCTCGGCCGAGGCGTTTGGCCTGGCGCGCGGCCTGGAGGTGTTGGAGATCCATGCCCGGGCCATCACCACGGCCCACAAGCCGGTCTATTACCAGCGCATTCTGGTGCCCTCGGAAGGATGCGGCTTCTTAATATGAGGATGCTGTCTCGATGCGGCCCATGCCCGCGGCGCTGGTGAGGCGCTCCGGCCTCGGCTTTGCACTTTTCTCCTCACCGCTCGGGCCGCCGAACGATTTGGAGACGCCCACCTTCACCTTCCACATCCCCATGCCAAGGCTCAGTCTGGTGTCCTCATCATAGTCGAATTTCAGCTTGGCCCCATCCCCCAGCTCAAGGTTCCAGCCGTGCTCACCGCTTGAGGGCGCATCGGTGCCGGCCTCGTGGGAAAGGCCTGCCGATGCAGCGCTTTCCGGGTAGGAAAAGTCGAGCGGTGTGCGGGCCACATATTTCGACGGTACGTGCCGCGGCACGGTTACCTGGCGCACCGACGGGTTGGGTTCATCTTCGAAATAGAGCTGGCCTTTAAGACCCAGATAGGGCTTGGCGCCATGGGCGCAGACAAGGGTGGAAACACAGCACAAGGTCACACCAACAAAACCAGCAGATACGCGCATTTAAACCTCAACCCCACAGAACCACCCCCTGAGCCTGGAGTTTGAGCCAGCATGATGAACTGCAGGTTAGCTGGCATGGTTAATTTTGCCTGAACGCCCTTGCCGCCGGGCCCGCGCAATGATCTATGGTGCGGGTTATGACAGACGCAAGCTCCACTCTCGTTCTTGGCGGCGCTAGGTCCGGCAAAAGCACCTATGCAGAAGGCCTGGCCGCCGGCCATGCCGGTCCGCTGGTCTATATCGCGACGGCTGAGGCCTATGATGGCGAAATGACAAGCCGCATCGCCGCCCATGTGGCCCGGCGTGGGGAGGCCTGGCAGACGATCGAAGCGCCGATCGCGCTTACCGACACAATCGCCGAGGCAGGTCGGCCCGGTCATTTCCTGCTGGTGGATTGCCTGACCCTGTGGCTCACCAACCTGATCTTGGGCGAGCACAATGTGGCGGACCACACGGGCCGGCTGCTTGAGGCCATCGCGGCGTGTGAAGCAAGGCTCGTTCTTGTGTCCAACGAGGTGGGGCTGGGCATCGTGCCCGAAAACGCCCTGGCGCGGCGCTTCCGGGATGAAGCCGGCATCCTCAATCAGAGCGTTGCTGCGGCCGCAAACCACGTGGTGCTGGTATCGGCGGGGCTTCCGCTCACCCTTAAATGAAGATCCAGATGGCCGCCGGCACCCCGATAAGCACCACGAACGCACTCAACATGAGGTAATAGAGCTGCAGCGCCTGGCGCACGGTTTTGCTGGTGATCTCTTTGCCGCCATCGCCCATATGGGGCAGATCAGCTGCCACGCCCCCATAGTCACGCGGCCCCCCGAGCGAAATGTCCAGCGCGCCTGCCATGGCTGCTTCCGGCCAGCCGGCATTGGGCGATGCATGCTTGGGCGCATCGCGCCACATGGCGCTGAGGGCATTTCCGGCTCGCCTGGGGCTCACGGTGAACATCACGAGGCTGAGCAGCAAACCGGTCAGGCGGGCAGGGATCAGGTTCGCCAGATCATCCAGCTTGGCTGAGGCCCAGCCGAAGGCGCCGTAGCGCGCGTTGCGATAGCCCACCATGCTGTCGGCTGTGTTGATGGCCTTGTAGAGCGCCGCGCCGGCAAGCCCGCCGAACACCATCCAAAAGGCCGGCGCAATGATGCCGTCCGATGAGTTCTCAGCCAGGCTTTCAATGGCCGCCTTGCTGACACCCGTTTCATCCAGCTGTTGGGTATCGCGCCCCACAAGATGGCTCACCGCCTCCCGTCCGGCCTCCAGGCTCTGGTCCAGATCATCTGCCACCTGTTCCACCCGCTCTCCCAGCTCCTTCTGACACAAAAGGCTGGTGGCGATCAGCGCCTCCAAAACCCAGCCATAGGTGAGCAGGCGCAGCGCCATCATGAGCCCCACAGCCACAAGCCCGACCGCCGCGAGCACGCACAAGAGCATAATCACACCCCTGGTGCGCTTTTGGTCATCGGTCAGCTCTTTGCGGTTCAGTTTGGTCTCAAGCCGGGAGATCAGGTTGCCGATCCACACAACCGGATGGCCAAAGCGGGGCACCAGCCAGTCCGCATACCCGATCCTGCGTTCAGCCAAGAGGGCCAAGGCGGCGACGAGCAGGGAGGTTTGGATAAAGGACATTGGGGCTCAAGGGTTCGCTGAGGCGCGTGGACCGCAGAATTTTTACGACTCTTTCGTACAGTAAAAATAGCAATCCCAGGAAAAAAGGGGACTTAAAGTGCGTACACTTGCATCACTGGCTCTTGCATTTGCGCTGATTCTAGGCGGCTTCTTTTCGATCTTTAACGTGCCTGATGGCAGTCAGGCGCTGATATTCCGTGGCTCTGAGATCCACCGCAAGGTCGGACCGGGCCTGCAGGCACGCATCCCCGTGATTGAACGCATCAAAATTGAACCTCTCCCAAACGCGCAATAGAGGGGTCAAGCACGCTCAGAAGTCCTCATCACCGATGCCATCCTGGCCAACGGTGCGGCCTTTCACACCTGGTCGAAGCGTCCACGCTTTTGAACGGTCAAAATCGTCAAGGTCATGAAAATCAAGAGGTGTGTGCTCATCGATAGAGCGCAGATA
>JBCDDQ010000266.1:0-6912 GCA_039180225.1 Pseudomonadota bacterium
CAAGCGCCCGCGCACCTTGGATGCCATGCTGGATCCGGGGTTTTTTGAGGATCTGCCCGACCGGGAAGAATTGGAGGCCCTGGTTGACGAGGCTCTGGCACCAGCGGAGATCTTGGAAGACGTGCTGGACCGGGGCCGCGCCATCGGCCAGGAGCAGATGTTCCGCATTGGCGTCCGGTTTATCAGCGCCACGGCGAGCCGAAGCCAGGTGGGCAAGGCCTACTCTGATCTGGCCGACACTCTGATCGGCAGGCTGTTGGACGCCGTGCGCGCGGAGGCGGCGGAGAAGTATGGCGAGATGCCCGGTGGCCGGTTCATCGTCATTGCCATGGGTAAGCTGGGCGGTGCGGAAATGACGGCGACGTCTGATCTTGATCTTATGACGGTCTACGATGTGGACGACCCCAGCGCCATGTCACCGGGACCCAAGCAACTGGGCGCTGCGCAATATTACGGCCGCATGACCCAGAGGCTCATTGCGGCGCTGTCTGTGCCCACTTCTGAGGGGCTGCTTTATGAGGTGGATATGCGCCTTCGCCCATCGGGCAACAAGGGACCGATCTCGGTGAGCCTTGAAGCGTTCAAGACCTATCATGAAAGCTCCGCCTGGACGTGGGAACGCATGGCGCTCAGCCGGGCGCGGGTCGTGGCCGGGGATGAAGACCTTGCAGCGGCCTGCTCTGAAGAGATGATCCGGGTTCTGACCAAGAAGCCGGATCCGGAAGATCTCACCAAGGATGTGCTTGCCATGCGTCAGCGCATGATTGATGAGCTCCATAAGGGAGACGCCTGGGATTTGAAGCTGAAGCCGGGCGGCTTGGTGGATGTGGAGTTTACGGCCCAGTATCTTCAACTCAAGCACGGCTGGGAGCATCCAGGCATCCTGCGTCAGAATGCCGGCGAGGCGCTACAGGCTCTGCAGGAGCATGGGCTGCTTTCGCCGGCAGACCAAGGCGAGCTGGAAGCCGCTTATGAGCTTTACCAAACGCTGACGCAGATCCTTCGTCTTTGCGTAACGGGAACGTTTGATGTTGAGACCCCGGCCGATGATCTGCATGGCCTTCTGGTTTCCGCGGCGGGCGAACCCGACATGGCGCGCCTCGACGCCAAGCTGGCGGATATGGCCGGTGGTGTGCGGGCGATCTTCGACCGCGTGATCGGTCAGGTGACGCCCGACGACCAAAAAGATTGATCCAACGCGACGGGTTTTGCGCCTCCCTTGCGTCTTGAATGCATGAGAGCACAGGAAAGACTGTGCACGGTTCACAACACTGAAGAACAGGTGAAATCATGCAGAAGAAAACAAAGAAGATTGTTATTGCCGCCGTTGCAATTGCCGCGGTTTCGGGCGTGGCCCTCAGCGCCAATGCAGCGTTCAAGCAATGGGGCGGCGGGATGATGATGCGCCACATGGACGCCAATGGCGATGGCAAGGTGACCAGGGCGGAAATCATGCCCCGCATCACCAAGCGTTTTGACCGGGTGGACGCCAATTCCGATGGCCAGGTGACCAAAGAAGAGGTCAGCGAACACGTGCGCAAACGCGTCGCCAAGCGTGTGGGCTTCATGTTCGACCGGTTCGATGGCAATTCTGACGGTATCATGACAAAAGCTGAAATCGGCGGTCAGGTGGACAAGTTCTTTATCCGCATGGATACTGATAAGAATGGCGAAGTGAGCAGTGAAGAAATGGGCGCTTTCCGCGATGCAATGCGCGCGCATATGCGCAAGTTCTTTGATCAGGAAAACTAAGCGGCCAAGGGCTGAAGCACGGGCCGCGGGGCAGTATGGAACAACCGCTGAAGAGCGCGGCGGCGGTCGCAACCGCCGCTGCATCGGCAAGCCAGGTCTCCCACCTCACTCTGCTTCAGCAGGTGAGGGCTGGGGACCAGCAGGCGTTTGGCGTGCTTGTGAGCGAACTGTTTCCCACGGTGTATCGGGCTGCGCTTCGGGTGCTGCGCCATGAACAGGAAGCTGAAGATGTGGCGCAGGATGTGTTCATGAAGATCTGGGGCGATCCCCCGGAGCTCAGGGCCGAGGCCAATCTAAAGGCATGGAGCGCGCGAGTGGCCACCAACGGAGCCATTGACCGGTTGCGTAAGAAGAAGCCGGATGTATCTGATGATCTGCCTGATCAGGTGGATCCGGCCGTGGCGGCGGATGAAGCGATGCAGGCCGATGAGGCAGCCGATGCTGTGCAGCGGGCCATAGACGGGTTGCCCGAGCGGCAACGCCTGGCGCTGGTGCTCACCTATTATGAAGGACTTCCCAATAAGGAAGCGGCGGATCTTCTGGAGGTGAGCGTGGATGCCCTTGAGTCCCTGTTGGCTCGGGCGCGCCGGGCGCTCAAAGCGGCTTTAAGCGAGCAGTGGCAGGGACTGCTGGAAGACTTTGCTCAGGGCGGGCAAAACGGAGAGGGGAGCTGGAAGACAATATGACCAAGGCAACTGAACTTGAACGATTGAAGGATGTGCTCGGTGCTTACGGAGCAAACCCTGACAACTGGCCGGAAGATGAACGAGAGCAGCTTCAGGCCATCGCGGCAGCCCACAGCTCGGCGATCGACGCATTGACGCAGGAAGCCCGGCAAATGGATGCTGTGTTGAACCTCTTACCGGAGGCTAAGGTGCCCGACGGAGCCGTGGACCGGATGCTTGCAAAGGTGGCGGCGGTGCCCAGCGCTCCGGTGGTGGACTTTCAGGCCGCCCGGGCGAAACGGTCCGGGCCGCACAGCTGGATTGATCTGCGCCAGGCGGTGCCGGTGGGCATTGCCATGGCGGCCTCGCTCATGGTCGGTGTGCTGGCAGGCCTCAGTGATCTGACGGCGTCGTATGTTCCGAACACCGGCACAATTACGTTGGCGAGTGTGGGTCAGGATACAGTTGGGGATTCCCTGATCGGCCTTGAGTCCTTCACGCTCGCCGAAGGAGATCTGCAATGAGTGCTGAAAACACCGAAGGTCCTGCCGTGGAGCCACGCCGCAAGGCGCCGCGATGGATGAAGATCGTTCTGGTGCTGTCCTTGATGCTCAATGTGGTGGGTATAGGCGCAGTGGGCGCACGGGCCTGGATGGTCCACAAACATGGTCCGGCCGGGTTTGCCATGCATGCCCTGGGGTTCCATTCGTTCTTGCGTCAATTGCCGTCTGAGCGGCGCGACAAGCTGCGCACGCAGTTTAAAGATGCCCGCAAAGCCCTGCGTGGCCAACGTGACGCGTTTGTTCGCCCGCTTAAAGAACTGGCAAACACGCTCTCTGCCCCTCAGTTTGATCAGGCTCGGCTAAACGCTGCCGTTAAGGCCCTGCGCATGGCGCATGATGGCCACGGCGCCAGTCGGCAAGAGCTCCTGCTCAAATTCATTGATGCGCTCACACCCGATGAGCGCAAGATCCTGGGGGCTAAAATTTTGCGGCGGGTGGAGAAGATGGAGAAGTGGAGCAAACGTCACAGAGGCTGACGGCGCGATCAAACGGCGATCTCGTTGATCTCTTGAGCGGCCGGGGCCATATGCATGTCAGGTGTGCTGAGCGGCATGTTGATGTGCACCGTGGTGCCATGATTTTCCATGCTGAAGATCTTCAAATGACCGCCGTGGAGTTCCACCAGAGACCGTGAGATGGCAAGGCCAAGGCCTGATCCGCTGTGGGATTTGGTGAACTGGTTTTCCACCTGCTCAAATGGACGACCCAGTTTCTCAATGTCGCGGGCGGGGATACCGATCCCGGTATCGACAATTTTGATGTCCAGCCGCCCGCCGGTGTTGGAGGCCACCACACGGACGTCTCCGCCTTCAGGAGTGAACTTTATCGCATTGGTCAGAATATTGATGAGAACCTGCTTCAATGCCCGCTCATCGGCAAGCAGTGAGATGTCCGGCTCCACCTGGCGGATAATCTTGATCGTTTGATCTTTCGCCTTGGGTTCAACAATGCGCAGGGCATGATCGATCACCGTGTCGAAACCGCAAGCTTTGGGTTCCAGCTGGATCCGGCCGGCTTCGATCTTGGACATGTCCAAGATGTCTGAGATTACCTCGAGCAGATATTGACCGGACCCATGAATATCATTGGCGTATTCCATGTACTTTTTGGTGCCGATGGGCCCCAACAGCTCTGAGACCATGACCTCGGAGAAGCCAATGATTGCGTTGAGCGGGGTGCGTAGCTCGTGGCTCATATTGGCCAGGAATTCTGATTTTGAGCGGTTGGCCGCTTCGGCCCGGGTCTTTTGTTCCTGGTAGTTGTCTGCCAGTTCGGCGAGCCGCTGCTTCTGGGCTTCCTGTTCCATGCGCGTCTTCTCAAGATCTCGCACCGTGTCCATGAGTTCACGCTCAGAATCCAGCAGCTGTTCTTCATGCCGTTTGATGGGCGTGACGTCCGTGCCCACCGAGACAAAGCCGCCATCCTTGGTGCGGCGCTCGGAGATGTGGAGCCAGCGGCCATCGTCCAGCTGGGCTTCGAATGTGCTGCCGGTGTGGGAATCATTCGGATCTTTGGGGATCCGCTCGCGCACGATCGGCTCTTTTGAAGCCTTTTGCACCTCGTCATAAGCGGTTCCCGGCACGCAAACACTGGCCGGCAAATTGTGGAACTGCTGGTAGATGCTGTTGCACATCACCAAGCGGTTGTCTGCGTCCCACAGAACAAACGCCTCTGAGATGTTCTCAATCGCGTCACGCAGACGCAGCTCGGCTTCCTGGTTCAGCTTGGCTGCGTGTTTCTGTTCGGTGATGTCGATGGCAATGCCCACAAAGTGCGGGGTTTCTTCGCCGCCCTCTTGAGCCAGTTCGGCTCGGGCGCGCAGCCAGACCCAATGGCCGTCCTTGTGGCGCATGCGGAATTCCTGATCCACCTGCTTGTCGCCAAAGCGCAACATGCGGTCCACCAGCTTGTCCATGCTTGCGTCATCAGGGTGAAGCAATTCTGAGACCTCACCATAGGAGAGCAGCTCGCCTGCCGGTTCAAGACCCAGCATGTCGTACATGGATTTCGACCAGAAGATGTGGCCTCTTGCGATGTCCCAATCCCACAGGCCGCACTTGCCCCGGTCCAATGCCTTGTCCAGGCGCCGGGTGGCAATTTCCAAAGTGCGGTCCGCATCGTCGGCCCGCGAAGACTGCCAATGGAAGGCGGCGCCGATGAGCAGCAGAACAAAACTTGTGGTGATGAACAAGGAGCCATAACCATTGGCCCTGAACCACCAGGCGGCGAGCACATCATCTTTTTGCTGGATCAAGATCAGCGTGCCCGGGTGGGGGGAGAGCTGGCGTTTGGTCACAAAGACCAGCGTGCCGTCCACGAGTGGTGTCGCCACCAACTCGCGCCAGGATTTGGTTTCCGCGCTCGCCAACCCGGCGGCCAAGATCGAGGTGAGCCGCTTGCCATTGAGGCTTGGGTCGTTGGGCGCGGTGGCGTTCACATAGCCCTGTGCGCTGACGGCGAGATAGACCCGGCCGGCGCTGGTGGCGTCTATCCCCATGGCCCGCTCCAGATCTTCCGTCAAAAGAATGCGCGGTGTGCTGTTGCGTTGCAGATCCAGCGCCAACTGCTGCCGCAAGTTGGCCGCGATGAGGTCGGCATGAACCGCTGAGATGCGCTTGCCTTCCTCTAGGCTCTCTGAATAGTTCGAGACGCTCCTGAGCAGCAGGGCGCCGGCCAGGAAGAAAATAAAAACGCAAATGAGCACCGTAATGAGGCGCCTCAGCGTGCGTTCTTTGAGATTGAATTTGCTGAGAAATTGGCCGGCAAACTGCAGTTTCAACGACCTGTCCGTTGAAAACAGTTCTCCTAGCTGCGCCTTTGCCACTGCCTCACCCCTCCAGCAGAGCCCAAATCCCTGTTCCCCCAGTCGCTCTGCGAATCGCTTGGTCCATAGATTCAAAGTCAAGGTGATTTGTCTAGGTACAAAGCTAGTATTTGGTGGCGATTTTATGGAAAAACGTAGTTAACACACGTTAACCTTTTAAAGTTCGCGCAATCATCTCGCCCAGGTCGCGAGATAAGGGCTCATGGGCGGCAATGCGTTCAAGTTCGGTTTTTGCCTTTTCGTGCCGTCCGGCCTCCAACATGCGCCAGCTTTTGAAGCAAGAAGACAGTCTGGCGGAGACTTGAGGATTGATTTCATCGATTTTGACGATGATGTCGGCCACCAAGCCATAACCAGCCCCGGACGGGTCGTTGAACTTCACCGGGTTCATCATGGCGAAGGTGCCAATCAGGGCGCGCACCTTGTTGGGACGGGTGAGTGAGAAAGCTGCATGCTTGGTGAGAGCGCTGATATCCTCAAGGGCGCTCTCCTGAGTTGAAAGGGCGTTTAGCATCAGCCATTTGTCCACAAGCAAGTGGTCGTTCTTATGCTGCTCGTAGAAGGTCTCAAGCGCTCGGTTGCAGGCCTCCCCTCCGATAGGCGCAAGGCAGAGCAGGGCCGCCATGGTGTCGTTCAAGCTGGTGCTCTTTGCGGCCTGCGAGCTTGCCAGGTCAATGCCTTGCGAAGGCGCACCGTGCACAAGATAGTCGAGAGCACCGTTGCGCAGAGCGCGTCGGCCGGCGCTTTCAGCATCAGGGGAATAGGGGCCGTTGCTGCTGCAGGCTTCATAAACCGCTTCGAGTTCAGCCTTGAGGCTTTCCCCCAAGGTGCTCTTTGCATGCCTATGGGCTTTGTGGATCGCGCCGGGATCGATGTTGCGGCCGATGTGGTTTGCAATGCCGGATTCTCCCGGCAGAGACATCAGCTTCACCTTGAAGGCATCCTCGAGGCTGTCGTCGGTGACGACTTTGCGCAGAGCTTCGGTCAGATCCGCATTTTGGGTGAGCGCCTGACCCGCCCGTGCCTGGTCCACGAGGCTCATCAGCCAGCTCTTCATGGAGGTTTGCCCGGCTTCCCAGCGGTTAAACGGATCGTTGTCATTGGCCAG
>JBCDDQ010000267.1:0-6887 GCA_039180225.1 Pseudomonadota bacterium
AACTCCGTGAGTCGCGCCGGAACATAGTCTCTTGTGCGCGCGACTTCAATCATCGAATTTGCACTTTTCACCGCTTGCGGGCGAGAGTGCACGGCGTTATAACCCATCGCCTTTGGCGGAGTGTAGCGCAGCCTGGTAGCGCACCTCGTTCGGGACGAGGGGGTCGCAGGTTCAAATCCTGCCACTCCGACCAGCCACCCTAAGGGCCGGTCGAAAAATCCCATAAAATTCAGATGGTTAAGAGGACAGAAAGGCTATTTCCGGTGGACCGTGAGCTGCGGGAACGGAATGGTCCAGCCATTTTCAGTGCAGCATTCGACCGCAATTCTCGCCATGGCGTGGGCGATCGGATCGTAAAGGTGGCCGGTGCCGGGGGCCACATCCACCTCGATTTCATAATCCAGAGACGAAGAGCCCGCGCGAAAAAGCGTTACAATTGTGGCGAGCAGCTTGTCGGACTCCACCAGAGAACGGATTTCCCGGTCCACATGATCACGCATCACACGGGAGATCTCGCCGGATGCGGCGGCGGCCTGATGAGAATAATCGATACCGAACTCGATGGTTGAGCGATAGCCGAGCGAAACGTTTTTCGGGTTCTGCTCTAGGAAAGCCTGGGTGGTGAAATGCGAGATTGCGCCGCCCTCTTCGCGCAGGTGCACCGCTTCAGGGCTTTGCAGGATCACTTCAGCCCAGAGCCCTGAGTCCAGAACCACCCAGTCGCCCTCCTCGCACGGGAACCATTTCTCCTTCTCATCCATTGGCCGCGAGTGCTGCCCCCTTAGCTCACGCACCGGAACGGTGAAAAAGCCACCGCGCAAGGACGGGTTCTCAAGGGTGGAATAAAGGTCCAGCTTGTTCACCCGCCAGGGAATGCCGCTGAAGACCACACGCTCGCCCTCCTGCACGGCCCCCAAGTTGAGCAGCAGCGTGATCTGTTCAAACAGGGCCGGGAGGGATTTCAGAATGAACCAGCCAATGGCGATGAACAAGATCAACATGAAGCCTGTGAGCAGCCAGTCATTGTAGTAGTTGAAGATTGCTATGGCGGTGGCGAACGCGGCCGCCGCCGTGGCGATATCATAGATCAGCGAGCCCAGGCGCACCGGAAAGCTTCGGTTGCGCGGTGCACCGATCATCCTCAGAACGAGCCTGCGCACCAGACGCATGACAAGCAGCACGGCCGAGAATGCCAGGATGCCGTACAGCAGGTTCCGACCCCGATTGCTGAAAAACGAAGAAAAGGCCCGATTGGCCGTGTCTCGGGCATCGACCCGCTCCGACAGGCGCACCTGCAATTGCTGCTGAGCCGTGGTGGCCTGGTCCTTGGCTGCTATCTGGCGGCGCTGCCAGTTCTGCAGGATCGATTGCAGGCGCTCGGCTATGGCCCCATCCTTTGGGGCCTGCTCGATCATGGGCTGGATGTGTTCAATGGCATCGCGCGCGGTTTTCTCCTGCTGTTCGGCAGCCAGGAGAGACCGTTTCAGATGCTCGATCTGGCGGGCGTTCTCCGTTGCGGACTTCAAGATCCACACGAACGGTTTGATCAGTTGTTCCAGTTCATCTTGCAGTTGGAACTTTTCGTTCGCCGGCTTGAAATCTTCTTCCGAGACGCCCGTGGCAAGACTCACCACTTGGTCGTCCAGGCGTTCCAACTCCGTGTTCACTTCCTTGAGCTTCTCGCCCAGGGCCTTCTTGTCCACATCGGTTTGGGCCTGATCTATGGCCTCTCTCAGCTCTTTGGCGGTTTCCCGCTTGGCGGCCTGGGCGTCTAGAATGCTGTTGATGGCGTCCAGGGAGGAGCGGACGGCACTTTCTTCAGCGGCCTTTTGTTCGGCCGTCTTTGTCTCGGTCTGGGCGAGCCCGGGGGTGGCGAAGACAAAGATGAGCAGCATGAAGGCAAGCATTGCCTTTAGGGTGCGGAGAATCACTGAGCTTGGCGTCATGGCGAGGTTATAACAGTCATTTCGCGGCGGAGAAAAGGAGCGCAGGCGCCTCTCAACGGCTTTGTGGTCCGGTGGACATGGTTGCGCGCCCTGTCGGCTCTGTCCTAGGTTGGCCTGCAACAGCTGTGTGAGTAAAAGAGACGTTATGAGCAACCTTAATCCGGAAACCGGTCCGTTCTTTCCCCGCGACCGCAGCTGGCAACCTAAGGCCTACACGCCGGAGTATAAGACCAGCGTTGTGCGCTCGCCCCAGAAGGCGCCGATCTCGTTTCCCAACACGATCTCAGAGATCACGGGCCCTGTGTTCGGCCACAACATATTGGGCGAACGCGATCATGACCTGATCAGCAACTTCGCCAAGCCTGGAGAAAGTGCTTTGGGCGAACGGATTATCGTGCATGGCCGGGTGCTGGATGAGCGCGGACGCGGTGTTTCCGGCGCCCTTATTGAGGTGTGGCAGGCCAATGCCGGTGGCCGCTATCGCCACAAGAATGAGGGCTATATCGCGCCACTCGACACCAATTTCGGCGGTTGCGGACGCACCATCACCAATGATGAGGGCGCCTACGAGTTTCGCACGATTAAACCTGGCCCTTATCCCTGGCCCAACGGGGTCAATGACTGGCGCCCGGCGCATATTCATTTCTCGCTTTTTGGCGACGGCTTTGCCCAGCGGCTGATCACGCAGATGTATTTTGAGGGTGACCCGCTGATCCCGCTCTGTCCGATCGTCAACGCGATTAGTGATGCCCGCGCCATCGAACAGTTGATCGCGCCGCTCGATATGGCGAACACGATCCCCATGGATGCCCGGGCCTATAAGTTCGATATTGTTTTGCGAGGGCGCCGGTCAAGCCCATTCGATAACAAGTTGGAGGGCAATTGATATGGTTCAGGCTCTCAACAGACTGAAAGAATCTGCCTCCCAGACGGCTGGACCCTACGTTCATATTGGCTGCACGCCGAACTTTCTGGGTATGGACGGAATCTACCCGGACGATCTGGGCCGCGCCATGGTCAACGACAAGACCAAGGGTGAGCGCATCACCGTGACCGGCCGCGTGATCGACGGCACCGGTACACCGCTGAAAGATGCGTTGATCGAGATCTGGCAGGCGGATGCGGCTGGGCTCTACAACAGCCCGTCTGAGCTCAGAGGCTCCGCCGATCCGAACTTTACCGGATGGGGCCGTCAGCCCACCGATCTGGAGACAGGCGTGTTCAGCTTTGAGACCATCAAGCCGGGCCGCGTACCGTTCACGGATGGCCGCGATCAGGCACCACATATCTCATTTTGGATTGTCGCGCGCGGCATCAATCTGGGTCTCCACACCCGTATGTATTTTGCTGACGAAGCGATGGCGAACAGGGAAGACCCCATCCTTGCCCGCCTGGAACACAAGGTGCGGGTGCGCACTTTGATTGCCGAACGGCAGGCGGACACCTACACCTTTGATATCCATCTGCAGGGCGCGCGGGAAACGATATTTTTTGATATTTGACGAAAAGTCAAAAATACAAAAACTCACGGTTTTCTGCCCTTGAACGGCAGTGTGAGACACCACAGAATGTTAGACGGTTTGCTGTCCTGGTAGGGCCTGAGGCCGATGGTCATGCCATCATGACCATCGCGCGGCTGGTCAATGTAGGTGCCGAACATCCGGTCCCAAATGGAGAGATTGAAGCCATAATTGCTGTCGGTTTCGCGGTGGCGAATGGAGTGGTGCACCCGGTGCATATCCGGCGTTACGAAGACCCAGCGCACGATCTTGTCGAGCCATAGCGGCATACGCCAGTTGGCATGGTTGAACATGGCTGACCCGTTCAACAGCACCTCGAAGATAAACACCGCCAGCGCCGGCGCTCCAAGGAGGATAATCACTACGAACTTGTAGAGCATGGAGAGAATGATCTCCACGGGATGAAAGCGCGCGCCCGTGGTCACGTCAATGTCCCGGTCCGCATGGTGCATCTGGTGCACCCTCCACAATATGGGGATCTTGTGAGAGGCCACATGCTGACCGTAAATGGCAAGATCCAGCAGGACGGCGCAAATCAGCACCTCAAACCAAAACGGAAGATCCACCAGCGCAAACACGCCCCAGCCTTGTGCAGTGGCATACCCCGCCACGCCCACGGCCAGGATCGGGAACAGCAGGCGCAGCGCGAGCGTGTCCACAACCACGATGCCGATATTGGTGAACCAGCGCCGGGACACCGGCTCGGTGCGCTCTTTGCGCGGCATGGACATCTCCAAAACCGCCATCAAGGCAAAGACGCCCGCAAAGACACCCAGCCTTATGAGACCTTCATGTTCGATGCCATGCTCCATCTGGTGTTGCGCCAATTGGGCGCTTAAAGCCGGTTCACGGGGAGTTTCAGGTATTGGTTGCCATCGTCTTCAGCCGGCGGGAGGTGGCCACCGCGCATGTTCACCTGGATCGATGGAAGGATCAGCTTGGGCATGCCGAGCTTTGCGTCGCGCTCTTCACGCATTTTCACAAACTCCTCAGACGGAACACCGCCGCCCATATGAATGTTTTTGGCCTTCTGCTCGCCCACGGTGGTCTGCCAGGCAAACTCGTCCCGGCCAGGCGCCTTGTAGTCGTGGCAGACAAAGATCACTGTGTCGTCCGGCAACTCAAAGATCCTTTGCACGGAATTGTAGAGCTCTTCGGCACTGCCGCCTGGAAAATCGCAGCGGGCGCTGCCGAAGTCCGGCATGAAGATCGTATCGCCGGTGAAAGCCGCATCCTCGATCAGATAGGTGAGGCAGGCCGGGGTATGACCCGGAGTATGGATCACCGACGCCTGCATGGTGCCGATGGTGAAGGTGTCGCCATCTTCAAACAGAGCATCAAACTGGCTGCCGTCGCGCTCAAAGGCCGTGCCGGCGTTGAACACCTTGCCGAACACCTCCTGGACCACAGTGATGTTCTTGCCGATGCCCAACTTTCCGCCCAACTGCTCCTGTACATAAGGTGCTGCGGAGAGGTGATCTGCATGCACATGGGTCTCAATTACCCACTCAACCTCAAACTCGCTTGAGCGCACATAGTCGATGATTTCATCGGCGGAGACATAGCCGATCCGGCCGGCGGCCATATCGAAATCCAGCACCGTGTCGATCACCGCGCATTTGTTGGTCTTCGGGTCAGAGACCACATAACTGATGGTGTTGGTTGCTGAATCAAAGAACCCTTTGACGTTGGGAATCATCGAAGCCAGTCTTTCCATTATCAAGGATTGCGCCTGCGGACAGCCACTGGCGGGCGAATATATTCACCATCGCTAATATAATAGAATCCGCGACGCACTTCAATCCAACCCGATCTAACGTATTGGTGAGTTAGATGAGCAGCTCCGTGGAGATTGAGCGTTCTGCCAGGCTCGGTTTCGCCGCCTCGCCTTCGAACCATTGCAACCGGTCGCGCAAGCTTACCACCGTTCCGATGATCACCAAGGCCGGCCCCTTCAACTCGGCGGAGGCGGCCAAATCTGCGATTGTGCCGAGGGTTCCGGTGACCACCTGCTGATTGGTGCGGGTGCCATTGTCCACTATGGCGGCGGGCAGGTCGGCGTCCGCTCCGCGCGCGATGAACTCCCCGGCCACCTTGTCCAGGGACCCAAGCCCCATATAGATCGCGACGGTTTGGCGCGGTCGCAAAAGAGAGGTCCAATCCAGATCGATCACCCCGTCGCGGCCATGGGCCGTTACGAAGACGCACGACTGCGCATGGTCCCGGTGGGTCAACGGAATGCCGGCATAGGACGAGCAGCCGGAGGCCGCCGTGATCCCCGGCACCACCTGAAACGGCACACCTTCAGCGGCCAGGGTCTCTATTTCCTCTCCGCCCCGCCCGAAAATGAAAGGATCACCGCCCTTAAGCCTCAGCACACGCTTGCCCTCCTTGGCCAGGCGCACAAGAAGCTGACTGATTTCTTCCTGCGGCAGGGTGTGGTCCCGCGGCCGCTTGCCCACATAGACCCGTGCAGCGTCCCGGCGCACCAGGTTCAAAACCCCCTTCCCAATCAGGCGGTCATGCACCACCACGTCAGCCAACTGCATCAGGCGCAAGGCCCTGAAGGTCAGAAGATCGGGATCGCCGGGCCCTGCCCCCACCAGGAACACCTGACCGACCGGCTTTCCCTGTTCCTCATGGATTGTAGCCTGAAGCTCCGATTTGAGCTGCTGCTCAGCCCGGACCTCATCACCGGCCAGGACCAGATCGGCAGTGGGCCCGTAGATTGTGCGCTCCCAGAACCTGCGCCGCGCCAGGCCGCTGGTGAGTTTGTGCGCCACCAGCTCGCGGAACTGGCCGGCAAATTCTGCCAGCCGGCCATAGCTTGCCGGCAACATGGTCTCCAACCGCGCGCGGATCATGCGCGACAGGATGGGCGCGGTCCCGCTGGAGGACACCGCTATGACCAAAGGCGAGCGGTCAACGATTGAGGCCATGATGAAATCGCACTGCTCGGGCACATCGGCGATGTTGGCCGGCACACCGGCCTTGCGGGTCAACTCGTAAAGCGCACCGTCGATGGTCTCATTTTCGCTGGCGCCGAAGGCCATGGCCGCATCGCTCAAGTCGCCGATCCCCGGCGCCCGCGTCTCATGAGCAAAATCAGCGCTTCCCTGAAATTCCAGGAACTCATCGCTCAGTCTCTCGGCAAAAACCGTCACATGCGCGCCGGAGCGAAGGGAGATTTCGGTGCGCCGGGCCGCCACGGTCCCCCCACCCGTGATCACCACCTTGCGGCCTTTGACGTTGTAAAAAACTGGGAGCTGTTCCATAGCTCTAAGATCCGATGATTGCACCATCTGCAAGCAGAAGCACGTCAGAACGCCCTCTTGCGGGCTCTTGTCAAACGAAAAGTATGTGCAATGCATTTTCTGGTGTACTCTCAGCCGTTTCCAGCCCGCGGGTGGCGTTTCCACGC
>JBCDDQ010000268.1:0-6863 GCA_039180225.1 Pseudomonadota bacterium
CGCGTAGGTCCAAGCAATGCCGAATAGGTTTCAACACCGGGACGTTCAGATTCAGGAGCCCAGGTTTTTCGCCCAAGTTCGAGCACACAGCCATTGGCGAAGCTGAGCGCCAGAAACAGCCAGAGGCCGGCGGGCGGGCCGCTGGAGTGTGGGAGCCATTCAGCGGCGGTTATGTATAGATCTATTAACGGCATGATTGCCATGTGGGAGACCAAATAGAGCATCCAGCGGGCTTTAAGCCAGTCTGCCACGAAGAACTCGTGGGTCATAAGCGCAAGCCACAGCCACACCCCCACAAGCGGCACAAGCAGCCAGAGGTAGACAGTTGCCGTCAAGGCCACGGCGCACACGGCACCGAAGGCCGCAAGCTTGAGAATGAAGCTCAAGCTCACAAGGCCGCTTGGAATGGGACGCTCCGGGCGATAGGTGCGATCATCGTCCAGGTCTTTGTATTCATCGCAAGCACGCATCTGGAAGAAGATGATCAGCGCGACGAGCCAAACCGCCACAAAGACCCAGAGCCCCGGCAGGGACCGGTCCGCCAGATGGGCGGAGACGCTGATGCTGGCAGCGGAGAAGACCGCAAGCAAAATCGCCGTTTTAAAGAGCGGGAAGCGATCTTCCTGATAGATCCAGAGGCGCTTTATCAGGCTTTCATCGGCAGCCGGATGGCGTGGAACGGTGTTGGCTTGTCCGCTCATCGCATCCGCGCCAGCTTCTTGTGTGCCCGCGTGAAGTGCCCGGCTGCGATGGCGGCAATGATGGAGATTTCGCCACACAAGCACAGAGCGGCGGTGACTTCCGCAAGCGCCGCCGCCATGCCGGGGCCCTTGAGACCAAGAATGGAAAGGCTCGCCGCCTGGCTCGGGAGTGACGTTCCTCCCCCAACTGAACCAACAAGAATGTTGGGCATGGTGACGGAGAAGAAGATCGCATCGTCCCGCGCTTCCATGCGGGTGAAGCCCACGGCAGATTCCGCGACGCACGCAATGTCCTGGCCGGTTGCCGCATAGAAGGCCGCAAGCGCATTGGCATAATGGGCCTGTGCGCCCAGCTGACCGCTGAGCACTGCGCCCAGTCCGGCAACACGCCCATACGCCAGCATGGCGTCCGGCTCTGCGCGCAGATACCTTTTGATCAGCGCGAGAGGGATCTCAACGCTGGCGGTCACCTTCCGGCCGCGACCGGTGTGCATACCGAGATAGGAGGCTTTCTTGTCGCCGGAGAAGTTGGCTTCGATAAACCAGTGCAAAGGCTCAATCGGCGCATGCTGGGCGATGTACTCGCACAGAGCCTCCGACGCGACGGTTACCATGTTCTGTCCCGCCGCATCGCCCGTGGTGTATCGGCACAGAAGGAACACGGTGTCAGAATCGATGAACGGTTCGATGGCCATCAACTTGCCGTACCGGGTGGTCGTCTCAGCGGCGGCCTTCAAATGCTCTGCGTTCTCCGCAACCCAGTTCACAAACAAGCCAGATTGCAGAATGTCCGAAAAGACAAATGCCGGTGTCCGCAAAACCCCTTCGGACAGCATGGCAACGCTTATGCCGCCAGCCTTGCTGGCCACATCCGCCCCCCGCGCATAGGAGGCAACCAAAGCGGCCTCGCTTGTGGCCAGGGGAATAAAATAGTCACCGTTGGCATTGATCCCGTTCACCCGAACCGGACCAATCAGGCCCACTGGGATTTTAACCGTTCCGATGAGGTTTTCGATGTTTTGGCCGTAGACCTCTGCCTGGGAGACGGAATGCGCATCGGCGATTTCGGCCCGTGCGCTGTCATCGGCCGGGCTATCGGCCAGAAGCTGTTCCCAAATTGCCTCAATGGACGCCTGGCTCGCCGTTTGACGCATCCTCAGTCTGCGAGGGGCCGGCCGATCGGGATCCGGCGCCAATTGCTCAGCAAAATCCGTCCTCTCAGATCGTGCTCTGAGATGATCCAGCATGGCCAGTACATTTGACGGTATCAAATTCACCCCGGTTCCACTCCCCAGTTGCCGTGAACGATCTGAGAAAAAGACGTTCGGCTAATGTGCACAATGTATCATTCTTGAATGAATGAATGGTTGCTCCGATTGCTCAAAGACCGTTGTGACCATTGGCTGAAATGCCCGGTTCCATTGGAACAAGGTCAATAACTTTCAATGCTTTAGACAAGTTGGAGCGGGCGATGGGGATCGAACCCACGACATTCAGCTTGGGAAGCTGACGCTCTACCACTGAGCTACGCCCGCACGCGCCCTCACGTTCGCCGCTTCGGACGCAAAAGGCAAGCTGGAAACCGCCCGTTGTGTGCTTTATTGTGCCCTCAGATTGCAAAACATGTGGAGGAAGATGCGATGGCCATTATGAAGGTGATCGAAATCATGGCGGATTCAGACCGCTCATGGGACGACGCGGCGGCAAACGGGATCAAACAGGCGGCAAAATCAGTGAAAAATATCCGCTCTGCCTGGGTTCAGGATCAAAGCTGCGTGGTGAAGAGCGATCAGGTTCACAGCTATCGCGTTACCTTGAAAATTACCTTTGAAGTCAAAAGCTAAGCGCAAATCCCTTGGAGCGCGGAAAATCCGTTCACGGAAGCTTCTGACACAGTGCTCGCGATAAAGTGCCTCGCTAAAGCCCGTGATTGACAAAGGCGTGAGGACGAACACTTTGCGCTTTGCTGCCGTGCGCTTTGGCTTTAGGGTCCGCCTCCATGAGTGAACAAGTCTTAGACACACGTCCGGCACCGCCGCATCTGGATCCTCAGAAGTTTTCTGACCCCAAAATCACGGCAAAGGGCGAAAAGCGCGCCGAGGTGTACCTTGAGCACCTCGACACGCTTTGGATTAATACTGGCACTCTGTGCAATATTGAATGCATCAACTGCTATATCGAATCGAGCCCCACAAACGACCGTTTGGTCTACTTTTCCCTGGCTGATGCCTTGGCCTTGATGAATGAGATCGAGGAACGGGGCATGGACACGCGCGAGATCGGTTTTACCGGCGGTGAGCCGTTCATGAACCGCGACATGCTTGCCATGGCGGATGCGGCTCTGAAGCGCGGGTTTGAGGTTCTGATCCTCACAAACGCCATGCAGCCCATGCAGCGCCCGCAGATCCGCGAGGGCCTGCTGGCCTTGCGCGAAAAATATCCGACCAAACTCACCTTACGGATATCACTGGATCACTACACCCAAGCCCTGCACGAGTTGGAGCGCGGACCACGATCGTGGGACCGCGCCCTAATGGGTGTGGATTGGCTGGCTGAAAATGGGTTTCAACTGGCTGTCGCCGGACGCACCTGCTGGAACGAGACCGAGCACGACGCCCGCGAAGGCTATCGCCGCCTGATCGCGGACCGCAACTGGACCATAAATGCTGATGATCCGATGCAGCTGGTCCTGTTTCCCGAAATGGACGCAACGCTGGATGTGCCGGAAATCACCACCGATTGCTGGGACATACTGGGTGTGAAACCTGAGCATATGATGTGCGCCACCAGCCGCATGGCCGTGAAGCACAAAGGGGCACTGACGCCGTCAATTCTGCCCTGCACGCTGCTTGTCTATGATGATGCGTTTGATATGGGCCCCACCTTGACCGCCGCGGCCTCTGCAAACGAGGGCATGTTTGAGGATGGAAAGGTGAAGCTGAACCATCCCCATTGCGCCCGGTTTTGCGTGTTGGGCGGCGGATCTTGCACCGGAAGCTAGCCGAACCCCCGCGCCGGGCGTTGACCCGGCTTGCTTGATCGCCTATCTCAGCCCTATGGCGATTATGGACATTGTAAAAATCCCTGACCCGGTGCTTAAAACCGTGGCCGACCCTGTGGCCGAGGTGGACGATGATGTGCGCCGGCTCATGGATGACATGCTGGCGACCATGTACGATGCCCCAGGCATCGGCCTGGCGGCGCCGCAAGTGGGCGTGTTGAGCCGCGTAGTAGTGGCAGATGTGGCCAAGCGCGAGGCCACGGAAGATCACCCCGAAGTGGATCCGGCGCCCGTATTCCTGGCCAATCCGGAGATTGTCTGGAGTTCGGAGGAAACGGCAGACTATGAGGAAGGCTGTCTCTCGATCCCGGAGATCTATGAGACCGTCACCCGTCCGGCTGAGGTGACCGTGCGCTATCTGGACCGTGACAACAGCGAACAAGAACTCAATTGTTCAGGCATCATGGCCACGTGCCTGCAGCATGAGATCGATCATCTGAACGGTGTGTTGTTCATCGATCATATCTCGCGCCTGAAGAGACAGTTGATCATGCGCAAGTTCACGAAAGCCAAGCGGCTGGCGGAAGCCGGCTAACTCCCGATGCGCCTCATCTTCATGGGAACGCCGGACTTCTCCGTTCCGGTGCTGCAAGCTCTGTTGGACGAAGGTCACGAGGTGGCTTGCGTCTATTGCCAGCCGCCCCGCCCGGCCGGCCGCGGCATGGAGGAACGCAAATCACCGGTCCACCTTCTGGCCGATCAGCACGGCCTTCCCGTGCGCACGCCGGCCAGTTTGAAAGCCGATGAAGACCAGCGCGCATTTGCCGATGTGGACGCGGAAGCTGCGGTTGTGGTTGCCTATGGATTGATCCTGCCCGAACCCGTGCTCAAGGCGCCCCGGCATGGTTGTTTCAACGTTCATGCATCCCTGCTGCCACGCTGGCGCGGCGCGGCGCCGATTCAACGGGCGATCATGGCCGGTGATGCAGAAAGTGGTGTCGGCATCATGCGCATGGAAAAGGGCTTGGACACGGGCCCGGTTTGCCTGGAAAAGCGAGTGCCGATCTCCGCCAACATGACCGCCCAGGAGCTTCACGACCAGCTGAGCATTGTGGGCGCCAACGCCATGATCGAGGCCCTGACGCACCTCGCAGCCGGCGCGCTCGACTGCACACCCCAGCCCGCAGATGGCGTGACCTACGCTGCCAAAATCGACAAGCACGAAGCCAAGATCGATTTCAGCAAACCGTCACGAGAGGTGCACAATCACATTCGCGGCCTCGCGCCGTTTCCAGGGGCCTGGTTTGAGCTGCCGGGACGCAAGCCGGTGCGTATCAAGGTGTTGCGCACAGAGCTGGCAGAGGGCCAGAGCGGGCCCGGAACTGTTTTGGATGAGGCGCTGACGATTGCATGCAGCGCTGGCGCGGTGCGTCTCATGGATGTTCAAAGGGCCGGCAAAGGTGTCATGAGCGCATCGGAGTTCCTGCGCGGCACGCACGTTCCCGCCGGTACAGTGGTGCAGTAGAGCGATAATGGCACGTTACCGGATCACTGTTGAATATGATGGCGGGCCCTTTTGCGGCTGGCAGATGCAGGATAACGGGCCATCGGTCCAGGGCGCTCTGGTGGAGGCGCTCACCAAGCTCAGCGGCGAGCGGGCACAGGTGTTCGGCGCGGGGCGCACAGATGCCGGCGTGCATGCCCTCGGACAGGTGGCTCACTTCGACCTCTCCACCACCTGGCAAGTGGACAAGATCCGGGACGGGCTGAACTTTCACCTGAAGCCCGCGCCCGTGGCGGTATTGGATGCAGCTGAAGTGGATGATGAGTTTCACGCCCGGTTTACAGCCACCGGACGCCACTATACCTATAAGATCATCAGCCGCCGCCCGCCGCTGACCGTGGAGAAAGGGCGCGCCTGGCGTGTATCGAAGCCTCTGGACGCAGAGGCCATGCACCAGGCCGGGCAAGCGCTCGTGGGCACGCATGACTTCACAACGTTTCGCTCCGCCCACTGCCAAGCCAAATCACCCTTTAAGAGCATTGATGTGGTCACGGTCTCCCAAGAAGGTGACGCCATACTGATCAGGGTCAGCGCCCGCTCGTTTCTGCACAACCAGGTGCGCTCCATTGCCGGCAGCCTGAAAATGGTGGGCGAAGGGCTGTGGACCCAGGAGGATCTGCAAAGCGCATTACAGGCAGCTGATCGAAGCCGGTGCGGGCCGGTGGCCCCGCCGGATGGTCTTTATCTGACAGGCGTGGATTACCCGCTCAGAGCGGTTGGGGCAGGCCAAACAAGCGCTCAACCGTGATCGCCATCAGGTACTCCAATAACACCACCCCGGCGGCCACAAAACCGCTGCATTCCAGCGCTTCCCGGGCCACGTACCACGCGTATACGACCAACCCAAGGAGAACAAAAAAGCCCACAAACGTAGCAGCATGTAAGCCCAACAGGCCCAAGCCGTAGAGCAGAACCGGCACAAGGACGAGGCCCACCGCGATCACCGAGGCCCAATTGTAAACCGTAACGAACCTCATGTAGTTGTGGCTGATCTTCAGAGCGCGGGTGAGCACCAGCATTGCCGCCACAAAGGCCATCCATTGAAGAGCAAGGGTCACCGATTTCCGGGACATGACGGCCATGGCACTGAGCTGTTGGTCCTGGCGCAGCGCGAAGTCGGCCAAGGCGAACACCGGCACCACAAACAAAATGGCGGAGAAGGAGCGCCAGAAGCCGTCCTCGGTCAGATTGAAATTGTTCAGGCCGCCGGGATCACGGCGCAACAGGCGCACAGCGCCAAACAGCGACGAAACGACTTCATTGGGACCCGGCAGTGCCATATTACGGGTGCGCCCCGCGGTCAAAATACCGTTCCAGCACAGCCCGGTAGGCCCGGGTCAGGGTGTGCAGATCGTCCACCGGCACGCGTTCATTGACGGCATGGATGGTCTTGTTCACCAAGCCAAACTCCACCACCGGGCAGTAGTTCTTGATGAACCGGGCATCAGAGGTGCCGCCGCCAGTGGAGAGGGAGGGCCGTATGTTCGTAGCGCGCTGAACCGCTTCCTGGACGGCGTCGAGATCGGGACCGGGCTCGGTGACGAAGCTGTCTCCGCTGACAGAAATCTGCAAGCTGAAGTCCACATTCCCGCAGCGC
>JBCDDQ010000269.1:0-6862 GCA_039180225.1 Pseudomonadota bacterium
CGAGGTGATTTACGATCAGGTGTAATGCAGTCGATGACACAAGGGCTTGACCAAAGATTGGACCGTCATTCCACCGAGCAAGATGCGGTTCCTCCTGTCTCAGACGGCACTGAAGATAGCAGTGCCTCAGCCGGCTGCCATGGTGGGGCCGAAACCCTGAAAAAAGCGGCAAAGGACGCTGGCCAGAGCGAGCTGCTGGACCGTTACGCTGAAGATTACCCCTCCGGGCCGCACGACCAGCCACAATCCATGTGTCCCGCATTCGGATCATTGCGAGTCGGGCTTAGGATGCGGCGAACTGCAACTGTTCTTTCCGGCTCAGCATGTTGCGTGTACGGCCTGACTTTCACCTCTCATTTCTATGGTGCGCGCCGGACGGTCGGATATGTACCGTTCAACTCAGAAACCCTGGTCACCGGCAAGCTGTTCGAAGACATTCGAGATGCCGTGCACGAGCTGGCTGACCCGGAGCACTATGACGCAATCGTCGTGACAAATCTCTGCGTCCCGACGGCCTCCGGCGTTCCTTTGAGATTGTTGCCCAAAGTCATAAACGGCGTGAGGATCATCGGGATCGACGTCCCAGGTTTTGGCATTCCCACCCATGCGGAAGCCAAAGATGTGCTGGCAGGCGCAATGTTGGCGTATGCACGAGATGAAGCGGAATCCGGACCGGTCACCGCGCCACGCGAGGAAGCCGGCGGACGCCCCACAATCACGCTGGTCGGTGAGATGTTCCCGGCTGATCCTGTCGGAATCGATATGCTTTTGAAGCCGTTGGGTTTGGCAGCAGGTCCGGTCGTCCCCACGCGGGAATGGCGCGAACTCTATGGCGCGCTTGACTGTGCGGCCGTCGCAGCAATTCATCCATTCTACACCGCGTCTTTCAGAGAATTCGAAGCGGCCGGTCGCCCGATTGTCGGATCGGCGCCAGTCGGTCTGGAGGGCACTGCGGAATGGTTGGAGGCCATCGGAGAAGTCTGCGGCGTTGCACGCAAGAAAGTTGCTGAGACCAAGAACACAATGCTGCCCGCAATCGAGGGTGCGCTTGGTAGCATGCCGATCAAGGGGCGAATCACGCTTTCAGGCTACGAAGGCTCCGAACTGCTGGTGGCCCGACTACTGGTCGAGAGCGGTGCTGACGTTAGATATGTGGGATCTGCTTGTCCCAAAACCCCATACTCTGAAGCGGATTGTGCTTGGCTGGAGGCCAAGGGGGTCGACGTGCAGTTCCGCGCTTCCCTTCAGCAAGACATTGCCGCCATGGATGCCTTTGAGCCAGACCTGGCTATCGGCACCACGCCCGTTGTTCAGGAGGCCAAGCAACGGTCAATTCCTGGTCTCTATTTCACAAACCTCATTTCAGCCCGTCCGCTGTTTGGCGTTGCTGGTGCGGGATCACTTGCGCAGGTGATCAATGCGGCGATCGGCAACAAATCGCGCTTCTTAGAAATGAAGTCGTTCTTTGACGGCGTCGGCGAAGGCCATGCGAGTGGTGTTTGGGAAGATGTCCCGGAAGATCGCCCTCAATTTAAAAAGAAATTTGCCGCGCAAAACCGCGCACCGAAGAAGACCGTGGTGGAGGGTTCAACAGGATGTTGATTCTCGACCATGATAGAGCAGGCGGCTATTGGGGCTCGGTCTATGCCTTTACGGCCATCAAGGGTCTTCAGGTGATCATCGATGGTCCTGTTGGCTGTGAAAACCTGCCGGTCACTTCCGTCTTGCACTACACCGATGCACTGCCACCGCACGAACTGCCCATCACTGTAACGGGTCTTGCGGAGGAAGAGCTGGGGCAGAAGGGCACCGAAGATGCCATGCGGCGGGCGTGGGAGACCTTTGATCCCGACCTTCCGGCAGTAGTTGTAACAGGATCAATCGCAGAAATGATTGGCGGCGGCGTGACGCCTGAAGGCACAAGCATCAAGCGCTTTCTGCCACGCACAATCGATGAGGATCAGTGGCAAAGCGCCAATCGTGCAATCAATTGGCTATGGACAGAGTTTGGCGCCAAGAAAGGCAAGATGCCAAAGGCGCGCCCCCGCAAAGAGGGTGAACCACCAAAGGTCAACATTATTGGGCCGATCTACGGAACTTTTAACACCGCATCGGACCTAGCCGAAATCCGCAGGCTCATTGAGGGCATTGGCGCACAAATCAACATGGTGTTTCCGCTAGGAAGCCATTTGGCGGATGTGGCGCGCCTCGTGGATGCTGATGTGAACGTGTGCATGTACCGCGAGTACGGCCGCCAGCTCTGCGAGAACCTAGACCGGCCATATTTGCAAGCGCCCATTGGATTGCACTCCACAACGAAGTTCCTGAGAATGCTAGGTGAACTTACAGGGCTTGATCCCGAGCCGTTTATCGAGAAGGAAAAGCACACCACCATCAAGCCGTTATGGGACTTGTGGCGCTCTGTCACCCAGGACTTCTTCGGCACCGCTAGCTTTGCGATCGTGGCGAACGAGACCTATTCGCGCGGGGTTAGAAACTTTCTCGAGACCGAACTGGGTCTGCCCTGCACCTTTTCGATGGCCCGCCGTGCCGGTGTTAAGCCGGACAATGATGAGGTCCGAACCGCGCTCCAATCGAACACGCCCCTTATTGTGTTTGGATCCTACAACGAGCGCATGTACCTGAGCGAAATCGGTTCAAAAGCCGTGTACATCCCAGCCTCGTTCCCCGGCGCCATCATTCGCCGCCACACGGGCACGCCATTTATGGGTTACTCCGGTGCCACCTACCTGGTCCAGGAAGTGTGCAACGCGTTGTTCGACGCGCTTTTCTCAATACTTCCGCTGGGCACGGATCTCGACAAGATCGAAACAACGCCAACGCGCTTAAGCGAGGAACTGCCCTGGGACAATGATGCCAGGCTGGAACTGGATCGATTTGTGGATCAACAGCCAGTGCTTGTGCGCATTTCTGCTGCCAAACGCCTGCGCGATGCCGCTGAGCAAGCTGCCCGCAACTCCGGTGACAGTGCCGTGACGGTCAATGTCGTTCAACAGGCGGCAGAGAGCATGGGAAGGGCGGCATGAACATCACTTCAACTCAAGTTCAAAGACGAAAAGGGAGGAAGAATCAATGAGTGCACACGTGGCTCCTGCGAGATCTCACCGGCAAACCGCACAAAGACCGCCGCTGGATTTCCGCATCGTCTATGCGCTGGTCTTCATAGTTTTCTTTAGTGCAGCTTTGGCACACCGTTTGATTCCCTTCAGGTGGCGGCCGCAGTTGGTGCCCGATGGCGTCCGTCGGTCTGTGTTTGAAGAGGCCCGTGTGGCCACGAGATGTTCTGTCCCATTTGTGTTTTCGTGAATGGGCCATTTGGTTCTAGGCAGCAAATGCTGCTTGGAAAAGGTGTCTGGGCTCTGATTTTTCAGAGACGAGATGCCGCCCTCGCCGCGCGGGGTCTGCGCGGTAACGGCCGTAAGGCCAATCCTGTGGAGGGCAACTATTATGCCTAATCGATCTGAATCCCTTTCGGGATTGACGGATACGGAGGCTCAAGAGTTCCACCGGATCTTCATATCCAGCTTTGTTGGGTTCACGGCTGTAGCTACCGTGGCTCACATCTTGGTCTGGATGTGGCGCCCCTGGCTTTGATTTAAGTTAGGAGAAGCATCATGTGGAAGGTTTGGTTACTCTTTGATCCGCGCCGGGCGTTGGTTGCGCTTTTTACCTTTTTGTTCGCGCTGGCGATTTTGATTCACTTCATCTTGCTCAGCACTAGCAAATACAACTGGTTGGAAGGCGCACAAACGTCAAGCCTCGCCGTGCCGGGTATCACCAAGGTGATCCCTACTTAGCGAGCCGTCACAGGGTCCGGTGCAAAGCCGGACAAGACTGCGGACGGGGCCCTCTAAAAGAGCCCCGTCCGCAGAACCGAATTAGAAGGCAACGGCATGCCGATCGTTTCAAGCCGTTCATTGCCACAAAAATTATTGAGAGACGATTTGCCGATCTAAAAACCGATTGAGCACCCTTCTTTCCACCACAGAGGGAGCTCTCTTGGGGGAAGACCACCTTCCCGGTCTTCCCCCCTTTTTCTTCGATATTGCTAGGCGACGGCGCGGCTAAGCGCACATTGCGACCACAGGTAGCTCAGTGAACCCACCAGGTGTTCGATGTCTGCGTCGGTATGGAGGGGTGATGGCGTTATGCGAAGCCGCTCGGTGCCTTTGGGCACTGTGGGATAATTGATGGGCTGGACGTAGATGCCGGCACTTTCCAACAGCCAGTCGGTAATCCACTTGCACTTCACAGGATCACCTACGACGACGGGCACGATATGGCTTTCATTGCGCATGTAAGGGATCCCCAGCTGATCCAATCGTTTGCGCAGCTGTGCAACACGGTCGCGTTGCGCAAGCCTCTCCGCGTCAGATTGCTTCAAATGACGGATCGAGGTAATGGCCCCGGCGGCGACGGCCGGCGGCAAAGCCGTGGTGAAGATAAACCCGGACGCAAAAGAACGAACGAAATCACACACCGTTGCGGAGGCGGCAATATAGCCACCCAAAACGCCAAATGCCTTGCCTAATGTGCCTTCGATCACATCGACACGGTCCATGAGCCCTTCGCGTTCTGCAACTCCACCGCCGCGCGGTCCATAAAGGCCCACTGCGTGAACTTCGTCCAAGTAGGTCATGGCGCCATGAGCTTCCGCCACATCGCAGAATTCTGCAATTGGTCCGATGTCTCCATCCATGGAGTACACGCTTTCGAACGCCACAATCTTGGGACGGCCCGGCTCAATTTCTGACAGTTTGCGGTTCAGATCTTCCACATCGTTATGCTTGAACACGTGCTTTTCCGCGCGTGAATGACGGATACCTTCAATCATCGACGCATGGTTTCCCGCGTCTGAAAGCACCACGCAGTTTGTCAGGCGGGAGGCAAGCGTTCCTAATGAGGCCCAGTTCGAAACATAGCCCGATGTGAAAATCAGTGCAGCTTCTTTGCCATGCAGATCGGCGAGTTCTTTCTCAAGCTCGACGTGATAGTGATTGGTCCCCGAAATGTTGCGCGTGCCGCCTGCGCCGGCGCCGCACCGATCAATTGCCTCTTTCATCGCAGCTATAACATCTGGGTGTTGACCCATTCCCAAATAGTCATTTGAACACCAAACCGTCACTTCGCTGGTTTTGCCGCAATCATCATAGCGAGTCGCTCTGGGAAAACTCCCACGCTGGCGTTCAAGGTCCGCGAACACGCGATAATTCCCATCATCGCGCAGGGTGTCCAGCTTGGCAGACATCAGTGTTTCATAGTTCATCGGACGGTCTCCTCAGTCTGAATATTTTGCCGACGCCAACCGTGGCTGCGCCGATAACAGATCATGCGGTTTGTGTTGTTCTGATTTGTGGCTTGTCGTGCGTGAGCGCAGACTCCAGCGCCACAACCAGTTCGTTGAGATCGGAAGCACCATCAGCAAATGTTCCAAAATGCCCAGACACAGCAAAGCGCCCAGAAGGGCGCAACTGGCAGCATGGAAGGGGTTCACATCTGAACTCTGGATGGTTGCAAAGAGTGCGGCTGCAATTGTGCAGGACGCAACAATGGACAATGGAAAGAACCAATTGCAGGGCGCTTGCCTGAAATAGGTAGCAAGATAGCGCATCCGGTCGGGAAGCAAGTCGGCTGAGAGATTTCGCACCCCGTAGAACAGGTTGAACTTGGCACTTGTGCGCATGGCCCATAACAGACAGAACGTCCAAAGTGCCATCTTGTTTGGGGCATCCCAGGTAAGCACGGCGAGTGCGCCCGCCGTAGCGATGATCGCAAGCTCATGCCAGAGGATTGCGCCAATGGCGCGCATCAGCCTTTCAAACCCCTTGGCAGAAGCTCTAAGAGGCCCTGTTTGAGGCCCTGTGACCAAGCCGGTGAGGAACGTCATTTCGTGCCAGGCCCAAACAGTCAATCCGAGGACAAATCCCAGATAAGCTCCGGTCTCAGTGGTGGTTTGACCAAGCACGCTGGCCATGCCAATTGAACCCAGCGCAAGCAAAGAAATGCTTGGCAGAGACCAGCGAAAACTCCTTGCAGAAAGGCCGCTCACATACATGATCGCTCCGGTGGACAGCCACCAGATACCGAGAGCGAAAAGAGCTGGCCAAGCGTAAGAAGCCATAATCGGATCTTTCCCGTGTTGGTCTTAGTAAGCCGGCTGCAGACGGCTGCTTTCCGGCAGTTCGTTCTCCTTCACCGGGACCATGTAAAGGCGCAAGAACGCAGAGGCAGCTCTGGCAGCCAACGCAGCCTGTTTGATCTTACCGAGAACGCCGCCCTTCTGGCGTGCCCTCTCCATCTGCGTGCTAATCTCCAAAAGCCGCTTCAAATGGGCATAGAAGGCCGGGTTGTCGATATCCAATGTGAACGGAAAGACTTGTTTTGAGATCTCCGACGTAATGAAGAAAACGCGGTGGTCATATTCGTCAATGTCCACATCTAGGGCATTATGGAATTCAGGCCTAGCGTGATCGCGGACATACATGGTGGCGAACACCGCATTAAGGAAAAACCGAATCCAGAGCTTGTTCACACCGGTCAGGTACTCGGGATTGGCCCGCATGAGAAGGGCAAAGGCCTCGCCGTGGCGGAACTCATCGTTGCACCACTTCTCGAACCACTTGAAGATCGGATGAAAACGGTTGTCCGGATTACGTTCCAGGTGTCTGAAAATGGTGATGTATCGAGCATAGCCAATCTTCTCAGACAAGTACGTGGCATAGAAGATGGCTATGCTCGATACATCACCATTTTCAGACACCTGGAACGTAATCCGGACAACCGTTTTCATCCGATCTTCAAGTGGTTCGAGAAGTGGTGCAACGATGAGTTCCGCCACGGC
>JBCDDQ010000270.1:0-6821 GCA_039180225.1 Pseudomonadota bacterium
GGCAGGGCAGCGGCACCACGTCAAAGTCCGTGCCCAAAGCCTCAGCCAAAAGCGCCGGTCCGGCCGGATCGCTGCGCTGACCCACGCCCACAAACACGTATGGCGCGTCCACCACGACATCCCCGCCCTCCAGCGCCAGGTGAGGGGGAACGGTGAGATGGCGCCCCGATGAGGCGTCCAGAATGTGGCGGATGCCCTCGATCTCCTCCGTGCGGCTGGGATGGCGCATACCGGCGGTCACGAACAGGTCTCCAATGACAAAGCCAATGTCGCGCGGGCAGGTTTGGTCCTGGACGGAGGAGGGGGCCAGGCGGGGCTGGTGAACGGTAACGCCGGCGTCCTCCATCGCTTTGCGGAAAGCCGCAAACTCCGGCAAGAGCTGGGCTTCCGTGGGGTGACCGGAAGCGGAAACGGTCTTTTCCTGTGTGCTGTTGACCACCGCCACTTGGGCGGGATCGCGGTGGTAGCCCTCAGCAGTGCCCATGATCACGTGGGCGAGGGGGGCGTGTTCGTCTTGAACGTGGAAACGGATCGGTGTCATCGGGGCGGTTTAACGAGATTTCGCCATGAAGGAAACCTTGCCCGTTGTTTTCGGTGGCGTTGCCGATGCTGGGCAGACGCCTTATCGTGGCCGTCCAACAGACAAACGAGGAGAAAATGGATGGGGATGGTGCATGTTGTGGCGGTGATCACCGCAAAGCCGGGCCTGCGTGGCGAGGTGCTGGAGGCATTCCAAGCCAATGTGCCGGCGGTTCACGCCGAGGATGGCTGCATTGAGTATGGTGCGACCGTGGACACGCCGGACGCCGGGCCTATCCAGACCCAGGTGGGCGAAGACACCTTCGTCGTGGTGGAAAAATGGGAGAGCCTGGATGCGTTGAAGGCCCATGCCGCTGCCCCGCACATGGCGACCTATGCGGCCAAGGTGAAGGATAAGCTGGCGAACCGCGTGATCCACGTTCTCTCGCCGGCGTAACGGGGCACCATGGCTGGTCAGCAGGGCTTCGGATCGTTTGCAAAGGACCATCGCGAGTTCTTCAATGCCCTCAGCGCGGAGGGCTGGGAACCGGTGCCCGGCTATTCGGGCGTGGAACAGAAGGTTCTATCCGGTGTTTTCGATCATGCCGAGCAAACAGGAGCGGTCACGCGCCTGTCCCGTTGGGCGGCCGGCGCGGCCGTGGCCGAGCCGGTCTCGCACGACTGGTGCGAGGAGGTTTACCTGATCTCCGGCTCACTCATCATCGGCACCCCGAAGCAGGAGCAAGAGGTGTTGCCGGCGGGAACCTACGCCGTGCGTCCGCCCCAGGTGCCGCACGGGCCCTTTTTCAGCCGCGATGGCTGTCTGATGATTGAGTTTCTATTTTATCCTCCGAATTGAGTGAATTTAAGCCTGAATAACAGCTTGCCAATCCCGCGGGCGTGCGGCACCCTCCCGGTCGGAGTGGCGACAAAAGAGGCATATGATGAAAACAACACTCAATAGATTTGCGCTCCTTGCAGGCCTCGCCTGCCTGATGACCTTCGCTCCGGCGGGGTCGTCCCAAGCAGGCGAACCGGTCAAGATGGCCCAGGCTTGCGGCTGGTACGTGGTTCTCGGCTGTTTCAAGCGCTACCGGCCCGCCCAGCGGCGCGCCAACAACATTGGGGTCATTGTCGTGGACACCAACAATTATCCCAACTTCCGCAATGGCTGGTTTTGCGCCGTAGACGGCCCCTATTCCAAAGGCCGCGCCAATCGGCTGCGCCGTTCCTGGCGCGGAACGGTGGCAGATGCTTACGCCAAATCGGCCTGCTGAGGCTGGCTTAACCCGTCTCCCTTTCCCCCTCGAGGGTCCAATTTAGGACATGGAGCGCCGGCGTGCCGTTGAGGCATGCTGACGCCCACAGCGCTCGTTCGGCGCTCTGATTGGGGGGACCTCCAAGTGAGCTTCAAAGACATCAGCAGCTTGTTTGCCTGCATGATCTTATGCGCTTTTGTTTTGGTGGACAGTGCAGCCGCGAATTCGACGGCAAAGAAGCTGCGCGGTGCGATTGAGCAGAGGGTGCTTCAAAAGTCAAAAAAGCTCTCACGCACCTCGGACCGGAAGCTCGGAGCGGCTTGCGCCTTGTTTCACGCGGAGATTCTAGCACTTGAGAAGAGGCATCGGTGCAAAGGTGATTGCTATGCGAAGGTCAAGAAGTATGGCAAAGGCTTGGATGCCCTGATGGCTGATCTCAGCACCAAATGGAAAAGGACTATTGCGCGCGAACTTCGTGCAAAACTGCCGGTCTCGACGATGGTTGGCATGTGTCTAAGGATAGCGATCGCGCAGAAGAATCACACGATTTCATATGGTCTTGGGCGAATGTTGGCCAGAAGTGTCGAATACGGACCTCGGATCAACGGTGGAACGTGGGCGTTTACCTCTCTCGCCCTTGGAAAAGGCGTTGCCAGGTCAAAAAAAGCCGCGGCGGAGCTTGTGACAGAACTGGCGAAGTCAAAGGAGATAGACAAGAGAACCAAGGCGGGCCTGACCACATTGGGCTTGTCGCTCTATTTGGACAATTGAGGTTTTGCGCAACCGCAATTCGGTCTGAGGAAATCCCTACCGCGCCGGATGCGCCGCCAGCGCCAGTTGCTCGTCGCGCTGAACCGTCTTGAAAATGTGGGTCATATAAGCCGTAGTGAAGAGCGGCATCACCAGGTTTCCAAGCGGGACAAAGGCAAGAGCCGCCGGAAGCAGACCCGCAGCGAAAACCCGGCCCGCATTGCGCTTGCGCAGCTCGCGGGCTTCCGCCACCGGCAAGTGGCGCATGCCCACCATCTGGAAAAACTCTCGGCCCAAAAGATAGGCGTTGGCCAGCACCATGCCGATGGCCCCCAGGCCGAAGAGCAGCATGGGCAACATGGCAAGATGGACGAGAAGAATAATGGCGGCAAACTGGATGGCTGTCGTGAGGCCCAACACAAACGGCATCGCCTGGCCAGGGGCATCACCCGGATAGTGCGCCCCTTCCACACGCTCGGCGATTTCGTCCAAGAACATGCCTGCAAAAAGGGCTGTCACCGGGCCAATTAGGAAAAACCCACCCACCAGCATAAGGGCAATGGCGCCGAGACCCGCGAACCAGCCTGCGGCCAGATCAATCCACTCCGTGGAAGAGAACGTTATCGCGGCCAAACCCAGCTGAACCGCAATGGCAAGCGCGATGAAGAGCGCCACGGTAAGGCCCAGTGATTTGATCAGAACCTTGCGGAAAGGTGCAGAAAACATCTGCTCAAAAGCTTTGAGCGCCGCAGAAATCATAAGCGAAAACCTCAACTTCATGTGCCGTTTACCCTGCAAATCAGATGGGGGCAGGACAGGCGAAAAACAAGTCTTGGGCGCTTGCACCCCTTCCCACCATGGCTATACTCGCGCCCCAACGATTGAGCCAACTTGTTGAAATCCCCACAAACTACAGGATAGGTCCCTTGAGTGAGCCCCGCCACCATGTGCTTGGCATCGGTAATGCGATTGTCGATGTGATTTCCCGCACCACAGATGAGTTCTTGACCCGCCACAACATCGCCAAGGGCGGCATGCACCTGATTGACGAGACCCAGGCCGAGGCACTCTATGCCGACACCGGCCCCAGCATAGAGATTTCCGGTGGCTCGGCGGCCAACACAATCGTCGGTGTCGGCTCGTTTGGCGGCTCCGGTGCCTATGTGGGCAAGGTGAAGAACGATACTCTCGGCAAGGTTTTCAGCCACGATATCCGGGCAGGCGGCGTCACCTTTGAGACAGCGATGGCCGAAGATGGCCCCTCCACCGCCCGCAGCCTCATTCTCGTGAGCCCGGATGGCGAGCGTACCATGAACACCTATCTGGGAGCCTGCGTGCATCTGGGGCCATCTGATCTCGATGCGGCCCTCATCGCTTCGGCCCAAGTGACCTATCTTGAGGGCTATTTGTGGGATCCGGAGGAGGCCAAGCAGGCGTTCCGCGAGGCGGCCAGAATTGCCCGCGAGGCCGGACGGAAAGTCTCGCTGACCCTGTCAGACCCGTTTTGCGTGGAACGCCACCGGGACGGCTTTATGGAGTTGGTGAAGGGCAATGTGGACATTCTTTTCGCCAACGAAGCGGAGATCATGAGCCTTTATCAGGTGGACGATTTTGACGAAGCCGCCGTGCGCGTCAAACAGGATTGCGAACTGGCGGCCCTCACCCGCTCAGAAAAGGGCTGCGTGGTGGTGAGCGGCGATCATACCGCTCATGTGCCGGCGGTGCCCGTGGCCGACGTGGTGGACACCACAGGAGCTGGCGACATGTTCGCTGCCGGGTTCCTTTTTGGCTACACCGAGGGCAAGGATCTTGAAACTTGCGGGAAACTGGGGGTCTTGGCCGCCTCTGAAATCATCAGCCACGTGGGCGCGCGGCCCGAAACCCCGTTTGCCGACCTCGCCCGCCAGCACGGGCTGGCGAGCTAGTCAGATCCCGTCAGCGCCGGCCGAACGTGGCCGCGCCGCCGGTCCGGTTGAGAGTGTCCAACCGGTTTTGAGGCACGGCGTGGTTGCTGCCGCCTGTGCCGAGTGAAATCGTGCCGAGAGAAGGACCAACTGAGCGCCAGCCGGACCAGCAGAGGTAAAGTCCGCCCAAGATCATCAAAAGCGTGGTGAACAGCATGGTTCCGATGGGCAAATTCTCCACATCTTCCTGGCTGAAATAGTCCTTGAAGCCGAGCGCCGCGTTGATCGTCGGCTGCGCCTTGTTGTAGCGCACGGTAATCTTCTGGCCGTCCTGCACCGCATAGGCGTCTTCCTCAGAGATGTTGATTTCGCTGGCGTACTTCTTCCCCTCCGCCGTAACGAAGCTGTAGGTCATGGAATAGTAGCTGCCGCGTCCGCCTATTCGCCCCTTACGCACCGACACGGTGTGTTTGGTGCGATGCTCAATCACGCCTGTGGTGTCCACGCCATTGTCCACGATGCGCTGGGCGGCCTCCTGGGCCCCACCCATCACCATGTTCAGTCCGCCAACCACGCTGGCAAGAACCAGAAGTGCTCCGCAAACAAGTTTGATATAGCCGCCCATGGCTGCCCCCTAACGTTACGAGTTGGGGCAGTCTGGCAGATTTGGCCTAAATGTCGATCAATCCGCGGCCAAGCATTTTACCGGGACTGGAAAGATCCGCTTAAGACTTTGAGGGCGGCAGACTATTGCCGAGCGATCCCCGCCTTGCTGCCGCGCAGCACGAACTTCTGCACCTTGCCGGTCGCCGTTTTCGGCAGATCTTCCACCACCGACACCCATTGCGGGGTCTTGAAGTGGGCAAGGTTGTTGCGCACGTGCAGCTTCAGTTCGTCTTCATCGGCCACAGCGCCATCGCGCAAGATGACGAAGGCGTGGGGCGCCTCACCCCACTTCTCGTGCGCCATGCCCACGACAGCGGCTTCCTGAACGGCAGGATGGGTAAGCAAACAGCCCTCAACCTCAACCGATGAGATGTTTTCGCCGCCACTGATGATGACATCTTTGAAGCGGTCGCGGATCTCCACATAGCCGTCCGGGTGCACCACGGCCGCATCACCGGAATGGAACCAGCCGTCCTTGATCGCCGCGTTGGTGGCCTCCGGGTCGTTATAGTAGCCCTTCATCACCACATTGCCGCGCACCGTGATCTCGCCCAGGGTCTCGCCATCTTGCGGCACCTCGTTGCCGTCATCGTCGATGACCCTGAGCTCTCCTGAGCCCACAAGCTCAACCCCTTGGCGCGCCTTGATTTTTGCCCGTTCGGCAACGGGCAGGTTCTGGTGCTCGGGCCGTGCCTCACACACGGTGATGAGGGGCGCCGTCTCGGTAAGGCCGTAAACATGGGTAAGTTCCCAGCCCAGCTCGCTTTCCACCAGCTCAATGGTCGCCGCCGCAGGGGGCGCGCCGGCGGTGAAAAGGCGCACGCCGCGCGGCACGCCGTCTCTCAGCTCTGCAGGGGCATTGGCGATGCTGATCAGCACCGTGGGCGCCGCGCAGAACATGGTGATGTCTTCGTCTTTGATGAGTTTGTAGATCAGCTCCGGATCCACCTTGCGCAAACACACATGGGCCATGCCGCGTGCGGTGTTGATCCAGGTAAAGGTCCAGCCATTGGCGTGGAACATGGGCAGGGTCCACAAGTAGCGGTCTGCCGGGCTCAAGGGATGGTGAGCCAGAGTGTTCATGATGTTGCAGTAGGCGTTCCGGTGGGTGATCATCACGCCCTTGGGCCGCGCCGTGGTGCCGCTGGTATAGTTGATGGTGAGCAGATCCTGTTCGCTGAACTCAACGGGCGAGAAACCAGCGCCGTGCGCCTTCAGCGCGTCCTCATAGTTGACCCAGCCGTCCTGGTCCCCTTCCAGGGCCACAAAGTGCTCCACGTTCCCCAGCTTGCCGCGAATGCTCTCCACGGCTTCAAAATAGTCCGGATGAGCGCACACCACCTTTGCCCCGCAATGGTTGATGATGTAATCAAAATCCTCCGGGAGAAGCCGGTAGTTGATGGGCACCAGCACCGCGCCGATTTGCGGGACGGCGTAATAGCCCTCCAGGTGAGAGTGGGTGTTGGGCGCGATGTAGGCCACACGGTCACCATGGGCCACGCCCAGGGCCTGCAGCGCGGCCGACCAGCGGTCGCAGCGCTCCAGAAATTCCCCATACGTCAGCCGCAGATCACCATCGACAACAGCTTCGCGGTCTGCGTAGAGCCGGCGGGCGCGGCGGGCAAATTCCATGGGAGAGAGTGCAATGTCCATAAGTGTTCAAGCCTTTGTGTGCAATTGAGCCGCTTATATCTTGCGCAGCAGAACCTCTTCAACGTCATGA
>JBCDDQ010000271.1:0-6814 GCA_039180225.1 Pseudomonadota bacterium
AAGAGCTGAGGCGCGCCAGCCCCAGATGAATGCTGGATGAATTGTGATCTCACGATGAGTTCAGACCTGTTATTCTACGGTGCAGGTTCAGGTAAAAGTATTGGGCCACAGGAGCTCTGGAAATTCGAAGGAGAGATCGAATGTTCAAGAATGCCGTCCTGAGTGTCGCCCTTGCGGGCTTCGTTGCCGCCACCGCGTTGGCCGCAACCACGACCGGGGCCGATGCGGGCAAAAAGTTCTACTTTTCTGTGCAGCCTCAGGGCGTTGAGCGCTCTGGCAGCCAGGCCCATCTTTGCCGCCATTGGAAGCGCAAGTGGCGCCGCACGGGCCGGCAGCATTTTCTGCGCAAATACCGCAACTGCCTGCTGCACTCTGACTGATCGTCCTTGGTTGGTGTAAGCGTAAGTTTCCCTCCACGCCGGATTGCGGCCATGCTATCAGTGCGCCTGAAGCTTTGAGGAAACGACACCAACAAAAAGGACAGGCGATCATGAACCTCATGAAATCCTTTGCATTCTTGGCGGCTGCCGCTTTGATGCTCTCAAGCCCCGCTCAGGCGGAAACCCGCGTCACCTACAAATCGGCGAAATCCACCTCCTCTTACTACCAGATGGCCGTGCAGATTGCCGAGGCGGTCAAGAAGGGCTCGAACAGCGACATCATTGTTACCGTAGAGGAAAGCCAGGGCTCGGTTCAGAACGTGAAAGAAGCCGCCCTGCGCACGGGCAATTACGTGTTCACCACACCGCCCGTTTTGGTGAAGCTGGCGCAAAACGAAAAAGCGATGTTCAAGGACAAAGGCAATCCGAAATTTGCCGACATCCGCGCGCTCTTCCCAATCCCTTCGCTCACCATGCATTTCGTCATGCGGGCCGATAGCGGTGTGACGTCATTTGCAGATCTTGAGGGCAAAACGCTGCTCATCGGCAAAGGCTCGTTCGGCGCCCGCGAAGGGGCCAAGTACCTCAAGCTGTTCGGTCTGGAAGGCAAGGTCACTCTGGCTGATGTGGAGTTGAATGCTGCCGTCAGCGCGCTGAAGAACAAGCAGATTGATGGCTTCGTCACCGCCGGTTCGTGGCCCGCGCCCAACGTGATCGAGGCTGCTGCCAGCACAGGGGTGAACCTTTTGTCCCTGAACGATGAGCAGGTGGCCAAGACCAAGCGCACCAAGCTGGTGATCCCCGGCGGCACATATTCTGGAGTGGGCGGTGACACGGTCACCACCTCTCTTCCCGTGGTGGCCCACACCACAACCGCTATGGATGACGACACAGCCTACAAGCTCACCAAAACCTATTGGGAGCAGAAAAAGCAAATGGGTTCGGCTAACGCTTGGTGGAACGGGGTCTCCGGCGACCTGTTGGTCAACGTTTACGGCAAGATCCACCCCGGCGCGCTGAAATATTATGACGAGGCCGGCGTTAAAGTGCCCGACAGCGCGCGTTAATATATGAACGATCTTCAGGCGGCGCCCCTTTACCGGGCGCTCTTTGCAGGCCTGGGCGCCGCCGCGATCGTCTTCCACCTCGGCCTCATCTTCTATGGACTGGTGCCCAATCTGATTGCGCGCCCGGTGCACATGATGCTGGCCTTGCCGTGGGTCTTCCTGTTCGCAGCCAAGACAAAGGTTGAAGCCTGGTCCGGGGCACTACTTGCTGCCGCGGGCCTCGCCTGCTGCCTCTACATCGTCTTAAACGAGGACGCTTTGAGCGACCAATACGGCTCACTCTATGGCACCGGTCAGATGGTGATGGCCGTGGTTCTGCTGCTGGTGGTCCTGGAAATGGCGCGCCGGGCTATAGGTTGGCCCTTGCCCGTGGTGGCAGCCTTGGCGCTGGCTTATGGGCTGTGGGGCCAGCATCTGCCGGGGGAGTTTGGGCATCCAGGCATTCCAGCCGTGAGTTTCCTAGGCACGCTCACAGTGGCCGAAGGCGGCGTCTGGGGCTCGCTCACCGGGATCTCGGTTAGCGTGGTCGCCATTTTCGTCATCTTCGGCGCGGTGTTGAATGCGGGCGAAGCCGGGCAAGGCTTCATGAACCTTGCCGCTTCTGCTGCCGGACGGTTTAAAGGCGGAGCGGCAAAAGTCTCCGTGCTGTCCTCGGCCCTGTTTGGCTCCATCTCAGGCTCTGCCTCTGCAAACGTGGCGTCCACCGGCGCGGTCACCCTGCCGACCATGCGCAAGCTCGGATATCCCAAGGCCCTTGCCGGGGCGGTGGAGGCGGTGGCCTCCTCCGGTGGGCAGATCATGCCACCCCTCATGGGAGCCGGGGCCTTCGTCATGGTGGAGCTCACCGGCGTGCCCTATACCTCCATCATCCTGGCCGCGCTTTTGCCGGCCATCTTATACTTCGCCGCCGTGTGGGTTGGCATCGATGCCTTCGCCACACGCCATGACCTGCCGGCGCTGAAATCTGAAGACCGGCCCACGCGCCGTGATGTGCTCATCACGTCAGCCTTCTTTGCCGTGCCTTTTGCCATTCTCCTGGAGCGCATGTTTATCGGGGGCTTCACTCCTCAGTACGCGGCCTGCGTGGCCATTCTGGCGGGTGGCGCCATGCTGCTTCTCGACAGCAAACTAACCTTGTCCTGGCCGCGCACCATAGACCGTTTTGAGGCCGCGGCCGTGGGCGCCGGGCGCCAGATTGCCACCATTGCCGCCATCATCTTGTGTGCCAGCATTGTGATCGGCGTGCTGGGCCAAACCGGCCTGGGCGTGAAGATCACCTCGCTCATCCTATCTGCTTCAGGCGGCACCTTGTGGCCCGCCCTGCTGCTGACCGCCATCGCCTGTCTGGTGCTGGGCATGGAGGTGCCCACCACGGCGGCCTATGTGATTTGTGTATCCGTGGCCGGCCCCGCGCTGCAGCAGCTTGGTCTTGCGCCTTTGCAGGCCCACCTCTTTGTCTTCTGGTTTGCCCTGCTTTCCACCATCACCCCGCCGGTGTGCGGGGCGGTGTTCATTGCGGCAGGTATGGTGGAGGAGAACTGGCTGGTTGTGGCCGCCCGCGCCATGGTGCTGGGTGTTGGGCTATATCTCATCCCGTTGGGCATGATCGCCAATCCAAGCCTGATCGGTTTGGAACAGGACGCAGGGCCCGCCCTGTTCGCTGCCCTTAAGGTGGGGATTGGGCTGGCGGCGATCTCCTTTGGCATCATCGCACCAAAGGCCGTATGGTTGCGCGTTCTTTTGGTGCTGTCAGGGGCCGCGACGCTGTTTGTTCCTCTCTCAGCCCTTTAACTGCCCGCACCGCTTGGTGTATGCGTGTTTTCCCCACGCCGTTTTTCCAATCGCAAAGGATCCTGCCCGATGCCCACAGCACTTATCCAAGGCCGCGTAGCCACTGAACACACCGACCGGCTGCGCAGCCTGGTGGGAAGCGACTGGACGGTTTTGGAATGGGATCCGCGCAAACAGGACGTGGATGCATTTGCGCCTATGTTGGCTGAGGCGGATGTGGTGATCGGCGGTAAAATCCCGCTGGACTCCTGGCCTGATCTGCCCAATCTCAAACTTTTCCAGATCCCCTGGACCGGCTTTGATTTCCTGAAACCCGGCGATATTCCGGCAGGCCTTCCGGTGTGCAACTGCTTTGAGCACGAGACCTCTATCGCCGAATATGTGCTGCTCGCCATGCTGGAATGGCAAATCGGGCTGCGCAACATGGACAAAGGTTTCCGCGCTCATGGTTGGGGCGGACGGGGTCCGGGTGAAAGCCTGATCCACGGCGAAGTGCGCGGTCGCACGGTTGGCATTGTGGGCTATGGTCATATCGGCGCGGAAGTGGCCAAGCGCGCCGCAGCGTTCGACATGCGCGTGATCGGCGTCAGACGCAGCGCTCAACCCACGCCGGAGAACCTGGATTGGCTGGGCACAACCGACCGGCTGGATGAGCTGTTGGGCGAGAGCGATTTCGTGATCATCGCCTGCGATCTCAATGATGAAACCCGCGACATGATCAATGCGGACCGGTTTGCCAAAATGAAGCCGGATGGGGTGATCATCAATGTCTCGCGCGGAGCTGTGGTGGAGGAAAAGGCGCTCTATGAGGCGCTGTCTGAAAAGCGCATTGGCGGGGCGGTGATTGATGTTTGGTACAATTACATGAAGCCGGATGAGCCGGAGCCGTGGCCGGCCAACTACCCGTTCGAGAAGCTCGACAACCTGATCGCATCAGCACATGAATGTGGCTGGACACTGGAACAGGTGGCCAGGCGTTGGGCCTTTGTGGTGAGCAACATTGAACGTGCAGTCCGTGGCGAAGAGCTGAAGAATGTGGTCTTCACCGGTACCCAAAAAGCCTAAGGGAGAGAACAGCCATGCCCGTCTATGAACTGCGCACCTACACGCTTTATGTGGGGAAGCTTGCGGAGGCCGTGAAGCTCTATCAGGAACTCGCCTGGCCCGCCCTTCAGGCCGGCGGCTATGACGCCAAACTGATCGGTTACTTCACCTCAGATGTGGGCACCTTGAACAGCCTCGTTCATCTGTGGAAGTTCGACGATGATGCGGACCGAAGGGACCATTGGGGGCGGTTGTTCCAGGACGATGACTTCATGAGCTTTGCCGGCAAATTCCGTCCGTTGGTGATTGAGCAGAAGAACCAGCTCCTCCTGCAGGCCCCGTGGGGCCCGCATCCGTGAATCAGCCGGACCCGTTCTTGTACGGGCTGAGCAGAGCATAGACCGTCCGGTTCACCGGGGCGTCCAGACCGGCCGCTTGGGAGAGGCGGTCCACGGCCCCTGATATCCAGTCGATCTCCAGAGCGCGTCCGTGTTCCAGGTCGATCGCCGTGGAAGCACGCATGGTGGGCGGCAGGTTCTGAACCGATGCCCAGATATTGGCTTCAATCTCATCAGGTAGGGCAACGCCCCGGGCCCTCCCAAGCGCAGCAGTTTCCGCCACAATGGTCTGGAAGAGCGCCCCCAATTTCTCATTTCCGGTAATGTCTGAGATGGTGCAGCGCGCGGCAGCGGTCACACCGGAGACAGCCGAAAACAGAACGAATTTGGACCAGAGGTCGCGCAGGATATCTTTGGTTTCCGGAGACGAGGAACCCGCTTCGTTGATGGCAGCGCGCAGAGCGTCAATCCGCGCCGAAGCCCGGCTGTCTCTTTCCGCCACGATGAAGCGGTTGAACTCACCCACCTGCTTGATCAGGCCCGGCTCGGCAATGGTGGTGGAGATCTGAGCTACCCCGTTGCCCACATTCGCCTCAGGCAAGATCCCCGCCAGGAGATCTGAAGCCTCAACTCCATTTAAAAAAGGCACAACAATTGTCTCAGTGCCAAGCATAGGACGACATAGCTTGGCGGCCGCTTCCAAGGCAGCGCCTTTCACCCCGAAGAGGATCACGTCCACTTCCCCCACGTCCGCGGGATCATCAGTCGCGATCCAGGGCCTGATTTCATGGTGCCCGTCAAACGCGTCCAGCTTCAAGCCGTGCTGCCGGATTGCCTCCAGATGGGCGCCGCGAGCAATGGTGGCTACCTGATGGCCGCTCTGCGTGAGACGCACGGCTAGATATCCGCCGATGCCCCCGGTCGCCACGGTTGCGAATTTCATCATGCTCTCCCTTGTTCTTGGTTTGCCCGGCTAGAGGGTAACGGTGCCTTCAATCAACAGATTGGTTTGACCGCCGATCAAAATAGTATCTCCATCCGGGCGAATGTGCACCCGGCCCACGCGGTCGATCTGAGTGCCCTGAGCGGTCTTGACCGGCCGCTCCAGCCGGCCTTGTGTGGCCAGCCATTGCGCCAACGCCGCGTTGAGGGAGCCCGTGATCGGGTCTTCCAGCATTCCGCTGGACGGGGCCAGCATGCGCACCTCAAAGTCGCACTCTGATTCAGGCGGGTGTGGGCCAATCAGCCCTATGGGCGTGAACTCAGGCCATTTGGTCTTTGTGCCGTCGGCGGCCAGAACATCTTCAGCGCTTTTCAGCTCAAGCACTTGCCAGATCGGACCATTGGTCAGTTTGGCGGTCTGCACCACCCGGTCCGCCGGCACGGCAAGCCTCTCGCGGATCCTCTCAAAATCTTCATCAGGTAAGGGCTCGGCTGTTGTGGCTGGTGCCTCAAAGGCTGGCAATTCGCCGTCAATACGGATCGGCACCAGGCCAATTTTGCACTCTTGCACCACCACGCCGGGGTCTGAGGGCACTCCGCCCCCATGGAGCCAGGAAAAACAGCTTCCAAGCGTGGGGTGGCCGGCAAACAGCATCTCGCGCACAGGTGTGAAGATGCGCACCCGGTAATCGGCGGCGGGGTCCGTGGGCGGCAGCAGAAAAGTGGTCTCCGCCAGATTGGTCCAGGCAGCAAAATCCTGCATTTGGCCATCGCTCAGTCCATCGCCGTCCAAAACAACGGCCAGAGCATTGCCCTTGGTGGGCACCGAGCTGAACACATCGCATTGAATGAAGCGCCTTTTTTGCGCCATCACCTAGTCTCCTTCCGCAACAGGCCAACGCACCACCGCCCCCCAAAGGTCTTCTTCAGCCACCAGGTCTTCTGACACGATCTTGCCCCGCACCGAAATACCGGCCTCATGCACCGTTTCCGTGGAGCCTGAGATCAGAGGGTGCCACCAGGACAGCTCACGCCCTTCAGCCACCTTCCGATAAGCGCAACTGGGGGGCAGCCAGCTCATTTCGCCCAGGGTTTCAGGGGTCAATTCGCGGCAATCGGGAATGTTTGTGGTGCGGTTCGCATAGTCGCTGCAGCGGCAGGACTTCACATCCAGATAGCGGCACGACGCCATCGTATAGTGCACCTCAAGTGTGTCCTCGTCTTCCAGCTTCACCAGGCAGCAGCGCCCGCA
>JBCDDQ010000272.1:0-6798 GCA_039180225.1 Pseudomonadota bacterium
GGTTCGTCTAGTCGGCGCGTTTCACGTACGAGCCGTCTTCGGTCGCCACGACAATGTTCTCGCCTACGGTGACAAAGGGCGGCACCATAGTGCGCGTGCCGTTGCTCAACATGGCTGGCTTGTAAGACGACGAAGCGGTTTGGCCTTTGATGGTGGGCTCGGTCTCGGTGACCTCCAAGGTCACCTGATCGGGCAGGGAGACGGAAATCGGCTTGCCTTCATAGCTCTCAATGTTCACCTCCATGCCGTCCTGCAGGGAGGCGGCCCGCTCACCCACAAAATCGCGCTGCAGTTCGATCTGCTCATAGCTCTCCATGTCCATGAAGGTGAGCATGTCGCCGCTGTCGAACAGATACTGGTGTTCGCGCTGCTCAAGGCGCACGCGCTCAACGGTTTCCGATGAGCGGAAGCGTTCATTCAGCTTGGAGCCGTTGAAGACGTTTTTCAATTCCACTTGCGCAAAGGCGCCGCCTTTGCCGGGTTTCACATGCTCGGTTTTCACCGCCACCCAGAGGGAATCTTTGTGCTGCAGCACATTGCCGGGACCGATCTGATTGCCGTTGATTTTCATGGCTTACCTGATGTTTGAAACTGTAACGAAGATGACGCCGTCAAAGGCAGAAGTCACTGCAGCGGCGATTTGTGGTGCGTTGGTATGTGCGATTGGCTTGAACGTCAAGACGCCCGCGCCCGATTGGGTTACTGCGACTTGTTTTCCAGCTGATTTGCGTCTTTGACAATCTGCGTGCTGCGGCCGGTGGGCGGGCGAATGCCGGTTTTGTTGCGCCAATCCAAAGCCAGCTTCTGCGCTCTTTGCAGCTGTGGGCCGCTGAGGCGCCCGGCAAAGGCTTCCACTTGCGCATCGGGCATGCCCGCCTCTGTGGCCAGCAAGTGCCAGCGGGCGGCCTCGATCGGGTTCTTTTCAACGCCCCGTCCGGTCATGTAGAGCCGGGCAATGCGGTTTTGGGCCACCACGTCCCCCTTGTTGGCGGCCACCAGAAGCCATTGGGCGCCGATCTTCTCATCCTTCTGCACACCGTCGCCGCGGAAGATCATGATGCCATAGTCGCGCGCTGCGTCTTTCAGACCTTTAAGGGCAGCCTTTGAAAGCCACTGCCCGGCTTTCACAAGGTCTTTTTCAACGCCGCGCCCTTCTGCGTAGAGGATGCCCAGATTGTATTGGGCTTCCGGAAAATCCTTCTCGGCGGCTGTGGAGAACCAGGCAGCGGCCGACTTCCAGTCGGGCGCTCCACCCCCGGCCCCGGCGAAGATCAGGCCGATATTGTGGGCTGCGGGCACATGGCCTTTCTCGGCGGCCTTGGTGAAGAGTTCTTTGGCTTTGTTCAGATCAAGTTTTCCGGCCCGCCCGTCCAAGTACATAAGCCCCATGGCAAAAAGCGCGCCGGAATGGCCTTGTTCGGCCGCAGCGTTATACCAGCGCAGGGCCTCACCCAGATCGCGCTTCACACCCAGCCCTTGGGCATAGAGGGCAGCCAACAGAGCTTGACCGCGCGGCTTACCCTGGCGGGCGAGCAGATCGGCTTCCACGAAGGCGGCCGGCCAGTTTTTGTCCTGATAGGCTTTCAGCGCATCTGCATAGGTGGCGTGGGCTCCGGGGGAGGGGGCCAGCAGGGCCGCAGCGAGGCCGGCGCCCAAAACCAGATATGGGGCCGCGGAGAGTTTCATTCAGCAGCACCCGCCGTTGCGATCAACTGATTGAGATGCGCCACGCGCTTGGCTGCCGCTTCCGGCGTGCGCCATGAACTCTCGTCGGGGCGAATGAACTCGATCCCGGCGCCGGCTGCGCTCAGGACCTCATCATCTTGCCCCGCCATATGCGCTACACAGGGGATTTCCATCACTTGTGCCCACCAACCGCTCAAGCTGTCCGGATCTGCCGGATCATCGGCAAAACTAACATAGGCCGCCCCTGCTTCGGCAAGCTCCATTGCGGCATGGCGGCTCTCAGTTGGGGCGATGCCCACAATTTTATCGTCTCCAAGTTGGAATCTGGCCGCCTGATACGCCTCCAAGCTTGCCCCAACCTCAACGCCGTCGGCGTCCAACGCTTTTGCCAGAGCCACGTCCTGGTCCACAATCACAGCAATGTCGTACGCGTGCGCCACAGCCAACAACCCTTTTGCGCCGTCCGTTCCGGCCCCGATGAGCAGGGCCGCCACATCCCCCGCCTCCGCGGCGGCCTTCAGGCAACCTTCAGGATCTGTAACGGCGTCATTGTTTGTTAGCGTGAGATATAGCCGTGACTGTGGCGACGGCATGGCAGCGCCTCCGCGATGAACCAGGTGGTTAATGATAGGGGACTGGGACGCGCTTAGGCCGCCTGCTCCTGGCTCTGCGACCACTCGCCAAGCGCCGCCAGCCCGTTCATGTGGGCCCGATGCGCGAACGCCGCCTGTGCGGCGGGAACGTTGGCTTTCTGGCCGCCCCAGGCCTTCAGAGCAGGCGCCTGAAGCGCGCGGCCATAGGAGAAGGTCAGGTTCCAGGGATGGGGCCCTGCCGCATTCATCAAAGACAAGTGATGGGTGGCTTCCAGATCGTCCTGACCGCCGGAGAGGAAGGCAATGCCCGGTACGGCTGCCGGCACGCAGTCGATGAGGCAGGTCACGGTCTTCTCAGCCACCTCTTCAGCGCTCGCCTGCCGGCTGGCGCCCCTGGCGGCGATCACCATGTTGGGCTTCAGAACAATACCGTCCAGCGCCACATTGTGTTCTGCCAGCTGGGCAAACACCGTGTTCAACACCTCGCGGGTCACTTCATCGCAGCGGTCGATGGAGTGATCGGCGCCGGGATTGTCCATCAACACTTCCGGCTCCACGATGGGCACGATCTTCTGCTCCTGGCAGAGCGCCGCATAGCGGGCCAGCCCATGGGCGTTGGCGTTGATGCAGGCCTGAGAGGGCATGCCGTCGCCTATCGTGATCACGCCGCGCCATTTCGCAAACCGCGCGCCCAGATCGTAATACTCTTTCAGCCGGTCACGCAGGCCATCAAGACCTTCGGTGACCTTTTCGCCGGGAAAGCCTGCCAGGTCCTTGGCGCCGGTGTCCACCTTGATGCCCGGCACCGAGCCGGTTGCTTTCAACAGATCCACCAGCGGTGTGCCATCAGCCGCCTTTTGGCGGATGGTTTCGTCATACATAATGACGCCGGAAATGTAGGACCGCATGGTCGCATCGGTGCGGAACAGCATTTCCCGGTAATCGCGCCGATTGTCTTCGGTGGATGCAGTGTTGATGCTGTCGAAGCGCTTTTTGATTGTGCCTGTGCTCTCATCGGCGGCAAGAATGCCCTTGCCCGGGGTCACCATCGCCTGTGCAATATCGTTCAAGGTTTCGCTCATAACCTTATCCCTCCAGTCGGTTCCCTCATTCAAACGCCCTCACGCGGCAGAATTTTGCAACACTTCTACCCCAGGAAGCACCTTGCCCTCCAGCCATTCCAGAAAAGCGCCACCGGCTGTGGAAACATAGGTGAAATCGTCCGCCAAGCCAGTGTGATTTAGGGCCGCAACCGTGTCGCCGCCGCCGCCAATGGCCAAAAGGCCTTTCTCGCGGCAGTGCTGAGCGGCAATCTTCGCCATGGCAATGGTCGCCGCATCGAACGGTGGCAGTTCGAACACGCCCATGGGCCCGTTCCACACCAGGGTTTTGGATTTGCCGATAACCTCGCCGATCTTTTCGACGGTTTTGGGGCCGGCATCCAGGATCATTTCACGCTTGCCCACCTCATCCAGGCCCACCTCCCGGTAAGGCGCATGGGGTTTGAAGTCCTCCGCCACGATCACGTCGGTGGGCAGAATGATCTCGCAGCCGTTCTTCTCGGCATCCTCCAAGATCTCCAACGCCTGGTCCTTCAGATCGTGCTCGGCAATGGAGCGGCCGATCTCATGGCCCTGGGCCTCCAGGAAGGTGTTGGCCATGCCGCCGCCGATCACCAGACAATCCACCTTGCACGCCAGGTGGCCCACCACATCCAGCTTGGTGGAAATCTTGGCGCCGCCGATAATCGCCGTCAGTGGCCGCTTGGGCTCAACCAGGCTGCTCTCCAGGGCCATCAGTTCGGCCTCCATGGCCCGGCCCGCCACGCAAGGCAGGAACCAGGCCACCCCTTCAGTGGACGCGTGGGCCCGGTGGGCGGCGGAGAAGGCGTCGTTGACGAAGAGATCGCCAAGGTCGGTCAGCATTTTCACAAATTGCGGCTGGTTCTTTTCCTCGCCCGGATGGAACCTGGTGTTCTCCATCAACAGGATGTCGCCCGGCCGCGCATTGTTCACCGCCCGAACGGCTTCGCCATTGGTCCAATCGGTCTTCACGAAGCGCACGGGCCGGTCGAGCGCTACGGACAGCGGGCCCACCAGCGGCGCGAGCGACATGTTGGGCACCACCGCCCCGCGCGGCCTGCCCAAATGCGAGAGCACGATGACAATAGCGTCTTTGGAGGCGAGCTCCTCCAACGTGGGTGCGATCCGTTCGATCCGTGTGGCATCGCGCACGATACCCTCTTCCAAGGGCACGTTGAGGTCGGCCCGCACCAGGACCCGCTTGCCGGTCACCTCGTAATCGTCAAGTGTTTTGAAGGATTTAGCCATGGTGCCAGATGTCTTGCCAACGGTCCTAAAAGTCTCAGAGCGATCCCATGAGGGCCGCTGTATCGTTCATCCGGTGGGAAAATCCCCATTCATTGTCATACCAGCCGGCAATGCGGATCAGCCCGCCATCCACAACCGCCGTCTGATCGGCGTCATAAACCGCCGACGCATCATTGTGGTTGAAGTCGGAGGAAACCAGCGGCTCGTCGCAATATTCCAGAACCCCGCGCAGGGGGCCCTCAGCGGCCTCTTTCATGGCGGCGTGCACGTCTTCAACCGAGGCGTCCTTTTCCGGCACAAACACCAGATCCACCATGGAAACGTTGGGGGTGGGCACCCGGATCGAGGTGCCGTCGAGCTTGCCCGCCAGATCCGGCATCACCAGGCCCACGGCGCGCGCCGCGCCGGTGGTGGTGGGGATCATGGAGAGGGCAGCCGCCCGGGCGCGCCGCAGATCCTTGTGGCTGTTGTCCAGAATGCGCTGGTCGGTGGTGTAGGCGTGGATCGTGGTCATGAAGCCGCGCACGATGCCGAAATTCTCGTGGACCACCTTAGCCAGCGGGGCCAGGCAGTTGGTGGTGCATGAAGCGTTGGAGACCACCTGATGCTCCGCGCCCAGGTCTTCATGGTTCACACCGTAGACCACTGTCAGATCACAGTTTTTCCCCGGAGCGGAGATCAAAACCTTGCGCGCGCCATTCTCGATATGGGCCATGTTGGAGGTCTTGTCGCGGAAGGCGCCGGTGCACTCCAGCACCACATCCACTCCCTCGCTGCCCCAGGGGATATCCGCCGGGCTGCTCTCTTGAAACACCCGGATCGGGCCGGCCCCCACGTCCATGCGGTCGCCCTTCACCTCGATTTCGCCGGGGTAGCGGCCATGCACGGTGTCGTATTTCAGCAGATGGGCCGCAACACCGATATCTGAGCGGTTGTTGATGGCAACGACTTCCACATCGTTGCGCCGGCTTTCCGCCACGGCCCGAAGCGCCAGGCGGCCAATACGTCCAAACCCATTGATCGCTACGCGAACGCTCATGTTTTTCGTCTCCGAATGCCCCAGAAACCCCGGCCGGTCCGTTCACGGGGCTTTTTCACGATTCTGCCGTGAAAAGCAACGCGCCGCCTGAGGGCTTGGTTAAGTCAGCGTTAGCTTCTCTCTATGCCTGATCCCGCTTGGCGAGGACCGCCGCTGCGGCCGCCTCTGCAGTAATGCCAAAATGCTCGTAAAGCTCACCGGCCGGCCCGCTGGCGCCGAAGCTGTCCATGCCGACAAACACGCCGTCAGAGCCGATAAACCGCGCCCAGGCCATCTCAACCCCAGCCTCAATGGCCACGCGCAGGGTTTCCGTACCGAGAATGCGGGCCTTGTACTCATCATCCTGCGCCGCGAACAGTTCCATCGAGGGCACCGAGACCACCCGGGTCGGGCAGCCTGCCTCGTCCAGCTGGTCTTTGGCCTGAAGCGCCAGGTGGACCTCTGATCCAGTGGCGAAGATCACCGCTTCAGCGTCCCCGTCCACCGAGGCCAGCTCATAAGCACCGCGGGCGCAGTAGTTTTGCTTGAAGAAGCGCGTCCGTACAGCAGGCACTTTCTGACGGGTGAGCGCCAGGATGCTCGGCGTCTCGGCGGCTTCAAGCGCAAGCTGCCAGCATTCTGCGGTTTCCGTAGCGTCGGCCGGGCGGAACACATTGAGATTCGGGATGGCCCGAAGCGCGGCCAGATGCTCCACCGGTTGGTGGGTGGGCCCGTCTTCGCCAAGGCCGATGGAATCGTGGGTCATCACATAGATCACCCGCTGCTTCATCAGCGCCGACAGGCGGATCGAAGGCCGGCAATAGTCGGTAAACACCAGGAACGTGCCCGAATAGGGGACCACCCCGCCATGGAGTGCCATGCCGTTCATGGCCGCGGCCATTCCGTGTTCGCGGATGCCGTAATGAATGAAGCGGCCGGAATAATCTTCGGCCACCACCTCGGTCATGCCGGCGGACTTGGTGTTGTTGGATCCGGTAAGATCGGCAGAGCCGCCGATTGTCTCCGGCACCACAGTGTTGATCACATCCAACGCGTTCTGCGATGAGGCGCGGGTGGCGAGCGCCGGTTTGTCCTCGGCCAGCTGTTCCTTATAGGCTGCGATGGCATCGCTCAGGTTTTCCGGCAACTCGGCGGCCAGGCGCCGTTGGAA
>JBCDDQ010000273.1:0-6725 GCA_039180225.1 Pseudomonadota bacterium
AACGGCGCTGCCGGCCATCGTGATCATCGCCGGCATCATCATCACCTTCAAGCTGGCGGGCCTCTTCGGCATCGCCATTGCGGTGACCACCATGTTGGCCATTGCCGGTCTGATCGTGGCGCTCGACGCCTTCGGTCCGGTCACGGACAATGCCGGCGGTATCGCCGAGATGGCTGAACTGCCGGAGGAAGTGCGCAACACCACGGACGCGCTGGACGCTGTGGGCAACACCACCAAGGCGGTGACCAAAGGCTATGCCATCGGTTCAGCCGGTCTTGGCGCTCTGGTGCTGTTCGCGGCCTATACGTCCGACCTCAACTTCTTCATCGCCAATCCTGAGCAGTTCCCGTACTTCGCGGGCGTGAAGCTCGACTTCTCGCTGTCCAACCCCTACGTGGTGGTCGGTCTTCTGTTCGGTGGCCTGCTGCCTTACCTCTTTGGGGCCATGGGCATGATGGCCGTGGGCCGTGCCGGTGGTGCGGTTGTGGAAGAAGTGCGCCGGCAGTTCAAAGAAAAGCCGGGCATCATGAAGGGCGAGGAGAAGCCTGACTACGGCCGCGCTGTGGACATGCTGACCAAGGCGGCCATCAAGGAAATGATGATCCCGTCCATGTTGCCTGTGCTGTCGCCCATCGTGGGCTTCTTCATCATCAACATGATCGCCGGTAAGTCGGCGGCCTTCTCGGCCGTGGGCGCCATGCTGCTGGGTGTGATTGTGACGGGTCTGTTCGTTGCCATCTCCATGACGGCGGGCGGCGGTGCCTGGGACAACGCCAAGAAGTACATCGAAGACGGCAATCACGGCGGCAAGGGCTCTGAGAGCCACAAGGCAGCTGTGACCGGCGATACCGTGGGTGACCCCTATAAGGACACCGCGGGCCCGGCTGTGAACCCGATGATCAAGATCACCAACATCGTTGCGCTCTTGATGCTGGCGGTCCTGGCCCACTAACCAACTTCGTTGGTGTAACACATACAAAACCCCGCAAAGTTTGCGCCTTGCGGGGTTTTTCTTTGTGCCCACCGTCACCCCGGAATTTTGCGCAAGCAAAGTATCCGGGGGCCAGATGCGGCGTGCTCAAATCTAAGCTGCCCTGGGTCCCCGCGTTCGCGGGGATGACGAGGAGACAGTGGGGATGACGAGGAGACAGTGGGGATGACGAGGAGAAGGCGGTGACGCCGAAACAATACAAAACCCCGCAAGGTTGGCGCCTTGCGGGGTTTTTCTTTTGGGCTGCGGGAGAGAGGGACGGCGCAGCCCTTAAGGAGGAACCGGTGGGAGGAACCGGTTACTCGATAATAACGAAGGTGCGGACCTCGATGCTCTCGCGCGGCGGGGTTTGCGCCGTGGTGCCGGGAGCCTCGAACGCACCGTGGGGGGTGAAGCGGGCGCGGCCGTCGTCCAGGCTGTCCCAGCCCTTGATCAGCAGAACTTCATCAGGGGTCATGTGGGGGGCGTAGTACCAGCGCTGGGCCGGACTGTGGGCGATGTTGTAGATCTCGCCAATCCGGTCCGGAAAGACCTGATCGGTGGCCACCAGATCGCGTTCGCCTGTGCTGGAGGCGTCTGCGAGGGCCAGGGGGGACCGTTGGACCGGGCCCTTGATGGGGCGCCAGACATTGACCTGGATCACGCGGGCACCGCTTTCCAAAAGCCGGTCGGCCTCATCATCGCCCACCACATCTGCTAGACGTTGCGGGCCGCTGTTGGTGGTGTAGTCCACATGCAGCTGGCTGGCCGGGCCGCGCTTGCCGTCTGGATTCTTGGCGCCTTGGCCGCCGTCCGACCGACGGGTGGCATCAAAGATCACCACATCGTTTGCAGCGAAGCGCTCCTTCAGCAGGTCTTCAATCTCGGCATAATATTGCGAATGAATGGCCTCATCATCGTAGAGGTCGCTCACCGCGCTCTTGTGGGCGTGGAGCTCAAAGCCTTCCCGGTCAAGTGAGGGGGCGCTCGGCAGGGACCGCATATCGGCGATCTGAACGGTTCTGGGCTCAAGCTCATAGAAGTATTTCGGGGCGCCGCCCGTCAGGGCTGAGCTGTGGAAGCTGGGTTTTGCCGCCTGCGGCTTGATGAAATTCAAGGCCGCGTTCACAGGGGCAGCGGCATGCTGGGCGTGGGGCAGAGCGCTCATGGGCTATCTCCTTTGGAGTTCGGCATTGTGCTGACCAGGAGATAGGCGCAAGCGCACCGCAATATTACTGATTTCGGTTCAGGTCGCCTTGAATATAATTCAAGTTCCGCCTGCGGCCGCCATGAGCCAGCGCTGCACACGCCGCCCGGCGGCAGTGGGCGCGAGGTCTGCCGGGCGGCACAGATAATAGCTGGCGCCGGTCGGGCTGTCGCTGCCGAACGGGGCGATCAGACGTCCATCGCTCAGCCAATCGTCCACCAGGGGTCGGCGGCCCATGGCGATACCGTGGCCCCGTTCGGCCACCTGCAGGGTCTGTTCCATGGCATCCAGAGTGACCCGGTTCGCCGGCGCGGGCAGATTGACCCCGTTGGCGCTTGCCCATTCATCCCATTCGCCGGGGATGGCGCCGTTGGTGATCAACCTGGCTGAGGCGAGCCGGCTCTGACCCGGTGTCTCGTCCAAGCTCTCCAAATAGCCGGGTGCGCACACCGGCATGGCGGTTTCGGCCAGGAGGAACTCTGCATCCACATCATCCCAAGCGCCGCGCCCGTGGCGGATGGCGAGGTCTACCTGTTCCCGCTTCAGATCGACCACGCGGGTGGTGGCCGTGAGCTGCAGATCGATCTCAGGGTTGGCCTGCTCAAAGGTGCCAAGTTGCGGGATCAGCCAGACCGCGGCCAGAGACGGTGGCAGCGTCAGGCGCACAACGGCGCGCCCGCTGGCCGGCTTGATGGCCTCGGTGGCCGCATGGACGCGCTGAAGTGCCGGTTCGATCTCTGCCAGATAGCGCTTGCCCTCCGCGGTCAGTTTGGGCCGGTGGCCCGAGCGGTCGACCAGAGACACATGCAGGAACTCTTCCAGCTTCTTGATCTGGTGGCTGACGGCCGATTCCGTGATGCCCAAACTCTCCGCCGCGTCCCGATAGCGTGCATGGGTGGCGGCCGCCTGGAAGGCGCGCAGCGCCGCAAAAGGCGGCAGGTTGAGTTTCGGACCGGGCATAGGCTCCAAACCTAGGCCCGATTGAGAAGAATTCAAGACATCATGCGGGCCGTGCCGGACACACGAATGGAGCTGCCGGGCTCATCGGTAAACTCTGCACGCAGCAGGGAGCGCAGCCCCATGTCCTCGCCCTGGACAATGTTGATGGCGTTGACTGTGGCGCGGCCCGTGTCGCGCAGGTAGCCTGCCAGGGCCGCGGCGGCGGCGCCCGTTGCCGGGTCCTCGTAGACCCCACCAGAGGCGAAGGGATTGCGCACATGGAAGAGGTCGGGGCGCTCCATAAAGGCCAGCGTGATGGTCACCAGGCCGTTGGCATTCATGAAGGTGCGCCCTTCGTCCAGGTCATAGTGCATGGCGGACAGCGCATCGCGGGAGTTCAGCGCCAGAACCAGATGGGTGGCGCCGGCTTCAGCGATCACCGGGGGAATGCGGTCATCCAGATCGGTTTTGGACAGAGCAAACAGCTGGAGCGCGCCGGTGAGCTGGTCGGCGGTGAGCGCCGTGTGCCGCGTGGGCGGCGATTGCAGGGCGGCGGACATGACGCCGTTTTCCATACGGCCTTCCACCGTGATGTTGGCCTCATTGAGCTCAAGCTCATAAACCCCATCGCCATGCTGCATAGCGAGGGCAGCGCCAAGCGCAATGGTGGCGTGGCCGCAGAACGGCACCTCGCTTTCCGGAGAGAAGTAGCGCACCCGCCATTTGCCATCTGAGGCATAGCCGAAAGCGGTTTCCGAGAAGCCAACGTCATTGGCGATCTTCTGCATTTCAGCAGCCGGCGGATGGGTGTCGCTGATCAGGACGCCGGCAGGGTTTCCGCCGATATCGCCATCGGAAAAGGCTGCAATATGAAGGGTTTCCATTGGGGTCTTCCTAATGTGAGTCACGATGAAACTTAAGGCATCCAAAGCGGAACGATCGAGGCCGCCAGCAAGGCGCCGAGGACCCGGTTGACCAGCCGCCACTGCGCCTCGGTGTTGAGCGTTTGCGCCAGAAGCGTACCGCCCAGGCACCAGAGCGACAAGGAGGCAACCGCCGCCGTGGCAAAGGTGGCCGCCATGATTGCCGCAAGGGTGAGGGGTTTGGCGGACAGGGCGGCAAACGAGCCTGCAGCCGCCATGGTCATGGCCCAGCCCTTCGGGTTCAACAGCAAGAGCGCCACCCCGGCCAGAAAGCCGTGGGGGGAGGGGCTGGTCTCGCCCGGGGTCTGCGGACGTCCTGCGTTCCAGATCTGCATGGCCAGCCAGAGGAGATAGACGGTGCCGACCAGTTTTATGGCCACCTGCAGCGTTGGAGCAGCGTTGAGCAGGGCGCCGAGCCCTGTGGCGCCTGCGGAGGCGAGGATGGCGAGGCCCGCGGCGATGCCCAGCATCAGCGGCATGCTGCGCCGGTAGCCGAAACGCACGCCCGATGCGGTGGCCAAAGTGGTGGCCCCGCCGGGCGACAGGGTGGCGATGATCGTGAACAGCGCGAAGGAAATGAATGTGTCAGGCACGGCGGGCCTCCTTTCTGGGGACCTGATATAGGGAAGGCACATGAATTAGAAAAACGAATTGTCTTTATGTTTCAAATTAGGGATGCTAATGTTGGCCATGACACGTAATCTGGATGTCGCGCTGGTGCGCGCTTTTGTGGCCGTGGCCGAAACCGGCAGCATGACCAAGGCCGGCGATCAGCTGAGCCTGACCCAGGGGGCGGTGAGCCAGCAGATCAAACGCTTGGAAGAGACGCTTCAGGTGAAGCTGTTTGACCGCCGCCACCGGAAGTTACAGCTCACCCGCGATGGGGAGCGGTTGCTGGGGCTGTCGGTCAGCTACCTGGCGGCCAACGATCTGATCTGGGACGAGATGACCGCACCTGGATTGCGCGGCGAGGTCAAGCTGGGCATTCCTCACGATCTGGTCTCCAGCTACCTGCCTCTGGCTCTTGGCGGATTTGCCTCTGCTCATCCGAACATTCAGGTGTCGTTGATGACGGCAACCTCGCCTGAGTTGCTGGACGGAGTGAGGGGTGGCCACATTGATCTGGCCCTTGTTGAAGAGCCCATGGGGGCGGGAGAGGGCGATTGTCTGGGCATTGAACCTCTGGTGTGGATCGGCGGGCCGTCCAGCACCGCCCATCGCAAACGGCCCTTGCCCTTGTCGATGATCGGCGCGGAGTGCGCTTTCCGCGGACCGGTGTCCAAGGCGCTGGCCGGGATGAACATTCCCCATGTGTCGGTGTTCGAGCAGGGCACGATTGAAGCCACCATGACCGTGGTGAAAACCGGCCTTGCGGTCAGCGTGTCTCTGGCCTCCGCGGTTCCCGATTATCTGGAGGTGCTGGGGCGGGCCTCCGGGTTGCCGCCGCTGCCGAACTTTGCGGTGAACCTTTATGTGGCTGATGATCAGAAGAACTTGGCGGCCCAGGAGCTGGCGCGCCATGTTCGGGCAAGTGTGGCCCAGGAGCGGGTTTAGCCCGCCAAGAGCGCGCCCAGCGTCATCGCAACTGCCGCCTGCGTCGGGTCGATCACCGGAACGCTGAGCGTCTCCTCCAGTGCTTTGCGATGCCTCGCCATTCCAGCACAGCCCAGAACGATCGCGCCGGCGCCGTCTTCGACCAGCTTGCGGCCTGTGCGGTCCAACGCTGCGAACGTGTCCTTGCCCGTCGCGGTTTCGGCCACCGACATGTTCAAGGCGCGCTCACCGGCAAGCCGGTCCAGCACGCCCATTCTGCGCAGATAGCGCCGATGCCGTGCAATCGAGCCTTCTGAGATCGCGATGACGCCGAAGAGATCGGCTCGCGCCAATGCAGCCAGCACCCCGCTTTCCTGAATGCCGAACACGGGGGCAGGGGTAATGGTGCGGCACGCCTCCAGGCCGGGGTCGGAATAGCACGCGATGATGAAGGCGCTGGCATCGCCCCGGCGCTTCACAAGTTCCAGCAACGGCGCAACGACCAGGTCGCTGTCAGCCTGGCTTTCGATGCCGAACGGACCTTCCGTCAAGGTCGCACACTCAATCGCCGGACCACCTTGAAGCTGAAATCCAGATAGCGCATCGGCCAGGCCGTCGGTGACCGCCTGATTGGAGTTTGGATTGATAACGAGGATGGGACCGGTCATGGCGCGATCTTCGCGCCAAAGTTCGTCGCGGGATCCAGTTCCGGTGTGTGCGTGCCGGCAAAGCCGGTGAGGTCAACCGGATCGCGGGCGATGAAGCGCCCGTCACCCGGCTTGCCCACAAGCGCGCCGTCCTCAACCACGCGCCGCCCCCGGTTCAGCACGGTTTTGGGGCGCCCGGTCAGGCGCCAGCCTTCGAACGGATTATAGTCCATATCGTCATGACACGCGCCGGCCACCCACTCCTCGCTGGGGTCCCAGATGGCAATGTCGGCGTCGGCGCCAACGGCAACGACGCCCTTGTCCTTCATCCCGAACAGACGTGCCGGATTGGTGGCCGTCAAATGCACAAACCGCTCCAGAGAGATCCGCCCTTTGACGACGCCTTCGGAGAACATCAGCGGCAGGCGCATCTCAATCCCGGGCATGCCGTTGGCGATCTTTGTGAAGGGAACGTCATGGCCGTTTGCGAATTTGCCCTTCTCATC
>JBCDDQ010000274.1:0-6699 GCA_039180225.1 Pseudomonadota bacterium
AAAGTGATGAAATTTTGTTTTAAGGTTCAGTAAACATTTATTTGTCTCTGTGCCTAAACATACTAGGATCCGCGCACATTCCTAGGAGCAGTAACGTTTACCGTAGAATGCTGCAAAAGCCCGTCTTACCCCAACAGGCGGGGTGAGACGGGTTATCGCCAGTTAAATACCTCAAGTTTAGATTGCTATTTATGGCAAATTCTAGCGCAACTCAAAAAGAGCAGCCTGAGCTGTCGAATGAGAACGCCCAGCGGGCCAATGTCTCGCTGCCCAGCGCGGTGGCTGTGCTTGAAGAGGCTTATGAGCGCGGCGATGAAGAAGACGCCGCGCGGCTGCGCGATGAGATCATGCAATCGCTTGACCGCAGCGGCCGCCCGCAACTCCTCAAGACCCTCTACACCCGTGGACTGGCCTGCCTGGAAGAGGAGCGCATTGCCAGCGCCGATGGTCTTTTGACCTGGCTTCGGCAGTGCGATCCGTTGAGCTTGAAGGCGCACCTTGCCGAGGCGGCCGTGGTGCAGAAGCTGGACGGGGTGAAGGCCGCGACGGACGGGTTCCGCGAGTTTGTGAAGCGCCGGCCCATGCACCGGATCCAAGCCGCGCGTGAGCCGGGCCTGATGCGGGTTGGGACTTTGATGTGTGTGGGTTCGGCCGACCTCAGCTTCGAGATGGGCGGCTTTACGCTGCCGGCGGGGCACTCTGAATCCCAGCACCTGTTTTCCCGGGCAGATCATGGCAATGTGTTTGTGTTCTGCGACGGCTTGTCGAGCTATGAGCTTGGCGGGTTTGATGTGCTGTTCAACGCGGTGTCAGATCCTGATGTGTTCGGCCAGGAACTGAGCGCCTTGGCCGAGACCACCGAAATCCTCATCAACCATCCGGCCCGCTGCCTCCAAAACACCAGGGACTGGCTTGCGCGCGCGTTTGCCGATGAGGCCGACTTCGTGGTGCCGAAAACCTGCCGCATTGCCGCCAGAAGCCGGCGTGCCGATGTTGTGGCTGAACTGGATCTGCGCTTTCCGCTGCTGCTGCGCCCGGTGGGCAGCCAGACCGGGGAGGGCCTGGAGAAGTTTGAAACCGCACGGGACTTCACCAAGGCGGAATACATCCTGGATGAGAGCTATCTGACGGAGTTTCATGAGTTCCGCTCAGACGATGCCTGGTACCGGAAATACCGGTGCTGGTGGATCGGTGGCAAGGTGGTGCCCAACCATCTGTTTGTGCACGCTCATTGGAAGGTGCACAGTGCTGCCAGCCGTTTGGGCACGATGGCCGAACGGCCGAGCCTGCAAGAAGAAGAGCAAGCGTTCCTCAGCGATCATAGCAGCGATCAGCGCAAGCAGATTGACCGCATGATGCACGCCCTGGCAGAAGCCAATGGGCTGGATTATTTCGGCGTGGATTTCAGCTTCCTGCCCACAGGACAGATTGTGGTGTTTGAAGCCAACGCCACCATGCGCTCCCACTATCCGGAGTTTGCTGAAAGTTTCCCCTATCTCAGCAAACCTGCCAGCGCCCATATTGCTGCCTTTCAGGATTTGATCGAGGCCAAAGCGGGCACGTGAGATAAATTCTCTTGCTCACCGTCATGTGCTGGGCAAAGAGTATGTCATGCCAAAGCTTCTGACCCACGCGCAAATTGCATCCTACCATGAGGATGGTTTTCTTTCGCCCATCACCTTGTTTTCATCGGAAGAAGCCGGCGCGTTGCGGCGCGAGCTGGAGGCGGCCGAAGCCCGCTGGCCGGAAGCCTTCGATGGCGCCGGACGCAACAATGCCCACCTCAACTTTACGGCCTTCGATCACATGGTCCACTATCCGCGCCTGCTTGATGCGGTGGAGGATCTGATCGGGCCGAACATTCTGGCTTACGGCAGCGTTCTGTTCGTCAAGGAGCCCGAGGACGACGGCTTTGTGAGCTGGCACCAGGATTGCCGTTATATGGGGCTTGAGCCCCATGATGAGGCGGTGAGTGCGTGGATCGCGCTGACCCCCAGCACGGTGGAGAACGGCTGCATGACCATGATACCCGGCACCCATAAAGGAGAGGTTGCAAAGCACGAGGACACATTCGGTAAAGACAATATCCTGACCCGCGGGCAAACCATTTTGGATGTGGATGAGGACAAAGCCGTGGATCTGGTTTTGGAGCCCGGTCAATGCTCGTTTCACCATATGCGCACCATCCACGGCTCCAAACCCAACCGCAGCACGGACCGGCGGATCGGTTTCACAATCCAGCCCTATATGACGCCGCATATGCGCCAGGTGATTTCACCCACCATGGCGCAGCTTGTGCGCGGAGAAGACCCGTTTGGCCATTTCGACCTGGCCCCAAGGCCGTCCAAGTCCATGGCCCCCGAGGCCATCGCCCGGCGTGACCGCAACAATGCCCAGTGGGCCGAGATCCTCTATGCCGGTGCGGAGACCCGCCGTAATCTCTAAAGCCTGCTAAGGGTTGACTTAACCATCCTCAAAGAGCTGCGTCACGCGCAGGCTTGCCGTTTGGAGCTGGTTCGGCAGGCGGGTAGAGGCGTTTGCCTCATCGGTGCCCAGCAGGCGCGCATGACCCTCGCCGGTGAGCCGGGCGTGCACGGCCCGCATGTCGCGCGGAGGATTGAGCAGGCCCACGCGCGACAGCGCACGGCCGATGCGGGCCGTGGTGCGCGAAAGGGGGCGGTTTGGCAGATCAAAGATGTAGACCTTGTTGCCGGTGGCGCAGGCTTCACCAAGCATGGAGGCGCTGTCGCCCGACACCACCAGTTGATCGGCCAGTTGAAGAACGGGCCTGTACGGATTGGGCGCATCAGTGGTCCAGCTGTGCGCAAAGCTCTGCGTCTTTAACAGTGCGGCCAGCGCATCCGGCGCTCCGACGGGTGTTCTGGGAGAGCTGCAGATGATGCAGGCGCCGTTGCCCTGGGTCAGTGCGTTGAGCTGGCCCGCAAGGTTTTGCAAGGTGGCCCGATCCAACCGGAACGGCCAGGGCGCACCCCCCAGGATGACCGCTGTCCAGGGGCGCGGCAGGTGGCCCAATTGCTCAGCCCAGTAGTCCAGCTCTGACGGAGCGGGTGAAATGGGCGGATGAACCGGCACGGGCAGATTGAGCACGTTGTTGCGGTTCGGAAGGCCATATTGCGGGGTGCTGATCACCAGATCAAAGTGTGAGGGATCGAGCCGGGGACGGCCCAGCTGCACCAGCTTGGTGTGGCCGCCAGCCTGCGCCTGGATCCAGCGGGCCGGCGGTACGGTGCGGCGCGCAACCCCGATCACAAGGTCGGGCCAGGGGGGATTTAGGGCTTTGCGTGCCTCCGCGGTGAGCGACATGAGGCTGGCGCCCAACAGTCTGTTGGGCACGTTGAACAAGGAATTGAAGCTCAGGGTCTTCAGTTCGTAAGGCCAGCCCAAGGCGTCTGCCAGGGCTCTGGCCTGTGCGCTGTCGCCGGCCCGCGCCGTCTGCAGCACCCAAACCAAGGGCGCGCTTGCTTGGGTGGTCTCCGATTTCATGAGCATGAAGCGCTTGTGGGGCCTTGGTGCCGTTAAAACCTGATGCGCAGGTTGATCTGCGTGTCCTGGTCGTCGCGTTTCAGGCCGATATCGCCGGGCTGGGTGATGCGCCGCCGTTCAAAATAGAGGCCAGAATCGCCTGAACCGCTGAACGAGTTGTTGTTGGATCCGAAATTCCCGATCCGGCGCTCAGCCGGTCGCTCATACCGCTTGTATTTCGGCTTGTCGAACTCAGGATTATAGCGGAACTGGTCCAGAAAGTTGTTGCTCTCAGCGCGAGGTTCTGCCGGCACGGCCAGCAGCAGGCCCAGCGCGGCCAGCCCAAACACGGTGTTGCGGATCACGGCATTACTCCTCGTGCATCAGATGCCGCCCTCATTACTCTGGTGCGAACTATATTAGATACATCGCCCGCCGTCGACCTCCAGCGCCACGCCGGTGATAAATTCCGCTTCATCTGAAGCCAGGAACAGGGCGGCGTTGGCAATGTCGCTGGGCGTGGACAAACGCCCGATGGGAACCGTTGCCACGAACTTGTCATGCATCTCGTTGGTCACCTTGCCGCCTAAAAATTCGCCCAGCATTGGGGTTTCCCCGGCCACCGGGCAGAGCGCGTTCACCCGGATGTTCTGAGGCGCCAGCTCTACAGCCATGGATTTCGTCAAGGTGACGGCCGCGCCCTTTGAGCCATTGTACCAGGCGAGATTGGGCCGCGGGCTCAAAGCCGCTGTGGAGGCGGTGTTGATGATAGTGCCGCCGCCATTCTCCGTGAGCGGAGGCACGCACTCAAGGGCTGCCAAATAAATGCTCTTCACGTTGACGGCGAATATCTTGTCAAACGTCTCTTCGTCCACATCCAGCATGGGTTGGGCCCGTTGCGGCATGCCGGCATTGTTGACCATCGTGGTGAGCGGACCGAAGGCGGACTGGGCGCGTTCAACCGCATTGGCCACATCGGCGCGCACGGTCACATCGCAATGTACCGCCTGAGCCCGCCCGCCCGCATCGTTGATGGCTGAGGCCACGGCTTGGCAGGCCTCATCATTGATGTCGGCCGCGATCACAGCGCAGCCTTCTTGCGCATATCGCCGGGCGATCCCTTCGCCAAACCCTGATGCTGCACCGGTGACAATGGCAACCTTGTTTTCAAGACGCATCTTCTTTTTTGCTCCTCCCTCACGTGGGGTTTGTTATGGTTTTGGGTGGATGTTATTCCATTATTTCAGGGACTTTTCCATCTCCGTGACCCGCTCCTTGAAGCCGAACGTGCCATAAAGCGTGCGGGCATGCTGGTTCTGCGACAGAACGAAGATCCTGAAGCGCTCCGCACCTGCCGATCGAGCCCTGTCCTCGCAGGCCGCCAACAGGCGTTTGCCAAGACCCCTGCAGCGGTGGCTGGCCGTAACGGCCACATCGGCCACCAGGGCGTAGGTGTGTGGGATTTCGTCTTCGTCGTCGCTGGGGACGTTCAGGTAGAGCGCGGCGTAGCCCACCGGCGTGCCGCCATCATCGGCGATGAGAATGTCGCCGCCATGGGATTTGATCTGCGATTCCAGCCGGGCGATGTATTCCGGTCCGATCTCGTTTTCAGCGATCATCAACGGCTCGATGACCCGTTCATGACCCTGCAACTCCCGGACAAGGCCCAGCAAAGCGTCATCGTCGTCCGGACGGTAGGATCTGATTGTTATCGATGCGCTCTCGGCCACTAGTCCACGAGCGCTGCTTCGGCGGGTCTGGATTCGTTCCACGCCAAGGTGGGATCATAGACGTAAAGCGTTGAACAATAGGGGCAGATAATCTCATTATCGTCGCCCATATCGAGATAAATATGGGGATGGTCGAACGGAGGTTTGGCGCCCATGCACAGAAACTGTTTGCTGCCGATGTAAATTTTGTCGACCCCGGCATCGTTGTGAAAAAGGGGCGTGCCTTGATCGGCCATTCTTGCTGCTCCCGCTCCCGGCGTTGCTGCCAAACTGATCCTTGCGATAGCTGGCGATTAGCATATCTTCAGACAGAAACAAAGCGGGCCAGGGGAAAACAATGCAGAGTGCCACACAGACCTTTTCATCGGAGGGGGTTGAGATCGCCTTTTATGAAGAGGGCTCCGGTTCACCAATTGTGCTGGTGCATGGGTTTGCCTCCAGCGCGCTGGCAAACTGGTATGAACCTTTATGGGTAAAAACTCTGGTTGAAGCCGGCTACAGGGTCATTTCGTTTGACCATCGCGGTCATGGGCGCAGTGAAAAACTCTATGAATCTGAACTCTACCGCGCACCGCAAATGGCGAAGGATGCGGCCAACCTGATCACCCATCTGGATCTGCCGCCGGTGCCTGTGATGGGCTATTCCATGGGCGCGCGCGTTACCGCTCTTTTGGCCATTCAAGCCGGTCACTTGGTCCACACGGCCATTCTGGCAGGCCTGGCGGAAAACATGATCAACGGGGTCGGAGGAGAGCCGGAAATCGCGGCAGGGCTGAGGGCGCCCTCTTTGGACCATGTGAGCGATCCCCAGGCCCGGGCGTTCCGAATCTTTGCAGAGCGCACAGGTGGTGACCTTGAAGCCCTGGCCTCATGCATCATGGCCTCGCGCCAGAAGATTTCCACCGATGAACTCAGCGCCATCGCGTGTCCCGTTCTTGTGGCGGCCGGCACTGAGGATGATGTGGCCGGTGCTATTGAGCCCCTTGCGGAGGCTCTCAGCAACGGGGAAGCGCTGCCCATCCCCGGGCGCGACCATATGCGCGCGGTGGGCGATAAGGTTTTCAAGGCAGGCGTCTTGCGTTTCTTGGAGAAACATGGCTCAAGATGACGTGCACGTAAACCTGACCCCTTGACCTGATATGGATGCCAAAACAGCGGATGTTGCGCGCGAGCGCATCAGTTTTGTGGGCCGTGACGGCAATGTGATTGCGGCTGATCTTCACCCGTCGGCCCAAATCCCGGCACACGGGATCGTGCTCATGGTCCATGGCGGCGGACAGACACGCCATTCCTGGCGCGGCAGCTCAAACCTTTTGGCGCAAAGTGGCTGGACCGCGATCACAATGGACCAGCGCGGTCATGGCGACAGTGCTTGGGCAGATGATGGCGATTACGATTTTCTTGCCTTTTCCGGGGATTTAACCGCAGTTTCTGATCAGATTACTGAGCGGTATGGCACCAGGCCCGTCCTGGTTGGCGCATCCCT
>JBCDDQ010000275.1:0-6696 GCA_039180225.1 Pseudomonadota bacterium
CGTTTAAACGCCATGGACGAACGCGAAATCGTTTGCCTAACATGCTGAATGAGCGTCCACCACATATTGCTGGCGATAGCCGTTCCCATGATCTGGGGTATGGGATTTGTGTTCGCCAAGGGCGCGCTGGAGTACTTTCCACCAATCCTACTCATGGCGTTTCGCTTTCTGGTGACAGCCAGTGTCCTGGTCTGGTTTGTTAAGCCGCCTGTTCCCTTGTTCGCCCGCATTGCGCTCATCGCACTGGTCTCCGCAGCCATTCAATACAGCCTCACATTCACGGGCCTGAAAGATCTGGACGCCTCAATAGCGGTCCTGGTGGTCCAGCTAGAAGTTCCCTTCATGGTTCTGCTGGGCGCAATCTTCCTCAAAGAGCGCCCGGATCTGCAGAAATATCTGGGCATAATCCTGGCATTTGTGGGCGTGGCGCTGATTGCTGGCGAACCGCGCCTGAATTCAGCCTATGTTCCCATGGCGCTCGTGACCGGAGGCGCATTCTTCTGGGCTCTCGGCCAGGTGATGATTCGCAGTTTGGGTGAAGTTGGCGGCTTTACGCTTATTGCTTGGGTCGCGGTTATGGCAACCCCACAACTGTTTGTGGCCTCGGCGATCTTTGAAGAGAACCATTTTGAACTTATCCGCCAGGCCAATTGGATTGTATGGGGCACGGTCGTCTATCTGGGCCTGATCATGACAGCGGTTGGTTACTCCATTTGGTATCACTTGCTGGGCAAGTATGAGATCAGGCAGGTCGGCCCATTCCTCTTGCTCTTGCCAGTCTTTTCCATCATCGCGAGCGCCATCTTTTTAGATGAGACAATGACGTTAACGGCGTGGATTGGCGGGATAATCGTGATCGCAGGCATCGCCGTTATCACGATCGAGAAATTGCCTGATTGGCTCACGGCCAAAGCCTAACCTGCCGCGGGCTCCAGGCGGATGACCTGCCATTCGCGCTCAGCCAAATCCTGGAGCAACAGAGCCTTTGCACCCTGGTGCGCATCGGCCGACGGATCTTCAACCACATAGATAACGATGTTCCGATTGTCCGCCACTTCAGAAAGACGTTTGGAAACCTCATCAACCGCGATGTTCTGACACGCCGGCGAACAGGCCCGTGCCGGCGGCATGACCGTCATCGCAGCCAACACTTGCACCCTGGTTGAGAGATCTTCCGTAAAGCCTGATTCCAGTGCATAAAAGCTGGACGCAAGCTCACTTGACCACGGGATGGAGTATGCCGTGGCGCGCGCTCTGCCGTTTTCGATACCGGCGAGGGCGACCTTGCTGACATCGCCCTTTGTTCCGTAAGACACAAAAACGTCCAAAACGCCGCTTTGCCGCCCCTGCCCCGCCACGCGTTTCAACCTGCCTTTGAGGATCCGGAACGCATTGACCTTGCCAGCGTTGGCGGCGGTCTCAACTGCCATTGTATTACGTTCCGCGGAGGTCTGTGGCTCCTGCAGCGTTGCCACCGAATACGGCTGATACGTGGCCACTGTGGGCAATGTGGTGTGGAACACGGTGCCGCGGCCCGTGCTGGCGGCGGACTGATTTCCAAGTTTAGGGCGGTGGGACGCGCGCCCATTGGCGGGCAGATTGAGTGTGGGAACGCTCGACACAAGCTCTTCCAGCTGGCCTGGAACGAGAAACGCCCCAAGAGTTACATCGCTGGCGGTGGAATTGGCTCTGCCGTCGCTGGCGAAGCTGAAGCCCTCAAGGCTCGCAAAGAGCTCATGGTTTGCAAAATCAGACCGTGGCCTTTTCCCGCTCCAATCAAACCTGATCCCGCGGTTTGCGGCCCGGACGCCGGGCTTCAGCGCGAACGAATTTTCGTTCTCTGACTTAAAGAAGCTGAAGCCACCTGTTGCATCCGTGGTTGCAGAGGTATCATCGGTCATGAAGGTGTAGCCCACGATGCCAAGCACCAGACAGTTCACAAGGATGAACCCGAGCGAGGACGAACCTCCGCCGCCCCCACCTCCAGAGCTGGTTTCCTTGGCGCCGCCGCGCAACTGCCCGATGTTAAGAGAAGAAGCTCCAGAACCAGATTGGAATTGGAATGAGTTGGACCCTCCAGACAGCCGGTAGCTGCCTGCGGATGATCCTCCCGATGCCCTGAACTGTTGTTCCTGATATCGCATGTCTCGCCTTAGGTCGCACCCTCTAGCCCGTTCAGGCTAGGCGCCAAACCTTGCGAATTGCACATGCAATCGCACGCAATTTAAATCAAATGCGAGACAATCCTGCTCTGCTTATGGGCTTAAAGGCCTCTCTTTAGGCCTCTGAACCGTCTTGTTCTTCGTTGTCCTCAGCTTCGGAGATATGCTCCACAGAGACCACGCGCTCATCGTCTGCCGTATTGAAGATTGTGACCCCTTGGGTCGATCTGCCGGCCACACGCACATCGTTCACACCGCAGCGGATGAGCTGGCCCCCATCGGTCACCAACATGATCTCATCGGCCTCTTCCACCGGGAAACTGGCAATGATCGGACCATTTCGGGCCGTGAGCGCCATGGCGATAATGCCTTTACCGTCTCTTTTGGAGACACGGTATTCGTAAGCCGAAGAGCGCTTGCCATAGCCGTTCTCAGAAACGGTCAGGATATGCTGCTCGGCTGCAGAAAGCGCCGTGTAGCGCTCCTGGCTGATATGCACCTCGTCGTCGCCCTCTTCTTCGCCATCAAGGTCGGTGTCCGCCTCAACAAGCTCGTCTTCGAGCTCAGGATCCTGCTCAATGCTGAGTTGACGCAAAAGCTTCAGATAGGCCCTTGCTTCTGCCGGTGCGATGTCCACGTGTCTCAGGATGGCCATGGAGATCACACGGTCATCTCCCAGCTCTTTGTCGCTCCCAAGCTTGATACCCCGCACACCGGTGGAGTTTCGGCCCGCAAACACTCTCACATCCCCAACCTGGAAGCGGATACAACGACCATTGCGCGTGGTCAGCAGCACATCATCGGCCTCTGTGCAGATCTGAACGCCAATAATGGTGTCGTCTTCACGGTCCAATTTCATCGCGATCTTACCGGTACGGTTGATCCTGGTGAAATCAGACAAAGCGTTGCGCCTGACCGTGCCGCTCCTGGTGGCGAACATGAGCTGATGATTGCTCAGATCCTCGCCTTCGTCCGGCATGGGCATAATGGTGGTGATAACTTCGTTTTCCTCCAGAGGCAGAAGGTTGACCAGCGCCTTCCCTCTGGCCTGAGGTGTGCCCACCGGGAGCTTCCAGACCTTCATGCGGTAAACCATGCCGGCAGAGGAGAAGAAGAGGATGGGCGTGTGGGTGTTGCCCACGAACAGCTGGGTGACGAAGTCTTCGTCCCGCGTGGCCATTCCCGAGCGCCCTTTCCCACCGCGCCTTTGGGCCCGGTATGTGGAGAGCGGCACGCGCTTGATGTAACCGCGGTGAGACACCGTGATCACCATCTCTTCGCGCTGGATCAGGTCTTCATCATCAACATCGAACTCCTGTTCGACAATTTCCGTCTTCCGGTCGGTTCCGAATTCCTCATCGATCGCGATCAGCTCGTTCTTGATGATGTCCATTACCCTTGCACGTGAGCCGAGGATCGCAAGGTACTCTTTGATCTTGTCAGCGAGCTCGTTCAGCTCATTGCCGATCTCATCGCGGCCCAACGCAGTAAGGCGCTGGAGGCGCAGATCCAGAATTGCCCGGGCCTGCTCTTCAGACAAGCGATACGTGCCATCATCCGCCAAAGCATGACGCGGATCGGCGATGAGGCTGATCAGTGGCTCCATGTCTTTGGCCGGCCAGCTGCGTCCCATCAACTCTGCGCGTGCTGTGGCAGGGTCCGGCGCGGCGCGGATCAGACGGATCACTTCATCAATGTTGGCAACTGCGATCGCCAGGCCCACCAACACGTGTGCCCGCTCACGCGCCTTGCCCAGCAGGAACTTGGTGCGGCGGGTCACCACCTCTTCGCGGAAGGCAATGAATGCCCTCAAGAGGTCGTCCAGGCGCATCAGTTCCGGGCGCCCGCCGGTGAGTGCAACCATGTTGCACCCGAAACTCGATTGCAGCTGCGAGAACCGGTAGAGCTGGTTCAGAACCACGTCCGCCACCGCGTCGCGCCGCAATTCAACCACCACCCGCATGCCTTCGCGGTCCGATTCATCACGGATGTCTGAAATCCCTTCAATCCGCTTTTCCCGCACCAGTTCGGCAATCTTCTCAATCATGGAGACTTTGTTGACCTGGTAGGGGATTTCGGTGATCACGAGGGCTTCGCGCTCCTTGCGCACCTCTTCCACGTGAACCCGGCCGCGGACCACCACGGAGCCCCTGCCCTTCATGTAGGCAGCCCGGGCGCCGGCACTGCCGAGGATGAGCCCACCGGTCGGGAAGTCCGGACCGGGCACAATCGCCATCAGATCTTCGATTGAGATTGACGGGTCGTCGATCATTGCGCAGCAGGCTCTGACGACTTCGCGCAGGTTGTGCGGGGGAATGTTGGTGGCCATCCCCACCGCGATGCCCCCTGCCCCATTGACCAGCAGGTTGGGGAAGCGGGCCGGCAGCACCGTCGGCTCCGTTTCCGTGTCATCGTAGTTGGACTGGAAATCGACGGTGTTCTTGTCGATATCCTCAAGCAGAGCGGCCGCAGGCTTACCCATGCGCACTTCGGTGTAGCGCATGGCCGCCGGTGGATCGCCATCCACAGAGCCAAAATTGCCCTGCCCGTCCAAGAGCGGCAGGCGCATGGAGAATTCCTGCGCCATGCGCACCAGAGCGTCATAAATCGATTGATCGCCGTGCGGGTGATACTTACCGATGACATCGCCAACCACACGAGCTGATTTGCGATAGGGCTTATCGTGCGTATAGCCGTTCTCATGCATCGAATAGAGAATGCGCCGATGCACGGGCTTTAAGCCGTCACGCACATCCGGGAGCGCCCGTGAAACGATCACGCTCATGGCGTAATCGAGGTAGGAGCGGCTCATCTCCTCTTCGATGGTTACAGGCGAAATGTCCGACGGCTCAGTGGGTTCAGCGCCGTCGATGGGATCTTCAGTATCAGACAAAATCTAGCCCTTCCGGCCCACCCGAATCGTTGCATTAATACTAGTACTTTAGAGATCAAACTGCAAATTCGACGCCAGTGATTTCGGCGCTTATTTATCCATTAAAAACAATAAGTTAATTCTCTCGTCGCGACCCTGTCGAATGCCCAGGCCGCTGATGAGGAAAAACGTGAATTCAGGCCGCTATTCAAGCTCAACCGTCACCTCAGCGCCGCCCAATTGGTGCACGCTGTCGTGAGCCCTGATGATCACTGATTTGAGCCCTTCCGGGATCTCCACGCCGCGCAATGAACGCGTAAACGGCTGTTCATCCACGTGGGGATGTACGAGCACCCTGGTGCCCAAAACCGTACCGTCGGGTGCCACCACATCCCAGCGATTGGCATAATGCTCCCAACCCTCGTCAGCATGGCGGACGGTGACGTTGAACGTGTAAAGCCCATTGCTGGCTTTCTGCACGGTCACCTTCTCCACATCGGCTTCTCCGGCGGCTGCAGCGATGGAAAATAAGGCCAACACGATGCCGGCAACAGACAGGCGGTTGAGCGCCATGACGATCTCCTTGAGCAGATCTGTGTGTATCTTTGATGCAAACTAACCTAACGCACAGATCTGGGCATAGGCATGGCAAGCTCAAAGCCCAGACAGTCACCCAATTCGCGCAAAGTGCGCCGATCTAGCCTGTGGCTTCTTCCGGCACGTTGTACCAGGACGTGATCATCTCAATCAGCGCCTGCGGCGAGACCGGTTTGGCGAGATAGTCATCCATTCCCGCTTCCTCGCACTTTTGCCGATCATCGGCCATAGCGTGCGCCGTGATGCCGATAATGGGTGTATGGGTCCCCAATTCCTGCTCGAGCTGACGGATTTGCTCTGTCGCTTCATATCCGTTCATCACAGGCATAGACACATCCATGCACACAATTTGCGGCTGATGGAGCTGGAAGAACTGCACCGCTTCTGCACCATTCCCGGCGATCTTGTAGGTGAACCCGGCATTTGTCAGGATTTGCGTGTAGACCGCGCGGTTCACATCATTATCGTCGGCGACCAGAATGTCGACACTCTCTTCATCGACTGGAACGTCCGGAGGAGATTCGCTGAGAGCCTCGCTCTGCTCAGGTTGCGCAGCTGGGCTGCGCTCAGTGTGCAGGGTCTGCACGATCATCTTTAAAAGCAGATTGGCTCTGGCCGGCTTTGTCAGATAACCGTCGATGCCGAACCGTGTGAAATCCTTGCCCTCCGCGCTCTGGTCTACCGACGTCAGCATGATGATGGGCACATCGGCAAGCTCAGGCATCCGCCTGATTTCCAGGGCCAGTTCGCCTCCGTTGATTTCTGGCATGTGGTAATCGAGGATAACAAGATCCACCGGAATGTTCTTTTCCACGGCTGCAGTGAGCACGGTTTTCGCCTGAATCGCGCCAGTGCACGCCGCAGCTTGGAAGTTCCAGGTCTTGAGATGCTCCACAAGGATGGAACGGTTTATCTCATTATCATCCACCACCAGTATGCTCGCACCGCGGAGGTTGCGAGGCACGGACTGGACTTTGCTCGAGCGCTCGTCAACCGGCAGACTGATGCAGAAGGAAAAGATCGAGCCCTCCCCGACACAGCTCTCGACCGAGATCTTCCCGCCCA
>JBCDDQ010000276.1:0-6614 GCA_039180225.1 Pseudomonadota bacterium
CTAAATTCGTGTGTGTGCTGCCGGATGTTTTGAGTGATTTCAGCCCAAGGCTACTCGCCAATTTCGCGCAAGCTCATGGTCTGCGCCGAGCTGAGAACCGTCGCGAGGGGGCCACGCGCGGGACGGGTTTCGCTGATCTTGCGGGAAAAACGTGCCTGTGGCGCCAGACCCAACTTCGCAAGCCCGCTTTTGCCGAGCGCCACGGCCAGATACCCGCCATTCTGGCGACTGCCCACCAGAACTCCCGTCACGACTGTTTGGTTGTTGACCGCGTCAATGGACAGGACATGTCGCGCTGCCGCCCGTCTGGTAAGGGTGATTTCCCCGTTATGCGTTACCCACTCGATCTCTGGAAGACGCCCTCGTTCGCGAGTTGACTGGCCTGGCGTATTCGGCAGCCGGAGAGGGACAGTAAGGGCCCTGTCGGTCTGATCCCAGAACATCCTGGCTTCAGTGTCTTGATGAGAGAGTCCGACCAAAGTCGGCCTCTCAGGGCTTTGATTTTCGGGTGTCTTGTCTTCAGACCAGGCTGGCGAACCAAAGCCAACCAGGCTCAAGGCGGCAATCAGGCAGGCACGAGACAGATACTTCATGGGACCCACGCTCACTTACGGTTGTAATGCCGACGTCTTCTCTATTCAATGCAACACTACCAAGGAGAGTTGAATATGATTTTGCAACTTTAGTTAAAATTTTAAGGACCAGGGTTAACTGGCTGGCGCCGGGTTTCATTGCCCTTTTGCAGCGCGCTGCGCCAAAGGGGGGCTTTAGGAGAAGACCGACCAGCAGCAACTTTTCAACGTGCGCCCGGAACTGATGCCGTGCAGTCGTCTAGGCTCAGCGGCGCAATGCGGGCTTTGCGGATATTTTTGCTACTCGGATCACAAACACGAAGCTCAGCTTTCAGGTTCAGGACTGTACGGTGATCGTGTTAGGTTCATCCAGTGCTGTCGGATGAGATGAGGGCGCGACAGGAATGCTTGATATAGTGAATGGACTGCTCTTGGAGCGAGGACGAGTACTCCTCGCGCACCGCTCTAAAAGCCGGTCAAGCTATCCTGACACCTGGAGTTTTCCTGGCGGACATGTTGAGGATGGTGAAACCCTTGAAGATGCACTAGTGCGTGAACTGGCTGAAGAGGTCGGGGTTGTTCCGACTTCGTGGCGACTGCTCGACAGTTTCCACTTCAACCGTGGTAAAGCGACTTTTCATTTCTTTGCGATTGATCAATGGGAGCAGGAACCGGTCAACCTTGGACCGGAGCATAGCGAACTCCGATGGGTTGGTTTGGACGACGCTCATGAAATGCCAGGGCTAACGTTCCCTATCTATACTGACATTTTCAGGGCACTACTTCAGAGTAAAAGCCAAAGTCAAACCGAGGAACCTGAACTTGGTGCTGTGCGAAGCATCCGGTAGGCTGAGCTCGTTGCTGAGCTTCAGCGAGTTTCAAACATGATCGTGCTCTGCCTCTTCACCGTCAACGCAAAGTGGCCTGTGCATCAATCCGAAAGTGGCGCCGTCTAGCGTGAAACTGCTGAGCTGGACCCAACCCAGTCGACCATAATATGCCGTCAGGCTACCTTCGAGGGCATACAGAAACATATTTGTAAAGCCGGTCCGTCGTGCCCAATTGCATGCCGCGTCGACCAATGCTTGCCCTATCAATCCTCCCCGCTCGCCCATCGGTACGAATAAACTGGACAGCCATGGGCTCAGTTTTTTTCGGCTTTCAAGATCGCACTCGACCACACAGACGCAGCCCATGAGTTGATCGTCGCGCCTCGCAACTATGATGGTTTCATTGGAAGCTTTCGCAAGGTCCTTGCACCATCGGAGAGTATCAGACAGATCATAGCCCTTGGACTGCCCCCATTCTTCATTGAGCCACTCCGCCACGGCAATAAGCTCACAGGATTGATCGGGCAGCTCAGAGATTTCCAAATGTTCAACAGTGTCCACAAAAGAACCATAGTCAAAGAGGTGCTGGGGGGTCCCACCGTGCACAGGTTCCGTCTATACGATCAAGCGGTTGGCTCATCGTGCTTCCGGAATGGGTCGCTAACCCCCTTCAAGGCAACGGCTGCTTTCGATCGCGAAGCTGCCATTCTTTGGGGACAACGGCACGTCTAGCGCTAGCTGCCCAGCTCAAACGTTAGACCGCCGAAAACCGCATGGTTGTGGTAGTCGAATGAGCCATTCACCCTGCCCACGCCGGTGTTGCTGAATGTAATTGAGTCTCCGGTCGTGCCGAGATAAGTGTATTTGCCAAAGATCGAAACGCCCTCAACAATTTCAAAGCTCGCTCCAGCTATCGCCTGATAGGCGAAGCGGACATCGTCACCATTCGCGAGGATGAATCCCGCCGCCGTCGGCCCACGCTTGAAGTCCAGATCAACCACCGCAAGACCGACCCCACCGCCGAGGAAGACACTGAATGGTCCGGCCAACGGAAAATCATAGAGCACATTGCTCATCACCGTAATGGTTGAGACATCTCCCCGCGAATCGAAAGTCATTCCGCCACTTGTGAAGGTGTTGTCGATCTTATTTTCCCGGTAGGTCACTTCAAGTTCGGTTCGAAAACTCATAGGCAAAGTCGCACCCACCGCACCCTGAACCGCGAACCCGGTGTCCAAACCATAGTTTTGAGATGGCGACAAAGCCGGAGGGTAATTCAGGGACTCGTTTTCCATGAACACAGCGCCGCCACCAAGTGAAAAGTAAAGTTCGGGCGACCAAACGCCGTCGCCATCTTGCGCCTGAACGTTCTTGGCCGCCAGAGTCAATGCAACGAGGCACGATGCAATAGTAATCAACACTCTCATTGGACCCACAATCCTTACAGTTAGCCACCCTGCTGAAAGAAGCGACAAACGCCTCCTTCGCGCCTCTAGCCTAATGAAGTTTCTTGCAATCTGGCAACGGTTTCGGAGCACTCTTGGAAAAATTGGGCACGAGAAGGCCAAATATTCGATGAACTGTGGCAAATATGTCTCGAATCGTATCACTTTCTTGATAAGCTGAAATGTTAGATACAGCCTTGTTCCATGTAGCCGGATAGTGTTCAGAGTTTAAACTTAAACACTTAGATATCGAATAATTTCACGCCAAATCAGTTCTAATTGCTTGCTCTACTTGCACGTGGCAAATCTCACCTATTGCCGTAAAGGGTCATCTATCCTCTTGAAGGCAATGACAGATTTCGAGGGTAAAGCCGTCATCAACTGGTGACACGCTGAGGGGAACGCCAAGGCCTCTAAGAGGACTCTCACCTCATGCAGCCCCGTTACGCCGTGACCGGGGCCGGCGAAGACGGGGAAAGCCCCTGTGTCCAAAGGCGGGCGGGTCTGGGGGTGTCGATTTTGTAGTCGCTCGCCGGCTTTGTGAAGAACGTCTCACCGAACTGCCGGGCCTGGCGCACGGGATTGCCGGGATCACGCGCCACATCCCCGCGGGCGTTGCCATAGCCGTGCACCACACCGGCAAACTCAGAGCGGGTGTAGCGTGCATATTCCTGGATCTGATGAACGATGCCGCCGGCCACCGTCGGAAAGGTCTCCTCTGAACTGAGCACCAAGCCAATTCTCTTTCCTTGCAGCTTTGACACAACCTCTCCGGAGGCCGGATGCGATGCCGCCACATAGCAAAACATGCGGTCAAAGAAGGTCTTCAACTGGCCCGACATGCCATACCAGTAAACTGGTGACGCGAAGATCAGCCCCTCAGCGGGAAGCAGATCATTGAAAAACACATCGCCATACCCGTCACCAATAGAGCATGCCCCGTCCGGCCCGCGGCAGGTCCGGCAGTCCCGAAGAAAGCCGCTCAACACATCGTCCGCGTGCAGAAATTTCACCTCGTGCCGCGCGCCGCGCAAGCCGCGCGCAACCTCACGGGCCAGCGCCGCCGAATTGCCGTCCCGTCTCGGGCTGGAACTGATGATGAGGGCTTTCATCTCACATTCTCCTGTTGCATGACTGATCGCTCATGACGATATAGAAGGTGAGAACCAGGCGGCAAGTACGCACCTTTTGGTAACCATGGCGACATGAAAGGAGCCCTGAGCAAATGAACCCGAACACCACCCCCAGCGTTTTCGATCAGAGCTGTTCGGCGCGTCATACTCTGGAACTGATTGCCAGCAAATGGACCGTGCTGATTTTGTCCGCACTGGCTGAGGAGCCCATGCGCAATGGCGCGCTTATGCGGCGTATTGAGGGCATCTCACAAAAGATGCTGACCCAGACGCTTCGTGAGCTGGAGCGCAATGGCCTCGTCATCCGGCAAGACATGCAGTGCATTCCCCCGCATGTCACCTACCGGCTCAGCACTCTGGGTGTGTCCTTGAGCAAAGCGCTCATCACTCTGGACCGCTGGGCCGAGCAGAACTTTCCCGAACTGGATCTGGCCAGAGAGCAGTATGACAAAGAACTGCTCTAGTCACGCCGTCTTCACCTCATCCAGCCGCAATTCCTCCACCATCTGCTCGCGCATCACGAACTTCTGCACCTTGCCGGTCACGGTCATGGGGTACGCGCTCACAAAACGCACATAGCGCGGGATCTTATAGTGGGCGATCTGGCCCTTGCAGAAGGCGCGGATCTCCTCCTCGCCGGCCTCCTGGCCCTCAGACAGGACGATCCAGGCACACAGCTCTTCACCGTATTTGCTATCGGGCACCCCGAACACCTGCACGTCCTGAACCGCCGGATGGCGGTAGAGATATTCCTCAATCTCGCGCGGATAGACATTCTCCCCGCCCCGGATCACCATGTCCTTGATGCGGCCCACAATGTTGCAATAGCCCTCCTCATCGATGGTCGCCATGTCGCCCGTATGCATCCAGCCCGCCGCATCAATGGCCTCATCGGTGCGCGCCTCATCGCCCCAATAGCCCTGCATCACCGAATAGCCGCGTGTCAAAAGCTCGCCCGCCACCCCCGGCGCCACGATGGCCCCGGCATCGTCCACCACCTTCACCTCCACATGCGGGTGAATGCGCCCCACCGTCGACACCCGGCGCTCCACCGGATCATCGGTGCTGCTCTGGAAGCTCACCGGGCTGGTTTCCGTCATCCCATAGGCGATGGTCACCTCGCTCATATGCATCTCAGCAATCACCCGCTTCATAACCTCAATCGGACATGGCGAGCCGGCCATGATGCCGGTGCGCAGGCGCGACAGATCGAACTTTGCAAATTCGGGATGATCCAACTCTGCAATGAACATGGTGGGCACCCCATGCAAGGCCGTGCAGCGTTCCGCCTCAACCGTCTGCAACACGCTCAGGGGTTCAAACGCCTCATCGGGGTAGACCATCGCCGCGCCGTGGGTGGTGCAGGCCAGATTGCCCAGCACCATGCCGAAACAATGGTACAGCGGCACCGGGATGCACAGCCTGTCCTCCTCGCTCAGCTTCATCGCCTCGCCCACGAAGAAACCGTTGTTGAGAATGTTGAAGTGGGTCAGCGTTGCCCCCTTGGGAAAGCCGGTGGTGCCGCTGGTGAATTGGATGTTGATGGGATCGTCAAACTGCAAGGTCCCCGCCAGCGCCTCCAGCCGGGCCCTTGCCGCATCATCGGCAAGGCCGGCCACATCTGCGAAGGCATACATGCCGGGCGCCGCCTCGCCGCCGATCTGGATCAGCGTGCGCAAATGGGGCAGGCGCTCCGCCTTCAGCGCGCCGGGCTCAGCGCTGGCGAGCTCCGGCGCAAGCTCCGCGATCATGGCAACATAGTCCGACGACTTGAACGCGGCCGTCAGCACCAGCGCCTTGGCCGACACCTTGTTGAGGGCATAGTCCAGCTCCGCAATGCGGTAGGCCGGATTGATGTTCACGAGCACAAGGCCCGCCTTGGCGGTGGCGAACTGGGTGATCACCCATTCGCTGTTATTGGGCGACCAGATGCCGATCCGGTCGCCCGGCTCAAGGCCCAATGCCAGAAGCCCGGCGGCAAACGCATCCACTTCAGCCTTCAACTCGCTGTAGGTCCAGCGGATGTTCTGGTGGCGCACGACCAGCGCTTCGCGGTCAGCCCAGCGCTCAACGCTGGCATCGAAGTTCTGCCCGATCGTCTCACCGATCAGCCCCACAGAACTTGCACCGTGAACATAAGACTGTTTGAGCATTCCCATATCTCCTGACCCTAAAGACCGTCGTGCGGCTGCCCCAATCCTAGCCAACCCGTCTGGGCAGGCCAACCGTTACCGGCACAAAAACCCTTGTGTTAGAGATTTAATAAAACTCACCGCGTCCCTGGAATCGTTGGTTCATCGCGCTCAGCTATTGTGCGGGCACCAGAACGCCACCATCTTGTGAGGGAAATGCCGGAATGAGTGATATTGGAGCTGATCATATGACGACGGGCCTCGCGACGCTGGTGTTGCTGTTCATTTTCCTGCTGCTCTGTGATGCGCTGATGTTCCAGATGGGCCGATGGTTCCGGGGACGCCGCACCGGAGCAAAGCGCAGCTAGCCCTCCAGCGCGCCCCCTACACCTCGCCATTCCCGCGTCCCACATCTCGTCATTCCCGCGAAAGCGGGAAGGTGGAGTCACGTTTGAAGTGCAACACGGTTGAAGATTTCGTTTGGTGTTTTGTAGCCCAGGCA
>JBCDDQ010000277.1:0-6601 GCA_039180225.1 Pseudomonadota bacterium
ATGGTGTCTCAGTGACCGATGGCGTGCTCCGCGTGCGTCAAGAAGGGCGCACGATGGCAAGCTGCTCGCTGTTGGGCATAGACGGCATCAGAGGGCGTCATAACTGGCAGAACGCCGCCGCTGCCTGGGTTGCGTGCCGCAAGGCAGGGCTCAGTCAAAGTGAGATCCTGGCCGGCTTTAAGAGCTTCCCGGGCCTGATCCATCGCATGGAGCAGGTGGCACGCGCGGACGACATCCTGTTCATCAACGATTCCAAGGCCACCAATGCCGATGCAGCGGCCCGGGCCCTTGATAGTTTTGACAACATCTACTGGATCGCCGGCGGACGGGCCAAGAGTGGCGGGATAGAAGAGCTCAAGCCTTACTTTCCCCGCATCAGCCAAGCCTATTTGATCGGGGAAGCCGCGGAGGACTTTGCTCAGACACTTGAGGGGCACACGGACATTACACAGTGCGGCACCCTGGATGTGGCCGTAGCGGAGGCCTTTCAGGACGCATCGGATGGGGGCAGAACCGGCGTGATTCTGTTCTCCCCGGCCTGTGCGTCCTTTGATCAATATCGCAACTTTGAAATCAGGGGAGAGGCTTTCCGCGCGGCCGTTGCCGCACTTGACGGCGTCTCCCTGAAATCTGAGGAGGCCGCATAATGTTCATCCGGCGCACCGACCGAGGTCTTCTGGCCAATTGGTGGTTCACCGTCGACCACGCGCTCCTCACGGTCTTCCTTCTGCTCATGGCCATCGGGCTCTTGATCAACATGGCCTCAAGTCCTGCGGTGGCGGCCCGTATCGATCTTGAACCGTTTCATTTCGTCAAGCGACAGCTGATCTTTCTGATCCCCGCGATCGGCGTGCTGCTGGCCACATCGTTCCTCTCGGTTCGGGCGGCAAAGCGTGTGTGCGTGGCCGCCCTCTGCGTGAGCGTGGGGTTGGTGATTTTGACCCTTCAGATTGGCGCTGAAGTGAAAGGGGCAACCCGTTGGCTGAATGTGGGCAGCTTTGCCCTGCAGCCCTCAGAGCTGCTCAAGCCCGCCTTCATCGTGGTGTGCGCATTCTTCTTTGCGGAGAAGATCTTGAAGCCGGACATGCCCGGAAACATCATTTCGGCAGGCCTGCTGATTGGCTGTGTGTCTTTGCTCGTGCTCCAGCCTGACTTTGGTCAGACGATCTTGCTTTGCGTGGTTTGGGCCATGATGCTGTTTGTGACCGGGGTCTCCTGGATTTGGATCTTCGGTCTTATCGGTGTCGGGGTGGGCGGTCTTGTGATGGCGTATCTCACCGTGCCCCACGTGGCTTCGCGCATCGACCGTTACCTCAATCCAGATGGCGGCGATACCTATCAGGTGGACATGGCCAAGGACGCCTTTGAACGCGGCGGCGTGATCGGTACAGGGCCGGGCGGCGGGAGCGTGAAACAGATTATCCCCGATGCCCATTCAGATTTCACCTTCGCGGTGGCCGGTGAGGAGTTTGGCGCTATCGCCTGTATCGTTCTTCTGGGCATCTTTTGCTACGTGGTGGTGCGCGGCTTGAACAAGGCTATGAAGGAAGATGATCCCTTCCGCCGCATTGCCGTCACCGGCCTGGTCTCCCTGTTCGGTTTGCAGGCCGTGATCAACATGGGGGTGAATGTGGCCCTTCTGCCGGCCAAGGGCATGACCTTGCCCTTTATCTCTTATGGCGGCTCGTCTCTTCTGTCCATGGCGTTTGCCATGGGCCTGGTTCTCTCGCTGACGAGGCGACGAGCGGCGGGCAAGGTGCTGGATGATCTGCCGGCGCGCCCAATCGCTCAGCCCCACATGGCAGGAAGCTAAGCCACATGGCGATGGACTTTGATAGCGGCCTAAAGGGCCTCATCATCCTCTCAGCCGGGGGCACGGGTGGACATCTGTTCCCAGCCCAAGCTCTGGCCGAAGAACTGGTGCGGCGCGGCTACGTGATCCATCTGCTCACCGATGATCGGGTGGAGGAGTATGGCAACCGCTTTCCGGCCCAACAGGTGCACATTGTCCACTCGGCCACCCTGACCCCAGGCAAGCCTTTCAAGCTTCCTGGCCAGCTTCTGAAGCTCCTTTCCGGTGTCCGCGAAGCCCGCAGCATTATCGGGCTCCTGGATCCTTTGGCCGTGGTGGGCTTTGGGGGCTATCCCTCATTTCCTCCGCTGATCGCAGCCATGACCCGGCGTATAGATACCTTCATCCACGAGCAGAACGCCGTGGTGGGCCGGGCCAATAAGGTGTTGGCTCATGGCGTCACCTCCATCGCCTCATCATTCCCCAAGATCAACGGCCTGCCGCCACGGGCCGAGCCAAAAGTGCGGTTTGTCGGCAATCCGGTGCGCGATGCTGTGCTGTCGGCCTCCTTTAAGCCTTATAGCGCGCCTGAGGCGCACCGACCGTTCCGCTTGCTTGTCTTCGGTGGCAGTCAGGGTGCGCGTGTGTTCTCTGAGATCGTGCCGGCGGCGCTCCTGGCGCTGCCCCAGTCGGTGCGCAAGCTTCTGTCGGTGACCCAGCAGGTGCGACCGGAAGATCTGGACGAGGTGCATGAGGCCTATCACGGCAGCGGCATTGATGTGGAACTGGCGCCGTTCTTCTATGACATGCCGGAACGTGTCTCCAGCTCCCATCTCATAATTGCGCGCTCGGGTGCCTCCACAATTGCTGAGCTGGCGGTTATCGGGCGCCCGGCCATACTTGTGCCGTTGCCCCATTCCTTGGACAATGACCAGCTGCTTAATGCCCGGGCCTTCACCACGGCCGGGGGCGGTTGGCTCATGGAACAAAGCGAATTCACGCCGGAGAGGCTGTCCTCTCTGGTCACAAAGCTGCGCTATTCGGAACGCGAGTTGCAGATCGCGGCCGACAGCGCCAAGAGCTTTGGCCGACCGGATGCGGCCAGCCGCCTGGCTGATCTTATTGAAGAGGTGGCTGTGGACCGCGTTTTCAAGACCAATGATGCCGAAGATCTGGTCGAGCAAGAATACGAACACTAGAGTTTAGGAGATCGCCTGCAATGGCCCATGCAAAGTTTGGCAAAGACATTGGCCCCATCCACTTCGTGGGCGTCGGGGGCATCGGCATGAGTGGTATTGCCGAAGTCATGAAGACGTTGGAATACACGGTCCAGGGCTCTGACATCAACGACAGTGCAAACGTCAAACGCCTGCGCGATATGGGTATTGAGGTGTCGATCGGCCATCGCCCGGAAAACCTCGGTGATGCCAAGGTGGTGGTGATCTCCAGCGCCGTGAAGGATGACAACCCGGAAGTGCTGGAGGCCAGGGCCCGCTTTCTTCCTGTGGTGCGCCGGGCCGAGATGCTGGCTGAGCTGATGCGCTTCAAATCCACAGTGGCCGTGGGCGGCACCCACGGCAAGACCACAACCACCTCCATGGTTGCAGCCCTTTTGGATGGAGGCGGGCTGGACCCCACGGTGATCAATGGCGGAATTATCAATGCCTACGGCACCAATGCCCGGCTTGGCTTAGGGGACTGGATGGTGGTGGAATCGGACGAGTCCGATGGCACCTTCGTGAAGCTGCCTGCTGACGTGGTTATCGTCACCAACATCGATCCCGAACATATGGACCACTATGGCGACTTTGATTCCCTGCGTGCGGCCTTTCATTCTTTTGTTGAGAACGTGCCCTTCTACGGGTTTGCGGTGATGTGCATCGACCATCCAGAAGTGCAGGCCCTGATCGGGCGCATCACGGACCGGCGCATCATCACCTACGGGCGCAATCCGCAGGCGCAGGTGCGTATCGTAGACCTCTCCTACGACCAGAGCGACACCCACTTCGCCGTGGAAATCACCAACCGCTCCTCCAACGAGGTTCACAAAATCGACCGGCTGCACCTGCCCATGCCCGGCGAGCATAATGTGCTGAATGCGGCAGGCGCCATCGCGGTAGCCCAACGGCTCGGGGTGAGCGACGAAGACATTCGCACCTCCTTGAACGCCTTCTCCGGCGTCAAGCGCCGATTCTCCAAAACCGGGGTATGGAACGACGTGCCCATCTTCGATGACTACGGCCATCACCCGGTGGAAATTTCCGCGGTGCTGCGGGCGGCCCGTGCGGTGACCGAGAGCCGGGTTGTCGCCGTGATGCAGCCCCACCGCTACACCCGGCTGCATGATCTCTTCGATGACTTCTGCTCCTGCTTCAATGACGCCGACACGGTGATCATTGCTCCGGTCTATACGGCCGGCGAGGACCCCATTGAAGGTGCGACCCACACCGCATTGGTCGACGGCCTTGTGGCCCGCGGCCACAGAGATGCCAGAGCCCTCAGGGAGCCGGAAGACCTGCCGGGCCTGATTGCCTCCATCGTCAATCCGGGGGACGTGGTGATCTGCCTGGGCGCCGGATCGATCACCCATTGGGCAAACGCTCTGCCGGAGCAACTTGCCTCCTTGGAAAAGACAGGGTGAACCAATGAGCAATTCGCTGTTTGAGAATTTACCGCCGGTGCGGGGGCGCCTGCGCCCCAATGTTGAGATGGCCACACTCACCTGGTTCAAGGTGGGCGGACCGGCGGATGCGGTGTTCGCGCCCGCAGATGAAGATGATCTGGCCGAGTTTCTCGCGGCGCTTCCTGAGCGTGTCCCGGTTTACCCTGTGGGCATCGGATCCAACCTTCTGGTGCGCGATGGCGGCGTGGAAGGGGTCATTATCCGCCTTGGCCGCGAATTCGGCACGATCACCGTGGAAGACGGCTTCAAGATCCGTGCCGGCGCGGCTGCGCCCGACGTGCGTGTGGCCGGTGCAGCCCTTGAGGCTGGTATCGGAGGATTAACCTTTCTGAGAGGTATCCCCGGCACCATCGGCGGTGCTCTGAGGATGAACGGTGGCGCCTACGGTCAGGAGACCAAGGACGTGCTGATCGAGGCACGTGCTGTGGACCGGAACGGCAATCGCCACGTGTTGAGTGTGGACGAAATGAACTACAGCTACAGGCACTGTGGCGCACCGGAAAATCTGATCTTCACATCGGCTCTCTTGCAGGGGGAGAAGGGCGATGCGGGCGAGATTTCTGCCGCCATGGACGCGATCACCGAGGCCCGCGAGGCCAGCCAACCGATCAAGAGCCGTACGGGCGGATCCACGTTCAAGAACCCGGACGGCCACAAGGCCTGGCAGTTGATCGACAAAGCCGGCATGCGCGGCTTTCGCGTAGGCTCCGCTCAGGTCTCCGAAAAACACTGCAACTTTTTGATCAACGAGGGTGGCGCGACGGCGGCCCAAATTGAAGAGCTGGGCGAAACCGTGCGCGCGAAGGTTAAAGAAACCTCCGGAGTTGAGCTCGATTGGGAAATCAAGCGCATTGGCCGCTCGGCGGCCGGCTAAGGATGAGACTGAGCCCATGGAACCAACCGAGCTCGACAAGGCAAACCTGAGGGTTGATGTGCTCTATGGCGGCTGGTCCGCTGAGCGCGACGTGAGCGTGGCCACGGGCGAGGCCTGCGCCCAGGCGCTGGCGCGGGCTGGATTTGCCCGGGTCGGGTTGGTGGATGTGACCCCTGAAATCGGCAAGGTCATGGAGGAGCGCAAACCCCAGGTGGCATTCAATGCGCTGCACGGCAAATGGGGCGAAGACGGCCATATCCAGGCCATCCTGGAGATGCTGCGTATCCCGTACACCCACTCCGGCGTTCTCGCCTCTTCGCTGGCCATGCACAAGCAAAAGGCCAAGGTCATCTTCCGTGATGCCCGCATTCCAACCGCTGAGAGCAAGCTGGTGTCCATTGAGCGGCTGATGGATTCAGACCCTATGCCTATGCCTTATGTGGTGAAGCCCGTGGCAGAGGGCTCCAGTGTGGGCGTGCACATTGTGGAATCGGAGGCGTCCTCGCCCGTCTCCGTTTCCCTGTCGGGCATTGGCGAGTATGGCCAGGAACTCATGGTGGAGCGCTACGTGCCTGGCCGCGAACTCACCTGCGCCGTGATGGGCAATGTGGCCCTCGGCGTTCTGGACATCGAGGCGAAGGGCTCGTTCTATAATTACGAATCCAAGTATGCCGAAGGCGGATCTGAGCACATTATCCCCGCGGATGTTCCCAACGAGGTTTACCGGAAGATCCAGCAATACGCGCTCGCCGCCCACATGTCCCTGGGCTGCAAGGGCGTGACCCGTGCCGATTTCCGCTATGACGACACGCCGGGCGCAGATGGTGAGTTGGTGATCCTGGAGATCAACACCCAGCCTGGCATGACAGGAACCTCGCTGGTGCCGGAGATCGCCCAGCATGCGGGTCATTCCTTTGAAGAGCTGGTGGAGTGGATGGTGAAGGACGCATCATGCGATCGGTAAAAAGGCTCTTCAGACGCAAGCGCGCAGACCATATCGCCGATGAAGATCTGAGGGCGCCCTCTGGCGCGCGCCCGTTCCGGCTTGGCCAGCGCTTGCGCCGGTTGGCGAAATCGCACCGGCTCATGGGTTTGGTTGGAAACTGCATCTATGTGGGATTTCTGGGCACGGCGCTCCTCTATTCGCTGGCCGCAGGCGGCCATTTCACCAAGCAGGGGTCTGCCTTCACCGAGCTTACCGATGATGTGGCCGGGATGGTGGGGCTGTCTGCCGGGGAAATCACGATCGAGG
>JBCDDQ010000278.1:0-6550 GCA_039180225.1 Pseudomonadota bacterium
ATGCAGCGCGTCGGTAACCTCGCCGGACGCTTCGACAAAGAGCGCCACGGCCGCGTCCACATCGTCTGCCTCAATCTCAGCCAAGACCCCAAAGGGCGATGCCTCAAGCAGGCGGAATGTGAGCGACGAACCGGCCATGGGGCGATCTTGCCCCCAGCGCCCCGCGAGCGCAAGGGCGACCCTTATGGCTTGCCCGGCGCACCCGGCTCTGGCAGTTTGGCCGCCATGGACCGCCAGATCACCACAGCCATCAATTACGAGGCCGAATACAACAACCGCGCCCGGGTGCCCGAGCATGCCGAGATCATGGCGCAGTGGTCCGCGGACGCCTCCAGATGGCGCAAGGACGCAAGCGAGGCCCGCCTGGACGTGCCCTATGGCGAGAGCGTGCGCCAATGCGTGGACATCTTCAAACCGCGCAAGGAAAAACCGGGGCCCATCGCCCTGTTCATCCATGGCGGCTACTGGCAGGCCCTGGGCCGGGAAAGCTTCTCCCATATGGCCAGAGGGGCAAACAAGCATGGGGTCACCGTGGCGGTCCCGTCTTACGATCTGTGCCCCCAGGTCACGGTGGTGGACATCATCAATCAAATGCGCGCCTGCTGTCTTTTTCTGTGGAAAACCTACCGGCGCAAAATCGTGGTTTCCGGCCATTCGGCAGGGGGCCATCTGACGGCCGCGCTGCTTGCCACCCAGTGGCACAAGATCGATGAAGACGTGCCCCCGCTTCTGGTCTCCGGCGGGCTCGCCATCTCCGGTCTGTTTGATCTGCGCCCCCTGGTTCAGACCAGCATCAACGAGAAGCTGCGCTTGACCTCCGACAGCGCAGAAGCGGCCAGCCCCCTGTTTTGGGAGGCACCGGTGGGCCTTAAGCTGATTGCCGCGGTGGGCGGCGAGGAAAGCGATGAGTTCAAACACCAAGTGGCCGACATCACCCATGAATGGCACGCCGGCGGCACCGCCGTGATCCCGCTCACCATTGACGGCGCGAACCACTTCACGGTGATCGAAGGTCTCGCCGACCCGGATGATCTGATGACCCACACCCTGGTGGGTCTGGCATCGGCAGCCGGCTGAGCGCGATGAGGCCGGAGTGAAGCATTGAGCAAGGCGCCCCATGACCAGTGCAGACGTCATTGAAACCCCTTCCGGTAAGGGCGCGGCCGATGAGAACTTTCCCGTCGGCTCATGGCTTCTGCCCAGGACCCTGCGCCCCCACGTGGCGCGCTATTACCGGTTTGCCCGGGCCATTGACGATATTGCCGACAATCCCCAGCTTGCCCCGAACGATAAGGTGGATCGGCTCAACGCCATGGCCGATGCGGTGAGCGGCGGCGAGATCCGCCATGAGCCGGGCTTTGAAACCGCAAGCCGCATGCATGACAGCCTGACGGAAACCGTCATCACGTCGCGCCACTGCACAGACCTTGTGGACGCCTTCCGCCAGGACGCGGTGAAGGGGCGTTATGCAAACTGGGACGAGCTGATCGGATACTGCCTCAGGTCCGCCGCGCCGGTGGGGCGCTACTTGTTGGACCTCCATGGGGAAGACCAGCGCAACTATCTCTATTCAGATGCGCTCTGCAACGCGCTCCAGGTGATCAACCATCTCCAGGATTGCGCCGACGATTACCGCGAGCTCGACCGGGTCTACCTGCCCGGGGACTGGCTGGCGGACTGTGACATTGACGTCACAGAATTGGACAAATCGCGCTCAAGTGCGGCATTGCGCGCGGTTCTTGACCGTTGTCTCGACGCAACGCGTAGCTTAATGGAAGTGGCCGATGAGCTGCCGAAACGGCTCAAAAACCGGCGTCTGGCCATGGAATCGGCGGTCATCGTCAATTTGGCCCACAAGCTGGTGGCAGAGCTTTCGGCCCGAGATCCGCTGGCCGAAAGGGTGGTTTTGACAAAGGCGCAGCTTGCAGTATGCACGCTGTCTGGTATTTTGAAGGAGTTTTTCCGCCACCGGGGTGCGTGAGGGCAAAGTTGGCAAGATAAGGCGTGCCGGGACCTGGTGGCGCTGAAGGGTTTGGCGACCAACCGAGACGGTCACGAAGGCAGGCTAGCGCGCTGACAGCAGGACGTGAGGAAAGTCCTTGTACCCGTTTTTGGGGATGCTAGACTGGGAAATCATGCGGTAAGCAGCCGAATGCGCTGGACAAAGGGTTGAGTAAAAGGCGCGTGAGCTCAAGGCGAATGTGAGCAGCGCGTCGAGGGAATTGAGGGTAAGAGGACGCATGTCGAGTTCAACACCGCTTTTGGACCAGGTGACGCTGCCAGAGCATCTCCGCAAGCTTGATCCGAAGCAGTTGCGCCAGTTGGCCGACGAGCTGCGCGCGGAGACCATTGACGCTGCTGCAGAAACCGGCGGGCATTTCGGCGCAGGCCTGGGCGTGGTGGAATTGACCGTCGCCCTGCACTACGTGTTCGACACCCCGCGCGACCGCCTGATCTGGGACGTGAGCCACCAGGCCTATCCGCATAAGATTCTCACCGGCCGGCGCGATAAGATTCGCACCATCCGCCAGAAGGATGGGCTTTACGGGTTCACCAAGCGCGATGAGAGCGAGTATGACCCCTTCGGCGCGGCCCACTCCTCCACCTCAATCTCCGCCGGCCTCGGCATGGCCATGGCGCGCGATATGGCGGGCGGCGACAACAATGTGGTCTGCGTCATGGGCGACGGCGCCATGAGCGCCGGTCTGGCCTACGAAGCCATGAACAATGCCGGCGCGCTGGACAGCCGCCTCGTCGTCATTTTGAACGACAACCAGATGTCGATTGCCCCGGCCGTGGGCGCACTGACCAACTATCTCTCCTGGCTCACCTCATCGCGCCCGTTCCTGTCGCTGCGCGACATTGGCAAGCATCTGGCGGAGCGCTTCCCGCGCTACATCAAGGAAACCGCAGAACGGGCCGACGAGTTTGCCCGCACCATGCTGTTCGGCGGCACCTTGTTTGAGGAGCTGGGCTTCTACTATGTGGGCCCGGTGGACGGGCACAATCTGGAGAGCCTGGTACCGATCTTAGAGAATGTGCGCGATGCCGACAGCCTTGGCCCGATTCTGGTCCATGCGGTGACCGAAAAGGGCAAGGGCCACCCGTTCGGCGATGTGCACAAGGAAAACTACCACGCGGTCTCAAAGTTCAACCCCACGACGTTCGAGTTCAAGAAAGCGGCCGCCAACGCCCCCAGCTACACCTCGATCTTCGCCCGCGCGCTGATCAAGGAAGCTGAGAAGGACGACAAGATCGTCGCCATCACCGCCGCCATGCCGTCAGGCACGGGCGTGGACAAGTTTGCCGACGAATTCCCTGACCGCAGTTTCGATGTGGGCATTGCCGAGCAGCATGCGGTGACCTTTGCGGCAGGCCTTGCCACGGAAGGCTATAAGCCCTTTGCCGCGATCTACTCCACCTTCCTGCAACGCGCCTACGATCAGGTGGTGCATGATGTGGCCCTGCAGTCCTTGCCTGTGCGCTTTGCCATCGACCGGGCCGGTCTGGTGGGCAATGACGGGGCGACCCATGCGGGCAGCTTCGATCTCACCTATCTGTGCTGTCTGCCGAACATGGTGGTGATGGCCGCTGCCGATGAAGCTGAACTTATGCACATGATCGCAACCTGCGTTCAGATCGAAGACAGACCCTCCGCGGTGCGCTTCCCGCGCGGCGAAGGCACCGGCGCCGATTTGCCCGATGAAGGCACCCCACTGGAAATCGGCAAGGGCCGCATTGTGCGCGAGGGAGGCTCCAAGGTGGCGCTTCTCTCCCTGGGCGCCCGTTTGCAGGAGTGCCTCAAAGCCGCCGATGAGCTTCAGGCGAGCGGCCTCAGCACCACGGTGGCCGATGCCCGCTTTGCCAAGCCCTTGGATGAGGAGCTGATTGCCAACCTCTCGCGCAGCCATGATGTGCTGATCACCATCGAAGAAGGGGCCATTGGCGGATTTGGCTCTCATGTTCTCAACTATCTGGCCAAGAACAACATGCTCGATTCCGGTGCCAGGGTCCGGCCCATGGCGTTTCCGGATCAATTCGTGGCCCATGGCGGACCGGCGGAGCAGTATGAGTTGGCCGGCATGACCGCGAGCGACATTGTGAAGGAAGTGTTCGCCGCGCTGGATGACGACGCCTCTGCCAAAGCGAAAGCATAACGCGGGAGCGCAGCTGCGCTCTTCCAGGATTGCATAGCCCATGTCGGCCTCTGATCATGTGAACACGCCTGCCCCCTCCTCCCTTGCCGTCGAGCGCCGCAAGATCGCCAAGCAGGTGCGCAAGGCCTCCACCTCGTTCTACTGGGCCATGCGCATCCTGCCCAAGGAGCGCCGCTATGGCATCTTTGCCGTCTATGCCTTCTGCCGCCAGGTGGACGACATTGCCGATGACGATGGCCTCACCATCGAAGACCGCAAGGTGGGACTGGAGAACTGGCGCCGGGAGATCGATCAGCTTTACGTGGACCGCCCGGAACATCCCACGGCCCGCGCGTTGCTGCCCGCCGTGGCCCGGTTTGAACTGGAGAAGGCGGACTTTCATGCGGTGATTGACGGCATGGAGATGGATCTGGGCAGCCCCATCCGCGCGCCACAAAGGCCGACTTTCGATCTGTATTGCGACCGGGTGGCCTGTGCCGTGGGCCGGCTGTGCGTGAAGATTTTCGGCGAACCGGGCGAGCGCGGCCGCATTCTGGCCAATGCGGAAGGGCGCGCTCTGCAGATCACCAACATTCTGCGCGACGTGCACGAGGATGCCGACCGGGGCCGGCTCTATTTTCCCCAGGAGCTCCTGGAGGACCGGGGGATCTTCATCACCACGCCCCAGGAGGTCGTGGTGCATCCCAAGTTCGTTGCGGCCTGGCGCACCCTCGCCTCCGAAGCGGCGGGCTGGTATCAGAAGGCCGATCTTGCGTTGGCCCAATGCGAGCCCGAAGCCGCCAAGCCGGCGCGCATCATGCTGGAAGTGTACCGGGCGAACCTGGAGCGCATGCGCGCCCTCTCAGATCGGGAGATCACCGACCCGATGGTGAGCAAGCGCCTGGTGAGCAAGGCGGGCAAGCTGTGGATTGCCCTGCGCTACGGAATGGCCTGAGCCATGAAGCGCGCCCATGTGATCGGCGCGGGCCTGTCGGGCCTCTCCAGCGCCCTGCAGCTGTTGGACCGGGGCTATCAGATCTCCCTTTATGAAGCCGCCGGCGAGGCGGGCGGGCGCTGCCGTTCGTTTCACGACGTGGCGCTGGACTGCCTCATCGACAATGGCAATCATCTTCTCTTGTCGGGCAACACGTCCGCCATGGCGTTCCTGGACCGGGTGGACGCGCGCAGCGAGTTGGTGGGCCCGCCGGAAGCCCGGCTCAACTTTGTCGACTTGCGCGACGGCGCGCGCTGGACCTTCCGGCCCAACCGGGGGAAGGTGCCCTGGTGGGTGTTCTCACCCAAGCGCCGCGTGGCCGGCACAACGCCGGGCGACTATTGGCCCGCCCGCAAGCTCTTGAGCGCCGAGCCGGGTGATCTCTTCAGCGATCTGTTGCCCACATCGGGCGTGCTCTATGAGCGCTTCTGGGAGCCCATGGTGGTGGGCGCGCTGAACATCGCGCCGCCGCGCGCAGCGGCGGTGTTGCTGAAGCCGGTGTTGCTGGAGACCTTCGCCAACGGGGCTGAGGCCTGCCGCCCGTTGATCGCAAAGGAAGGCCTCGGCCTCACCTTTGTGACGCCCGCACTTAAAGTGTTGGATGAAGCCGGCGCTGAGATCTCGTACGCCACCAGGCTGAAGGGATTTGAGTTTTTAGATAACAAAATCAGCAGCTTAAGCTTCGGCTCTGACTCAGTTTCTGTGGCGCCGAACGATGTGGTTGTGCTGGCCGTTCCCCAGTGGGTGGCGTGTACGGTTTTGCCGGACTATAGCGGCCCTGAAGAGGCTGAGCCCATCGTCAATGCCCATTTTCGCTTGCCGGAGCCGCTGGAGGGCCACGAGGCAGATCCGGTGCTTGGAGTGATCGGCGGCATGGCGCAATGGATCTTTACGCGCGGCGATGTGGTGTCGGTGACCATCTCTGCGGCCGGCAAGGAAGCTGAACTTGGTGGCCAGGCCATCGCAGCAGAGGTCTGGCGCGATGTGGCCGCGGCGCTGGATCTTGGCACCATGGCCTTGCCCAAGTGGCGCATCATCAAGGAGCGCCGGGCGACGTTTGTGCAAACGCCCGAAGAGGTCAACCGTCGCCCGCCGGCGAAGACGCAATTTTCCAATCTCGCGCTGGCCGGCGACTGGACCGACACCAAGCTGCCGGCCACCATTGAAGGATCGATCCGCTCCGGCGAGATGGCGGCCCGGGTTCTGGCGGCGGCATAGAGCACCAGCGTGGCTCCGGGCGGTGTGGCTCCTGGGTCCCGGATATTTTGCTGGCGCAAAATTCCGGGATGACGGAGAGGAGGTCATCCCGCACCCATGGTCATCCCCGCTTCCCCTCATCGTCATCCCCGCTTCCCACCAATCGTCATCCCCGCTTCCCACCAATCGTCATCCCCGCGAACGCGGGGACCCAGGGGCGGCG
>JBCDDQ010000279.1:0-6546 GCA_039180225.1 Pseudomonadota bacterium
CTTTTTGCCAGGGCAGCATGACTGAAAAGACGACTATTATCTTGCCGAGTGAGACCTGGGCGCGCGAGTTCGACGCCAAACTGCTGCTTGCGTGCTGTCTCGCCGAACGGGGCTATCCGGTGTTTGTCGGGTGCAAAAATACCATCCATTTAAACATCACGTCGTTCCCCACAGGCCTTTACCTTGCCAAGGATTTTCGGGTCAGCAGCGACACGATGTTTGATATTCTGAAGAAGCTTGGCCACACGATCATGGCCTGGGACGAAGAGGCCACTTTGCCCTTCGATACGAAAGAGTATCACACCATCAGGATCTCGCCGCCGTCCTTTGAGAAAGTTTCCGCGTTTTTCGCATGGGGCTCTGAGAACCAGTTTGCGCTGGAAACCGCCCCTTGCGGGGTCTCCGCTCCGATCCACCTCACCGGCAATCCAAGGGGCGATCTGATGCGCCCAGAGCTGCGCTCCTACTTCGAGAAGGAGACGGCAGCTCTGAAGGAAGAGTACGGCGATATTATCCTGATCAACTCCAATTTCGGGCGGATGAACCATTTTCTGGAGATGGAACGCATCGCGCCTGACGACGAGGATCCGGCGTTGCGCGGCCGGCCAACCTCGCCCTTGTTCGTAAGGAAGGGAATGCACAAAGCTAAACTGTTCGGCTTTTTCCTGGAGCTTGTGCCGATTCTTGCTGAAAAATTCCCTGAAAAATCAATCATCATACGTCCCCACCCCTCCGAAAGCTTCGAAGCCTGGCAAGCGGCCGGCAAAGGTTTTGACAATGTTGCCGTTGTGCACAAAGGCCATGTGCATCCCTGGCTGCTGGCAAGCGACGTGATGATCCACAGCGGCTGCACAACGGGCATGGAAGGTTATCTCTTGAACAAGCCCGTTCTCGGCTACCAACCGATTGAATTTGAGGAAGGCTGGGAGAATCTGCCGAACCAACTGAGCCATAACGTGACGGATGTGGACGAACTCATTGAGAACATTCAAGAGTACAGTTCGGGCGCCGCGCACGCGCGGCGGCGTGATGAGTTGGACGCGCTGATCGAACCGGTTATGTCGTCAATGTTTGGACAGTTGGCAAGCGACAGGATTGCCGACAAGATCGAAATGCACTGGCGCTCAGGCGATCTCCAGCAGCGCCAGAGAACCCTGGCCCGCACTCTTGGAACAGTTAAGGCTCATCTCCGCAAAGCCAAAAAGCACATCGATTACAAAAACCCCAGACATAAGAGCAGTCTGGCCTATGACCGCCACCGCTTTCCCGAAATGGAGCTTTCGGAGGTTCGCGATCGGATAGGCCGTCTACAGCGCATTCTTGGACGTTTTGAAGGTCTGGACGTGGCGTCGTTCGCGTCATCGGGCCGGATATTCAAAATTGTGCCGGCCAGCACCTAGAGCAGTTCTTTAATGGAATGGCAAAGGGGTTCAGCGCTTCCTCACGCCAACAACCGCCCCATAATCGCCAGAGCGTGATTGAGGTTCCGCGCGGTCTCGATCTCTGGCAGTTTCGGCCGGTCAACCATCACCACCGGGATCTTCAGCTCCCGCGCCGCGGCAATCTTGGGGGCCATCTTCTTGCCGCCGGAGTTCTTGCTCACCAGGTGGGTAATATGTTCCGTGCGCATCAGCAAAAGCTCGTCTTCCAGCGCAAACGGCGGGCGGGCCACCATGATTTTGTGCGGGGGCATGGGCGGTTCGGCCAGACGCTCGATCACCCGCGCGGTCACCTGAATGTCCAGGCGCTCCAGAAACGGCGCAAGACCGGCTGTGCCCACCGTCACCAAGACGCGCGCCCCCACGGGCAAAGCTGCGGCGGCCTCTTCGGCTGTTTTCACATGGATCCAATTGTCGGCATCCAGGGGCGCCCAGGCCGGCCGTTCCAGGCGGAAACAGGGCACGCCGGCTCCCGCACTCGCTCTGGCCGCATTGGCGCTGATTTGTGCCGCATAAGGGTGGGTAGCATCGATGAGCAGATCCACCTCGTTCCCGCTCAAATAGCTCTGCAGAGGATCGGCGCCGCCAAAGCCGCCCACCCGAACGGTTCCGGCCTGTTCCGCCGGCTGGGAGGTGCGGCCCGCCAGGGAGGTGATGACCTCGCAATCGGTCTCTTCGTTCAAGAGCTCCGCCAGCGATCGCGCATCTTCTGTTCCCCCGAGGATCAAAATGCGTCTACCCATTATCCATCTGCGCTCCTGGCCAAAATCCGCCCTGCCGGCCCACCACAACACTATCTATCGCGCACGGTGCGTCGCGCAAGGTCTGAACCGCCGCCGGCTTGGCCGCGGTTGCAGTTTCCCTTCGCCAACGCAGCGCCGTAACTGCCGCACGGGTGGCCGCAGCTGCGCTTGCGCCCGCGGTCCATCAACGTTTCAACTGGTCCGAAGGGGACTGCATTGCAGGGCTCATAAGCTGGCTCTATACACTGCCTCAACAGAACGAAACAGAGTTTGCTCCACCAATGCCCACAACGTCACCAAAAGGTCTGGTTATCGCCGCACCGTCGTCAGGATCAGGCAAAACTCTGGTGACACTCGGCCTTTTGCGCGCCTTGGCCAAGGCGGGCCACAATGTGGGCTCTGCCAAGGCCGGGCCCGATTACATCGACCCGCGCTTTCATGAAGCGGCCACAGGCCGGCCTTGCGTCAATCTGGATGCCTGGGCCATGCCGCCTCAACGGGTGGCCGCCATCGCCGCCCAGGCTGCTGAGGGGCGCGACCTGCTGGTGATCGAAGGGGTGATGGGCCTTTTTGACGGCGCGGAAACCGGCGAAGGCTCCACCGCTGATCTCGCAGGATTACTCGGATTTCCGATCATTCTGGTGGTGGATTCTCTGCGCCAGTCCCAGTCGGCGGCCGCTCTTGTGCGCGGCTTCGCCCACCACCGGGCAGACTGCCGCATTGCCGGCGTGATTTTCAACAAGGTGGCCACAGACCGCCATGAAGGGATCCTGCGCACCGCCATGGACCCTTTGGGGATCCCGGTTCTGGGGTGCGTGCGCAACGTTTATGAGCTGGAAGTGCCCTCGCGCCATTTGGGCCTGGTGCAGGCTTCCGAACACGAAAGCCTGGAGCGATTCATTGAAACCGCGGCCGATCTGGTGGCCGCGGCCCTGGATCTTGATCGGTTGAGCGCACTGGCCCACGGAACGCTGGACGCGGTGGGCCCCGCCCGAGCGGTCTTGCCCCTGGGCCAGAAGATTGCGGTTGCAGACGATAAAGCGTTCGCCTTCAGCTACCCACACCTTCTGAACGGCTGGCGTGAGGCCGGCGCGGAGCTCTCCCTTTTCTCGCCGCTGAACAATGAAGCCCCGGCTCAGGATGCCGACGCCATTTATCTGCCCGGCGGATACCCTGAGCTGCATGCAGGCACCCTGGCTGGCAATGGGGCATTCCTGGACGGTCTGCGGGCCGCGGCGGCACGGGACGCATTGATCTACGGCGAGTGCGGCGGCTTCATGGTCCTGGGCGAAGGGCTCACCGACGCCGATGGTGAGCGCCATCGGATGTGTGACCTTCTTTCTGTGGTTACATCATTTGAGAAACGCAAGCTGCACCTTGGCTATCGGCGCTTGCAGCACCAAGGCCCTCTGCCCTTCGGCAAAATGCTCAGAGGCCATGAATTCCACTATTCCACTCTCATCTCACACGGTGACGGTGAAGCCCTCTTCAAAGCCGAAGATGCGGCCGGGCGGGATCTTGGCGAGATCGGTTTGCGATCGGGCACGGTGATGGGCTCTTATGCCCATATTATAGACCAGGAGCGGGCGCCATGACTTCTGCGCTGATGCTCCAGGGCACCGGGTCGAATGTGGGCAAGTCGCTGATCACTGCCGGGCTGTGCCGCGCCTATACCCGGCGCGGCATGAAGGTGCGACCGTTCAAGCCGCAGAACATGTCGAACAATGCGGCTGTAACCGCAGATGGCGGCGAAATCGGTCGGGCTCAGGCCCTCCAGGCCCTTGCGTGCGGGGTGGAGCCCAGCGTCCATATGAACCCGGTGCTGCTCAAGCCGGAGACGGAAACCGGTGCCCAGGTGGTCGTGCGCGGTGTCAGGGTTGAGAGCCTGAAGGCGCGCGAATACATGGCCAAACGGGCCGCATATCTGCCCGCCATTCTGGAGAGCTTTGATGCACTGGCGGGCCAGTCAGACCTCCTCTTAGTGGAAGGGGCAGGATCGCCGGCTGAGATCAATTTACGTAACGACGATATCGCCAATATGGGCTTTGCCCACGCGGCCCAGGTGCCCGTGGCCCTGATTGGAGATATCCACCGCGGCGGTGTCATGGCGTCCATTGCGGGAACCCTGCAAATCATCCCGCCGGAGGATGCTGCGCAGATCAAAACATTCCTGATCAACAACTTTCATGGGGACGTTTCCCTGTTTGACGATGGGCGGCGCTGGCTGGAAGACAATTGCCATATTCCGTGCGCGGGCATCATTCCCCATTTTCCGGGCGCGGCGCGCCTGCCCGCTGAGGATGCCGTGGCGCTGGAGGATGCCGCCCTGATCGGATCGGGCAAGATCAAAATCGCCGTGCCAAGGCTTGCCCGAATTGCGAACTTCGATGATCTGGATCCTCTCAAGCTGGAACCGGATGTGACGCTTGAAATCGTCCAGCCCGGAACCGCCCTTCCGGGCGATGCCGATCTGGTGCTGATCCCCGGCTCGAAGGCCACGATCAGCGACCTGAAGGACTTTCGCGCCCAAGGCTGGGATACAGATCTGACCGGCCATATCCGCCGAGGCGGGCGGGTTTTGGGCCTCTGCGGGGGTTATCAGATGCTGGGGCGCCGCTTGACTGATCCCCAAGGCATCGAAGGGCCGGCAGGTCAGGTGGAGGGACTGGGCCATTTGGATGTGGAGACGGTCTTGACGCCCGACAAATCCTTGGAGCGCGTGGAAGCCGTCCATCACGCGAGCGGCCTGACCCTTGAGGGCTATGAGATGCATATTGGGCGCACGGACGGGCCCGATTGCGCCCGGGCGTTTGCGTCCGTGGGCGGCGCGCCGGAAGGAGCAACCAGCCAGGATGGCCAGATCCAGGCCACCTATCTGCACGGCCTGTTTGCGTCAGACGCTTTCAGAGCCGCCTACCTCAAGACCCTTGGCGCGGCGCAGGGCGGTGCGAACTATCGGGCATCGGTGGAGACAACCCTGGACGAGTTGGCCGCGCATCTGGAGCAATTTGTGGACTTGGAGGGACTGCTCGCCATTGCGGAGGGCGCATGCTGACCTGCTCTTGCCCTCATAACGCTATCGAGCACCCTGTGGCGGGCGACATGGCTACCAAGGCCGGTCTCGCAAGCCCAGGCTCAATTTGCGCTGAGCGCGGAGGAAGCTGACCACCTTGTTCTGGCCAACGAAGCATGCTTCAGCGATCTTCGCGCAAGGCAGGGCCCGTAAGCGGACCTCATGACGTTGGTTGAAAGCACCGTTAAGGAGAGCCAATTTAGGACGTGTTTGACGGCCACACTCTTCTGGTCGATGCATCGGCTGATACGCCCAACGGATTGGGCGCGCTAAAAGGAACCTCGATGAAAGCGCTGATAGTCTACGCACATCCCGAACCGCGATCTTTCAACCATGCCATGAAAGCGTGCGCTGAAGAAACGCTCAGGTCCATGGGTTGGGACGTTGAGGTAAGTGACCTCTATGCCCAAGGGTTCAAGGCGGTGGCAGACGGTGATGACTTTAAAGATCGCGTCGATCCCTCCTATTTGAAGTATGCCGCAGAACAGACCCATGCATCTGCTGCGGGCGCGGGCTTCAGCGATGAAGTTGCAGCCGAAATTCAGAAACTGAAGTCGGCGGACCTGTTGATCCTGCAATTTCCCATGTGGTGGTTTGGGTTTCCGGCGATCTTGAAAGGATGGGTGGACCGCGTTTTTGCCGCCGGTACGATTTACGGCGGCGACATTGGCATGTTCAGCGAAGGGTTGTTCCGCGGCAAACGGGCTCTTGTTTCATTCACGTCCGGTGCCACCAGGCAAACCTACAGCGGCGTGGGTCTGTACGGGCGCGCCGATGTCACACTCTGGCCGATTGAAAACGGGATTTTGAACTTTGCCGGATTCTCCGTACTCCCCCACTTCCAGGCAGAGGCTCCGGCAAAGCTTGATGATGCAGGCCGCGAAGCCATCCTTCAAAACTGGGCGAGCTATCTGCGCTCTATCGATGAGCACACACCTCTTGATTTTCATGACCTTGACGACTTTGACCGTTCAAAAGCGTGGACCCTCAGACCGGGTGTGAAAGGCCGCACCGTTGGCCAGGATGGCATCGGTGATGAGGACTTCTGAGCATCCTAGAGCAGTTCTATTGCGCGTTTGGGAGAGGTTCAATTCTGATGCGTTCAATCACGGGAATGCGTGCCTGCAGGCCCGGTCCGACCGTGCGGTGGATCTCAGAGCCACGGAATATCAGCGCCTGACTGCCATCAGGCACGTTGAAGATCGAAAAGAAGCCGCCTAGAATCAGCGCAAGTGCAAGAGCCAGTGATGCAAGTGTACGCACTTTAAGTCCCCTTTTTTCCTGGGATTGC
>JBCDDQ010000280.1:0-6535 GCA_039180225.1 Pseudomonadota bacterium
CCCGCGCCCTTGCGCACGCGAGGGCCCATAGCTCACACCTTTCCCTTGGCTGAGAAGGTCCTCGCGTGCGCAAGGACGCTGGAAATCAGCGCTTCTGCGGCGCCAGGGCTGCGGCCGTCTTGGCGGCGCGGACCAGGTTTATGAACTCAGCCCTATGGCCGTACTCATCCACACCCTTGGCACCCAGCGCCAGCTTGATGACGTCGTCATAGGTGAAGGCGCCCGTGTACCGCCCGCCCTTGAGGATTTGGCCAAACGCGGCCACTGCCGCCGCAAAGCGCGCATCCTGAGGGGCTGAAACGCCGTCGCTCACTTCATCTGCCGCTGTCACCGGCGTGGTGATCAGAGTGCTCTTGGCGCCCTGAGGCGGCTTGTAGCGGATCTTCACGAAGGCATATTCATCCGCGCCTGATCCCGATGCGGTCGGCTCGGCGGTTTTCTGCTGATAGCGCAGGCTGTCCACAAGGCGCGTCTTGGCCCCGGCCGGTGTGATCTCGTAAAGCGCGGTGACCGTGTGGCCCGCCCCGATATCGCCGGCGTCCACCTTGTCATTGTTGAAGTCTTCACGCTTCAGAATACGGGTCTCATAGCCGATCAACCGGTATTCGGCGACCTTGGCCGGGTTGAATTCCACCTGCAGTTTCACATCCTTTGCAATCGTGAAGAGGGTGGACCCGGCCTCTTTCACCAGCACCTTGCGCGCTTCGTTCAGGCTGTCGATATAGGCTGCATTCCCATTACCGTTCTGGGCCAAAGTCTGCATCAGGGCATCATTGTAATTGCCCATGCCGAAGCCCAGCACCGAGAGGCTTACACCGCTCTTGCGTTTGCGCTCCACGAAGCTCTTGAGCTCTTTCGGGTTGGTGATGCCCACATTGAAATCCCCATCCGTGGCCAGGATCACCCGGTTAACGCCGTCTTTCACCGCGTTCTGTTCGGCCAGCGCGTAGGCCTGCCGGACGCCTTCGGCACCTGCCGTGGACCCGCCCGCATGCAACCGGTCGAGCGCGCTTAAGATCTTTCCCCTTTCGCTCACCTTGGTGGGCTCCAGCACCGTGCCGGCGCTGCCCGCATAGGTGACGATGGAAACCGTGTCATCGGCTTGGAGGGAACTCAGCAGCAATTTGAAGGAGCTGCGCAACAGGGGCAGCTTGTTGGGCGCGCGCATGGAGCCTGACGTGTCCAGCAGGAACACCAGATTGGTGCGCGGCCGCTCAGTTTTGGGCAGCTCATACCCCTTGATGCCTATGCGCAGGAGCTTGGTGCCCGTGTTCCAAGGCGTGGGCAGCACGGCCACATTGGCCTTGAACGGCTGGGCGCGGGTGGCCGGAGCCTCATAGGCGTAGTCGAAATAGTTGATCATCTCTTCCACGCGCACCGCGTTCTTCTGGGGCAGAACACCGCGGTTCAGCGACGCCCGCAGGAAGGCGTATGAGGCTGTGTCCACGTCCACCGAGAAGGTGGAGACCGGATCTTCAGCCGTCACCTTCACCGGATTGTCTTCCGTCGCGGAGAACCTGTCGCGGCCTTGGGTTTCATATTGCGGCGCCGGCAGCGTATCGGCGGCACGCCGCTGCAGTGTGGCCACGCCTCCACCCTGGCTGAACTGGGAGATGGCCCGGCTTCGGGTGGCCGAAGCGGGAGCTTGTGCTTTTGGCCGGCCAACCTTCTTCGCCGTCTCGCGCTCTGAGAGTTGCGCCACGCTCTGCTGGGCCGGCGCTGGCGCAGCATGGTCCAACTCCGCTTTGGGTGCCGGCACCCTGTTGAGCACCGAGGGGCCTGGTGTCTCTTGCAGCACCTCCTGGGGCCCGTTTATGAAACCGTGCTTCGTCACGCCGATCCCATCCGGCAGGTCCGGGATCACACCGGTGTTCACCACCACGAGGGCCAAGGCGGCGAGGCTCGCGCTGCCGGTGAGGAAGTAGCCAAGTCTTTCGGTTGTTACAGTCATGGATTGTCTCCGTCTAAGTGCGTCCAGCAATTTGTTGCCTTTCGCTCTAAGACGCGCGCCGGCAGCATTTCCTTGGGCGCGAGACGCATTTTCTTCATCAAACCGGTCCATGGCCGCAGAAATGGCCGTGGTGCGGGCGTCCTCACGGGGGAGAATGGGCCCCTCGTTCCGGAATGCTTGTGCGAGTTTGTCCAGTTCGTTGCTCATCTATCCTGCTTCCACCAGGCTCTTCAGACTGTTTCTGATCTCATGCATGCGCCAGGAGACGGTTGATTCCTTGACCTCCAGGACGTCGGCAGCCTCTGCGTGACTGAGGCCTTCGGCCAGCACCAGCAGGGCTGTTGCCCGTAAATCCTCGTTCATGGCGCCAAGCGCCTCATAGACCCAGGCCATGTGGGCGGCGGTGTCCGCCTCGCTCTCGCGCTCAAGGGCGCTCACTTCCGCATAGGTCTCATGGGCCCTGGCCGCGCTCTGACCGCGCCGTGCGTGGTCCTTTGCCGCGTTCAGCACCACCCTGTAGAGCCAGGTGGTGAAACGGGCAGAGCCGTGAAACGAGCGCAGCTTGGCCGGCAGCGCCAGACAAATGTCCTGGGCGATGTCTTCCGCATCGGCAGAACGGCCGCAATAGCGATAGGCGAGACGGTACATCCGGTCATAGTGCCGCTCCAGCAGCACCCGGAAGGCGTCTCTGTCGCCGCCAGCGGCCCGTTCGGCCAGGGCATTATCGCTCGTTGCCATGCGCATGTCTGAGAGTAAGACGCATCAGATCGGCCATTCCTTGGGCGGGACCCAAAAAATTTTAGGTTTTTCTCCAATAGCCCAGATTTTCGCGATTCTGGCAGAACCGCCGATGAACCCTTACCAGCCGGTAAACCCCAAATGCCACACTTTAGCGTTTCGGTTTGCGGCATTTCAATGTGTCCCCATTACGGTGCAGCCACATCAATAAGACCCTGCCAAGTGCGAAAACGGTGGGGACTGGCAACGCGAACTGGGGAAGGTCAATGGCCAGAATCAACGGCAACAACCGTTCAAACACCTTGAACGGAACACTAAGCAATGACGTCATCTATGGCCTTGGCGGCAATGACAGCCTGTTCGGCTGGGCCGGCAATGATGTGCTGGAGGGCGGCAGCGGATCCGATTACTTGGAGGGCGGCGAAGGCAACGACGCGTTGATCGGAGGTTACGGCTGGGACACCTACGATTACACCAAGGGCGATGGCGCCGACACGATTGACGACAATGGCAGCTATTATTGGGATTGGGACCGGCTGAATGTTCATGGCTATGACGCCGACGAGGTGTTCATGCAGCGGGCCGCCCCCGGCAGCACCACCATCGTCATCAGCTTCGGCGGCGAGAACGGCGGTGACAGCATTACCCTGGTGGACATGCTGGGCAGCAGCGGCTCGGAGATCGAGCAGGTGCGTCTGGATGACGGTACGAACATCTACTACTGGAACATCTATTCCATCGCCAACAACACGCCGCCTGTGGCGCTCGATGATGATGGCGGCACGCAGTTTCAGGACACCGACATTGTGCTCCAGGCCGCTGACCTTTTGGCCAATGACAGCGATGCGGATCTGGATAACCTGACGGTGCATTCGGTGTTCGGCGCCACCAACGGCACGGTCACCATGGACGCTGACGGGACAATCACCTTCACGCCCGATGCGGGATATGTGGGCGCGGCGTCGTTTCAATACACCGTCACCGATGGCACCGCGGCGGCCAACGCCACGGTGGGTCTGGAGTTCGAGCTGGGCTTTTCTGACTTCATCGGCAACTGGTGGGCGGAGGTGATCGACCTCAGCGCGTCTAACCTGCCCTGCTACATCGATTGCCACTACGGCAATGATGTTGCCACAGGGTCTGACTTGCGCGACCTGATCTTGGGCAATCTGGGTGACGACACCCTGCACGGCGGCGGCGGCAATGATGATTTCCTGGTGGATCTGGGCCACGGTTTCGACCGCTTCTTTGGGGATGCGGGCTACGACAAGGTTGTGGCCATGGCTGAGAATGTTCAGATCGGCCTCATTGGCGACTTCGCCGGCACCGTGGAAGAGTTCAGCTGCGCCGGCTTTGCCAATGTGAGCATCCTGGGAACATGGCAGTGGCAAACGCTTGATTTCTCAAACGTGATCCTGACCGATATTGCCGCCATTGATGCGGGCCTAGGCAACGACACCGTGTTCGGATCGGCGGGCGATGATGTGATCATCGGCAACATGGGCGACGACACCTTGGCCGGAAACGGCGGGGATGATGACTTCCTGGTTGGTCTGAACCACGGCTTCGATACATTCGACGGCGGGGCCGGCTATGACCAGGTTCTGGCCAGCGCGGATGGCGTTCAGATTGGCCTTTTCGGTGACTTCGACAATCAGGTCGAAGAGATCTCTGCCAATGGCTTCACAGGCGTTTCCATTCGCGGCAACTGGACCGCGCAGACTTTTGATTTCTCAAGCATGCTGCTCACCGGCATCACCGAGATCAATATGGAGGGCGGGCATGATGTGGCCGTCGGGTCGGCTGGTGATAATGTGCTGGTTGGCGGCACCGGCAATGATGTGCTCACCGGGCTCGCAGGTGTCGATACATTCGTGTTCCACGGTGGCGACGGGCAAGATGTGATCACCGACTTTGGGATCGGCGATGACGTGGTACGCCTGGATCAGGTGGCCGGCTTTGAAGCGTTTGCCGATGTTCAAGCGGCACTCTCGCAGAATGGGGCAGATGCACTTCTGGACCTTGGCGGCGGGCAGTCCGTGCTGTTTGAGAACATTTTGGCGAGCGGGCTGGCGAGCGATCAGTTCGAGTTCGTCTAGCGGTCACGGAGCCGGTTAACGCTCCCTAAACGCGGCCTCGCAGTTTCTAGGGGCTGTGTTTCCGGCCCTTAAATCTCTCTTCGGTAAGGTCATAGACAAGTTTGCTTGAACCGCAGTGCGACATGGCGGCCAAGCATAAGAACACTGGGTTAGAAAAAATGGCGAAAATAAACGGGGATCAGAACCCCAACGTTCTGGTTGGCACGGCGAAACGTGACACCATCAAAGGCCTTGGTGGTGACGATAGTCTGTTTGGTGATGCAGGCAACGACATCCTGGAAGGCGGCCTGGGCGCCGATTTTCTGGATGGCGGCGACGGGATCGACCGGGCCGATTACCGCAAATCCAAAGCAGGGGTTACGGTCAACCTTGGCCTGAACCTTGGCCTCGGCGGAGAGGCTGAGGGCGATACCTTCTTCAGCATCGAGAATGTGTTCGGCACCCGATATGCCGATACGCTTACGGGCGATGGCGGCAAGAACGTGCTGGCCGGTCGCAACGGCGACGACACGCTTAACGGTGAAGGCGGCGATGACCGGCTTTTGGGCGGCAATGGCAAAGATATCCTCAATGGCGGCGATGACAATGACCGCTTAGACGGCGGGCGTGGCGCAGACCACCTGGATGGCGGCAGCGGCGCCGGCGACCGGGCCGAATATGCCCGCTCGAAATCCGGCGTCACCGTCAACCTCACCACGGGTACAGGCCAGGGCGGCGATGCGGACGGCGACACTCTGGTGAATGTGGAGAATATTCTGGGCTCAAAGCACAATGACGTGCTCACCGGTGACGATGGCGCCAACACGCTGCTCGGCGGCGACGGCGATGATGAGCTGAACGGTGAAGGCGGTGACGACATCCTGGAGGGCGGCAAGGGCGCCGACAAGAAGAACGGTGGCGAGGGCTCCGACACGGCCAGCTATGCGCGCTCCAAGCAGGGCGTGCAGGTGGACCTGGCGGCCGGCACGGCCACGGGCGGCGATGCGGAAGGCGACACGTTTGAGAGCATCGAGAACCTCACCGGCTCGCGCAAGAGCGACACCCTTTCCGGTGACGATGAAGCCAATACGCTGTCCGGCGGGCGCGGGCATGATGTTCTGGAAGGCCGCGGCGGAGACGATGACCTGAACGGCGGTCGCGGACGCGATATCCTGGATGGCGGCGAAGGCGATGACACACTGAGCGGCGGCCGTGCCTCCGACACCTATGTTTATGACAAGGGCGACGGTGCCGACACGATCGTGGACGGCGGGCACAAAAGCAAAGATGTTCTGAAAATTTCTGGCTATGAGGCGACCGAGACGTTTGTGCAGCGTATCGATGGGACAGAAGACCTTTTGATCTCGTTCGGCGGTGAAAATGGCGGCGATAGCATCATCGTTAAAAACACCCTGGGCGGCAGCACGGCCGACACGGTGGAGCGGTTCACCTTCGAAGACGGCACCACGTGGACCATCGCCGAGGTGATCACAAAAGTGGAAAATGAGGTGCCGGTGGCTGTGGATGACCTTGGCTCCACCATTCTGCCCGAGCAGCCCGTGGTGATCCCGGTGGCCAATATGCTGTCAAATGACAGCGACCCCGACGGCGATGAGCTTGCGCTGGTCTCGGTCTACAATGCTCAAGGTGGCACGGTTGAGATCACCGCAAGCTCATCGCCGTCGGGGTCGCTGTCATTTGACAGCATATTGGCCACCGGGATCACCACGGGCTGCTCGGGCAGAATGGTGGAGCCAAGGTCATCCAC
>JBCDDQ010000281.1:0-6514 GCA_039180225.1 Pseudomonadota bacterium
CCCGACCCCAATGTGCGGGTTCAGGCGGTGATTGATGGACAGGGGGTTGCGCTCAATGACGCCCTGGTGGACCCGGAAATTGAGGCTGGCAGGCTGTTTCGCCTGTCTCCCCATGAGTTGGCCGATTACGGCTATCATCTTGCCTTGCCCGCCGGCGGGGCGGCAAACCCGGATGTGGAAACGTTCGCCCGATGGCTGCGCCAGGCCGCGTGACCCGGGCCTTTTTAGCAAGGTGTTGCGATGAGAAAGCTGGCTGTGTTGGAGTTCATCACCCTGGATGGTGTGATGCAGGCGCCAAAGATGCCGGAGGAAGACCGCTCCGGCGGATTTGACCAGGGTGGATGGGCTGATCCTTATTGGGATCAGGTGATGGCGCTGGTCGGCAAAGAGGCGATGGCAGAGCCTTATGACGTTCTGTTCGGCCGCAACACCTACGACATGTTTGCCGCCCACGCCGGTGACACACATCCCATGAACAGCTTCACCAAATACGTCGCGACCTCCCGGCCGGAGACGCTCCCATGGATGAATTCCACGGCCATCACAGGCGACATCCCCACTGAGGTGGCGCGGCTGAAACGGGCTGAGGGTCCGTTGCTGCAGGTTCACGGCAGCTGCGCGCTGGTTCAGACGCTCCTCGCCCACGACCTGGTTGATGAGTTGCGCCTGTGGACGTTCCCGGTGGTGGCCGGTGGGGGCAAGCGATTGTTCGGGGACGGTGCGGTGCCGGCGCAGTTCTCGCTCATCAAGACGGACCATACAGACAATGGCGTTGTTATGGCCCTTTATGAACGCGGCGCCTGATGATGCTTCTTGCCATTCACGACCCGATTGGCCTATGCGGGGCACACCAATAAGGGCGCACGATCAAAGGGGGCATACATGAGCCCGACACAAGATGAACCCCAGGGCGAGCTGACAACCCGCACGCTGGCCATGCCGGCCGATGCCAACCCCAGCGGGGATATCTTCGGCGGATGGGTTTTGTCACAGATGGACATTGCCGGGGGTATCTGTGCCGGTCAGCGCGCCAAAGGACGGGTGGCCACCGTGGCCGTCAATGCAATGAGCTTCATCCGGCCTGTGAATGTGGGGGATATTCTGTGCGTCTATGCCACCATTGAACGGGTCGGACGCACCTCCATATCAGTCATTCTGGAAGCCTGGGCCCTGCGCGGCCGCCTTGGCGAGCGGGTTAAGGTGACCGAAGGCACCTTCACGTTCGTTGCGCTCGACCGGGACGGCAATCCGAGACCCGTGGAGTGATGCTGAGAGCCTGCTGTCCGGGTGTCACATCTTCGTTGGACCCGGGCGCTACCGTAACAAGAAAAGGGTGAAGAGATATGGATGACAATGCACCTCCTTCAAGCCAGACAGAAGAACGCGGCGCGCGCTATCAGGAACTCATCGGTGCCACGCACGACCTGGACCCGGTGCGCACCGCGGTGGCGCATCCGTGTGACACAACCTCGCTCATTGGGGCGCTGGAAGCCAAGGCGAAGGCGCTGATCGAACCCATACTTGTTGGCCCGGCGGCAAAGATCGCTTCGGCTGCCGAAGAAGCGGGGCGGAGCCTTGATGGGGTTGAGCTGATAGAAGCGCCCCACAGCCATGCGGCGGCGGAGAAATGTGTGGAGCTGGTGCGGGCGGGCCGCGCCGAAGCTCTGATGAAGGGCAAGCTGCACACCGATGAGCTGATGGATGCGGTGGTGGACAGCGCCCGGGGCCTGCGCACCGAGCGCCGGATGAGCCATGTGTTTGCACTTGATGTGCCGAACTACCACAAGGCGCTCTTCATCACCGATGCGGCGATCAACATATATCCAGACCTGGATGACAAGCTCGACATTGTTCAGAACGCCATTGACCTGGTGTGCGCGCTGGGGGTGGAGACGCCAAAGGTGGCGGTGCTTTCGGCCGTGGAGACGGTCTACCCGAAAATCGCCTCAACAGTGGATGCCGCCGCCTTGTGCAAAATGGCGGACCGGGGCCAGATCACCGGCGGGCTGTTGGATGGACCCTTGGCGTTCGACAACGCCATTTCCAGGAAGGCGGCCGAAACCAAGGGGATCGTTTCCGACGTGGCCGGCGATGCCGACATTCTGGTGGCACCTGATCTGGAAGCGGGCAACATGATTGCCAAGCAGCTGATTTATCTGGCCGATGCCCAGTCTGCCGGGATCGTGCTGGGTGCCCGGGTGCCGATCGTGCTCACCAGCCGGGCTGACGGCACCTTGTCTCGCCTGGCGTCCTGTGCGTTGGCGCAGCTGTTCGCTCATCGCCAGCGCCAGGCAATGCCATGACGCGGGCGCTCCTCGTCCTCAATTCCGGCTCCTCCAGCATCAAGTTTGCGCTCTATCCTGAGGCCGCCGCTGAGCTCAAGGTGCTTATGTCCGGCAAGATTGCCGGTGTGGGCCGGGCGCCGACGTTCAAGGCCGTCGATGCGGCGGGCCGCACGTTGGTGGAAGACGGGCTTGAGCAGATCGAAGCGGATGCAAGTCATGGTGCGCTGACCTTGCGGCTGCTGGACTGGCTGGAAAATCACAATTCAGGTGTTGAGGTTGTGGCGGCGGGCCATAGGGTGGTGCATGGCGGGCGAGACTTCGCCGAGCCTGTGCTGCTGAGTTCCGCCATCATGGAGCAGCTGGAAGATCTGGTGTCTCTGGCGCCCTTGCACCAGCCTCACAATCTTTCGGCCATCAAGGCTCTGGCTGAGCGCTATCCGGGCCTGGCTCAAGTGGCCTGCTTCGACACCAGTTTCCACCGCACGCAGCCGCGGGTCGCCGAGCTCTTCGCGCTGCCACGCGCCCTGGCGGACGAGGGGGTGATCCGCTACGGCTTTCACGGTCTGTCTTACGACTACATCGCCAGTGTGATGGATACCCATCTTGGCGAGCGGGCCGATGGCCGGGTGATCGTCGCACATCTTGGCAACGGCGCCAGCATGTGCGCGCTGAACGGGCGCAAGAGCGTGGCCACCAGCATGGGGTTCACCGCCCTGCACGGGCTGATGATGGGCCGCAGATGCGGCACCCTGGATGCCGGCGTTGTGCTGCATCTGATGCAAGGCCGCGGCATGAGTATCGATGAGGTTCAGCACATGCTCTACCGGGAATCGGGCCTGCTTGGGGTTTCCGGTGTCAGCAACAATATGCAGGTTTTGCTCGGAAGCGACGATGAGCGGGCCCGCGAAGCGATTGAGCTTTACTGCTACCGGGCTGCCGGCGAAGTGGGCCGGTTGGCGGCAGCGTTAGGCGGTTTGGATGCTCTGATCTTCACCGCCGGTATTGGCGAGAATGCCGGTGAGGTGAGACGCCAGATCTGTGAGCGCCTCACCTGGATCGGGCTTGAACTGGACGGCGACCGCAATCACCGGAACGCTGTGCGGATCGGCTCGGATGCATCGACGGTTGATGCCCTGGTGATCCCCACCAACGAGGAGCTGGTGATCGCAAAAGCGGTGCGCGCCCTCAGCTCACATTGATCTTGATCTGCCTGTCGTCGTCCTTGGCGGCGCTTTGTTTCGGCAGTTTTATGGTCAAAACCCCGTTGCTGAAATCAGCCTGGATGGCGTCGTGGTCGGCGTCCGGGGGAAGACGGAACGTGCGCTGGAAGGCGCCGTACTCGCGCTCGGAGAAGAAATACGTCTTCCCGCTTTCCTCATGCTCGAACTTCTTCTCGCCGCGAACGGTCAGGTCGCTGCCACGGGCGGTGATCTCAATATGGTCTGCCTCAACGCCCGGCAGTTCCATCACAACCTGATAGAAATCGGTTGTGACCGAAGCTTCCGATTTCGGTGCAAACCAGTTGGCGACCTTGCGGCCGAGATTTCTGAACGGTTCGTAAAGGTCCGGCAACCAGCCGGCCGTATGTGCTTTTTCCACCATGGGCAATACCTCCTAGTTGCTTTCGGCCAGTCTTACCTGGCTGGCGAGAGGGCGCATTGATCCTAATCAAGGGAACAGGGCTGAAGGTCTCCTATGCTTGACGAAGTAGATCAAAGCAAAGAGGTCGTCTTATGAAGTATGGAGTGAAGTGTGCTACCCTGGCGCTCGCGCTGTGTGCCGGATTGGCCGGTCCCGCCCAATCGGAAGACACTTGGAAGGTGCTGCTGGAGCAGCAACTTCTGGCCACCGAAAAGTGCCGCTTGAACTATCTGACCGATGTGTCGCAAACCGAGAGCGACGGCATCAAAGCCAAGGCCCATTGCGTGGACAAGCGCAGTTTTGACGCGCACCTCGCACCGGGCACGGACAAGTTTGAAATCTCGGCCTGCAAGCCCACTTACTGTTGATCCAGATCAAAGTGACGCGGACTTGCGCAGCCTAGCATCGTGTCTGTGCTCATTTGTGCGGAGGCGCTCATGTTGACCCAAACGTTCAGATCGGTTCGCGATTGGTTTGTCCGACGTCAGAATGAGAAGGCGTTGGGCGAGTTCAGCGGTGCGGAACTGATGGCCGGATCCTTGTCAAAGTCGGCGCTTCTGGAGGCACTGGATGCGCCGGCCGATACCCGTGCCATGATGAGCCGGATGGCGGCCAAAAAAGGCGTGCGGCAGGATGTTCTGGACAACGAAAACGGGCGCGTGTGGCTCATGACGGGTGCGTGCAGCCGCTGCCGGAAACGGGCGCTTTGTGGAGATTGGCTGGACGGGCGCGCCGAGAGAGCAGACGCCGACTGGTTTTGCCCAAATGCCCAACACTTTGATGAGTTGAAAAACTGATGTCGACACCACCGCTCAAACTCGGTTTCAAACAGATGCTGGCGCAAGCTAATGCGGTTATCGAAACCGTGTCCGTACCCGATCTGCCTTACCTGCAGGATGATCCGGAAGTGGTGATCGTGGACGTGCGCGATGAGGCCGAACGTGAGCGGGAGGGGGCCATTCCCTATTCGGTTCATGCTCCGCGCGGCCTTCTGGAATTTATGGCCGACCCGGAAAGCCCGATCTACAACGATGCCCTGACCACTGATCGCAGATTGGTGCTCTTTTGTGGCACGGGCGGGCGCTCCGCTTTGGCCGCCAAGACTTTGGTGGATATGGGATATCCTGAGGTCTTGTCCTTGGCGGGCGGTTACGCCGCATGGTCGGCAGCGCAAAAAGCTGAATAACGCTGGGCGTATCAGCGCCGGGGTTTGACTTCAATCAATGCGCCGACAGTTCCCCGCGCTAGTTTGGGAAAGCGGGCGCCAAACCACAGCCCGCAGTCTTAAGGAGAATACAATGTACAAGACCATATTGGTGCCGATTGATCTGTCAGATCTCGACAAGGGCAGGGCTACGATCGATATCGCCAACCGCCTCGGCGATGATGGATGCCGCATCCGGCTGCTTTATGTGGTCGAGGACATCCCCTCCTATGTGGCTGCCGAGCTGCCAACCGGTTTGGTGGACAAATCCAAAGCCAATGCGCAGGAGCAGCTTGAAGGTGTGGCGTCGGTTGCTGGTGACAATGTCGAAGTTGAGGTGCGCGCCGGCCATGCCAAAACCTGCATTCTGGAGGTCGCCAATGATATGGCGGCCGATCTCATCATCATCGGATCGCACCGGCCGGGCTTGCAAGACTACCTGCTTGGGTCAACCGCAGGCCGCGTCGTCCGGCACTCAACCTGTTCGGTTCTGGTGGTGCGCTAGGAGAGAAGCGTGAACGGAGGTTAACTATGTGGCCTCGGCTGATTGCCAGTCTCTTGTGTGTCTTGGGTTGTGCCGTCTTGCCGGTTAAAGCGCAGACAGTTGATCAGCAGCTCGAGGAAAATGTAGGTGAAGTGTTCGTGCTCTCAATCGGGGGCAAGCTCTACGACAACCTCTTCACCATGCTGGGCAAAGAGGAGCCGGCCGAGGCCAACGCGACCTATCCAACCGATGTGAGCGCAAAGAGCCTCGGCACATGGCGGTGTGTGGCCTGCCATGGCTGGGACTATTCGGGCGCCGACGGAGAGCGTGGAGGTATCGCAAGGTCGCGTGCGTTCACCAGTCTTAGGGCCATGGAGGGTCTGGATCCGAAGGAGATCTCCAATAAGATCCGATCCACGCCGCACACCTATGATGCGGAGCTGATGCCGGAATATGTGGCCGACATCCTGGGTCTGTTCTTGAGCTTGGGCCAGTATAACGTGGGCGCCTTGTTGGATGAGAATGGCGCGTCGCGGGGTACTGCGTCGGCGGGGCAGCCGATCTTTGAGGGTGCTTGTTCAAACTGCCACCAGCTGGATGGGCGGGCATATCTGCGCGGAGAGCGCGGGGATAAATCCTCCCTCGGCTGGCTGGCGCGCAATCGGCCTCAGCAGGTGCTCCACAAGATCCTGAATGGCTTTCCAGGCACCGACATGCTGGCCATGCGCTTCCTGCCTGACCAGCAGCTGATGGATCTTGTGGCCTATATGCAGACCCTGGACATCAAGCAGAAATGATCGGTTAGCCGGCCGCGCGTTCTCGGGCAAACGCCTCGTCGAACCTCAGTGCATTTTCCTGACGTAACGCGAGATCGGCGGCGATCACCGTTTCGAGAGGGGA
>JBCDDQ010000282.1:0-6484 GCA_039180225.1 Pseudomonadota bacterium
CGCGCTTTCATGTCCTAACTCCCGGCGGTGAACTCCTGTCCGGAGCCTCGGCATTCAGCCGGATTTGGCTTGAGCTGCCGCGCTTCCGGTGGCTTGGCGCTCTCGCGCAGCATGCGCCGATTTCTTGGCTGTTGGAGCGCGCGTACCGGGGCTTCCTGCACGTGCGCCCCCATATCCAAAGACTGGCCGGCCATAAGCCTTTGTGCCGCTAACTGCCGGTCCCGAGGCCCAGCACGTAGCTGGAAACCATACCAAGCGCGAATGTGCTCATGAGTGAAGAGAAGTAGAGAAAGCCGGCAAGCAGCTTCACGTCGGAGTTCTGCAAGAGTGTGCCCATGTTGGCCACATTGAAGATCAAGAGTGCAATGCCGAACACCAAACCCAACACGGCTCCAAGAAACGCTTGAAACCACAGCATGCGCCCCATGCGCGGCTGATGATCATGTCCCGATTTCGTCATGTGCCGTACCTATAGCAGCGCGTTGGTTCTAGGGGCTACGATAGGGCTGGCCTTACGGTTTACTCGGGCGCATAAAGGCGCTTGCCTAAAACTCAAATACGCCCTTTCCGCAGGTCTGCTTGTCAAACAACTCGTAGGCCGCCTTAGCCTCGTCCAGCTTGAAGCGATGGGTGAAGATACGATCAAGATCGATGCCCCGGCGGGCGATATACTCTGCGCATTCGGCCTGGCCGTAGCTCGAAAACGTCCACGAACCGATGATGGTCAGCTGCTTGCGCATGATGTCCTTTGAGACGTCCAGCGTCACCGTACCGCCTTCGCCCACGAAACACACCGTGCCCCAGGTGCGGGTGGACCTGACCGCTTGAACCCGCGCGTCAGGTGCGCCGCTGCAATCGAGTGCCATGGTGGCGCCGCGGCCCTCTGTAAGATCGCGTATTGCCTCAATCACATCGTCAGTGGCGGGGTTGATGGTCTCGTGCGCGCCGAATGAGCGGGCCAGCTCCAGCCGCTCCTCCGACACATCCAGCGCAACGACGCGGGCGCCCATTTCGTTGGCGAACATCACGGCGCTGATGCCAACCGGGCCTTGGCCGAACACTGCAATCGTGTCGCGACCGGTCAGGTTCATACGCTTCAATGCATTGAACGCGGTGCCGGTGCCACACGAGATCGCGGCCCCTGCGGAAAAGCTCAGCGTTTCCGGCAAAGTGACGAGCGTGCTGGCCGGCACTTTCATATAGGCGGCATGAGCGCCGTGAGCCGTGGCGCCATACACCACGAACCCATCAGGGCAGAGCTGTTGCCAACCGGCCCGGCAGTCCTGGCATGTGCCACAGCCCTTGTAGTGGTGGCACATGACCCGGGCTCCTTCCGGCGCCACATCGGCCTCCAATCCAGGCCCTCTGGCCACCACGACACCACAAGGCTCATGACCGGCAATCACCGGTCCATGACCTTCAGGCAGAATGAGACCGATTGATTTAGCCCCCTCTGCGGCCCGGTAGAAGTGCAGATCACTGCCGCACATCCCAGATGCCTTGATCTCCAGCACCACCTCTCCTGGACCTGGTGTCGGATCAGGAAAGTTGACGAACTCCACCTGGCGACTGCCTGGAAACACCACACCCTTCATGCCAACCTCACTTGCCCGGCCCCGGTATGAGGGAACTATGAACGTTCATCTGATCATGCACAAGAAGATCGGGATCGGAACCGATGCGGTCAGCTCTGCACGGTCATCCCGTCGGCAAGCGATTGGCGGTACGCTCGGATCGCCGGAAGCAGACCGGCGATCACGCCGCCCGCGACGATGGCCGCCAGCGCCAGCCACTCCTTGGCGGCCGGCGGGGAGATGTCCAGATAGAGCCCGTAAAGAGAATCGATAACGGGTCTCAGTGTGAACAGCAGCCCATAAGTGGCCAGAATACCAAGCACCACCCCGGCAAGGGTCAAGAGTGCGGCTTCTGAGAGAAGCAGCCCCACCACCGTGCCTGGACCTGCCCCGACAGAGCGCAAGATCGCCATCTCCCGTCGTCGCTCATTCAAGGTGGCCAGGATCATGGTGATCATGCCTAAGATTGCGGTGATCACCACCATGACGGAGACAATGAGAAGGGCTGTCTCGGCCGTGCCGATCAAGGCCCAGAGCTCATATAGCGTTGCGCCCGGCAGGATCGCTGAGAGCGGTTCGCGCCGGTACTCGGAAATGTAGCGTTGCAGTTTGAAGGTGGAGATCTTTGACTTCAGCCCGATCATCGCCGCCGTTATGGCGCTGGGCCGGAGCGTCATCTTGCGCACGTCATCTTGCGAGATCTGCCCGCCGGCGATCGGGCGCCCGTCCTGCCAATCAATATGGATGGCTTCGATGGCCTCCAGACTGACGTGAACGGTTCGGTCCACAGGCGTTCCGGTCTTTGCCAGAATGCCGCTGACGCGGAAGGGTTTGTCATCATGCTTCGCCGTGATGATTGCGCCGATGCCGTGGGCCACAATGATCTTGTCGTCCACCGCGTAGCCGAGCTCTGCGGCCACATCTGCGCCCAGCACCGCATCGAACAGATCGTCAAACCGCTTCCCGACCGCAAAGCGCAAACTCTGGGTTTGGCGGTATTTGTAATGGTCGAAATAGTCGGTGGTGGTGCCCAGGACCCGGAAGCCGCGGTGACTGTCGCCTAAAGACAGCGGCACGGCCCAGGCCACTTCTGGGCGGTTGGCAATTTGCTGGTAGCTGCGCCAGGTCATGTTGTTGGTGGCGTTGCCGATGCGGAACACCGAATAGAGCAGCAATTGGATACCGCCGCTGCGCGCGCCGACGATCAGATCCGTGCCGGATATGGTGTTGGCAAAGCTGGCCTTGGCGCCGGTGCGCACTTTCTCCACGCCCAGCAGCAACACAACACTGACCGCAATGGCCAGAACGGTCAGCAGCGCGGTGAGCCATCTGTTCTTGAGCGATTGAAGTGCAAGGCGGATCACGGTCATGCGGCCGGCGCCTCCTTGCTGATCAGGTCTGTCAGGTTCAGCGCCTGATCGAACCGGGGGGCGAGACTCTCGTCGTGAGAGACCATGATCAGGGTAGAGCCTGCCGCCTTAATCTGATCAAACAGCAGCCCGAGGAAGGCATCTTCCCGTTCGGTGTCGAGGGCAGAGGTGGGTTCGTCAGCGACGATGATCTCCGGCGCTCCGATGAGGGCCCTGGCCGCAGCCACCCGTTGTTGCTGGCCCACGCTCAGTTGGGCTGTGCCACCGCTTAAGAGTTCGCCATCGATCCCCAGGGCGCCGAGAATTTGCGTTGCCGCTTCGTCTTCTGAGCCCCCTTTGCGGATCCGGTCCCGCCGGCCGGCCGCAAAGCTGAGGGGCAGCAACACATTGTCGAGCGCCGTGCCATAGGGCAAGAGATTGAACATCTGGAAGATGATGCCGATATGCTCGGCCCGGAACCGGTCGCGGGCGGCGCTGGACAGGGTGGTCAGGTCTGTGCCCAAAAGCGTGATGGTGCCGCGATCGGGTTGTGTGATGCCGCATAACAGGCTGAGCAAGGTGGACTTGCCGCTACCCGAGGGGCCAAGCAGCAGGGTGCGTGTGCCCCGCTTGAGAGTGAAATCATCGATGGTCAGCCGGAATGACCGCTCTCCCGGCCACGCAAAGGAAACGCCCGTCATCGATATGATGTCGGGCGTTTCAGCAGTGTTCAGTGCAGTTTCAGCGTCAACCATCGCCTGGCAGGATGATTACATGATGCCGGCAAGGTCAACCTTTACGTTGCCACGCTTCACCTCAAACTTCTTCTGACCGCTGGGGCCGGTGATGCTGACTTCCAGTTCCTCAGCACCCTTGAAGTTCTTGAAGTAGGTGAAGAGGAAGGCGGTGAGCTGACCCGGCTTTGCGCAATTCAGTTCATATTCGGCATGAAACTCGGTGTGGCCAGCTTCTTTTGCGTGGTCATGATCATCATGCTTTTCGGCCTTTTTGCCGTGGTCATGGTCGTGACTGTGGTCGTCGTGCTTTTCGGCCTTTTTGGCGTGGTCATGGTCGTGACTGTGGTCGTCGTGCTTTTCAGCTTTCTTTCCGTGGTCATGATCGTCATGCTTGCCGTGGTCGCCACCCTCGGAATGCAGCTCGATGTTCGCCTTGGTCAACTTACAACTGGCAGCGGCTGGAAGGTCGACCACGTGGTGCAGATCAGCCAGCGTGGCCTTGGCCTTTTTGATGGCTGCCTTGTCTTTGGCCGACTTGGCGGCATGCTCAAAGCCCACAATGTCTGCGCCGGGCGCTTCCAGTTCCATGGCAAGGGTGTTGCCATCAATGGCCACGTTGAAGATACCTACGCCATGCTCGTGCGCGCCAAGCTCGGTGTGACCGTCGTCTGCGGCCAAGGCAATGGCCGGCAGGCACGTCAATAGTGCAGTTGAAAGCAGAAACCGCATGACATTTCTCCTTCGTCATATTGGGGGTTTGTTATTTTATAACGGAGTGAATATGGCGTTGCAATGATCGCAAACGACTGTGCACGAGCGTTTAGGGTTAGCCGCGCCGTCGCCGTTTGCGGCTGCGTTTCTCATAGAAGGCGTTGCCGCCTGCTTCCAGAACATAGTGCATGTTCTTGTAAGGGAAGGTCAATCCGGCCTGATGGAAGAACTTGGCGCGTTTTACGCCCGGATGGCGCTTGCCGGCCAGGATGTCATCGGCCAGGTCGGCCAGTTCCTTTTGGTCGCCCCGCATCTTCCGGGTCAGAACGCCCGGTGCAAACTGCCGGCGCTGACCGACGACACCGCACACGGTGTTCGGGAACTTAGGGGATTCGACCCGGTTCATGACCACCGTGCCCACGGCCAGCAAACCTTCGCGGCTGGAGCGGATGGACTCAAAATACATCGCCCGCATCAAGCAGTTTCGCGCACCCAAAGCGCCGAAGTGCGGCTTGCTGTAGGAGGCGGTGCGGAAGCTGGAGCCGCCATCGTCAATGGTGGGGCCGGTTTTGCAGGCGCTGAGGGTTGATGCTGCAACAACGGCCAGGAGCGAACGGAGAACAAATGAGGGCTTCATGGGCTGCACCCTTTAAAGGATGACGAACGAGCGTCGGCAAATTTCGGCGATCCTAGCGTTGGAGCGTTAACGCATTGTTTACCGCTGAATGAGGCGCGAAAGGGGCGTTTAGGCCGGTGATGTGAGGCGGTAAACGCGCCGGGCTGTGCCGCAGAACATGGCCTCCTGCGCCTCTTGGCTGTAGGCGGCAGCGATCTTCTTCAGGCCGTTCCACAAAACCGGATAGCTGATGGATGCCCGGTCTACCGGGAAGTTGCTCTCAAACATGCAGCGCTCCGGCCCGAAGCAGGCAATGGTGTGGTGATACCAGGGCGCCTGAGCCTCAACGAATTCATCGGAGGTGGGCGGTAAATCGCGCTCGTGCCAGCCGTATCCGTTGTCGGGCATGGCCATGCCGCCCAGCTTGGCGATCACATTGGGGCACTCTGCAACGGCGGCAACATCGTCTTTCCATCTCTCAAAAATCTCCTGACGCTTGCCGGCATAGTGACCGACGCCCAGGGGCGTTCCGAAATGGTCCATCACCAGCGTGGTTCCCGGCACCGCTTCGGCCAAGGCGCGAAAGTCTGCGATCTGGTGGTGGAAATGCCAGGTATCATAGGTCAGCCCGCGCTCACCCAGCTTGGCCAGGCCTTGCCGGAAGGCTGGGTCGGCATAGAGGCCGTGCGCGCCTCGGGGGGGAATGGTGAGTATGTCCTCTTCGGTTTCGTACGCGCCTGAATGTCTAATGCCGCGGAAAAGGTCCTGTCCGGCGGCCTCATGAGCGTCCAGCGCCTCATCCAGCCGGTTCCCTCTCAGATCGGCATGGGACACGATCCCGGCGATGGTGGCGCGTGATGGGTCGGCCTCAGAAGCCTTGGCCATGGCGGCCACATATTCCGTTTCTCCCACTGGGTGCAGATGATCGGGCCCCTCCGTGCGATAGCTCTCGCCGCACTCCACGAACACTGTTTGCACGACCTTGTGTCCGGTCTCTGTGTCCGCCCAGAACTGGTCGAGCTCGTAGAGAGCGTTTTCCCGGTCCCACAAATGATGGTGCGGGTCGACGATCTCGCGCTCTGGATCAACGACCGGTTCCTGCACTTTGCTCAGCCAATCGTCGCGCTGCGCCTGCAAAGCAATCCAGCTGTGTTTTTTCGCCATGGGTTGGGCCTCTCACCAGATAGGGGGAGAGGGACGATAACGCCCGGCGCGGAGATTTCAAGCGTGCGTATTGGCTTTCTGCGGATCGTAGATCGGCATGTTGACGACGCTGGCGGAAGTGTCGATCCCATCACCTTTCACCTGAAGTGTTGTTCCCACACCAGAGGCGGACGGAGCCACGTGGGCCAGAGCCAAAGATTTGGCCAGACGGTGAGAGTAACACGGACTGTTGACGGTCCCCACTTCCGCGCCGTTCAGCAGCAATGTCTCCTCGCCGTTCACCATATCGTCATGGTCGATCACCAGGCACACATTCTTGATCTTCTCCCTGCC
>JBCDDQ010000283.1:0-6477 GCA_039180225.1 Pseudomonadota bacterium
CCCGGCCCTATGATCCGGTGATCAAGGATGGTTGGATGTATGGCCGCGGCGCCGGGGACATGAAGGCCGGGGTGAGCGCCAACCTGTTTGCGCTGGACGCCCTGCGTGCCGTGGGGCTGCAGCCGGCGGGGACCGTCTACGTGCAGTCTGTGGTGGAGGAGGAATCCACCGGCAACGGCGCGTTGATGACCCATCTGCGCGGCTACAAGGCGGATGCGGCCCTGGTGCCGGAGCCCGCAGGAGAAAACCTCACTCGGGCCAATGTGGGTGTTCTGTGGTTCCAGTTTGAGGTGCGCGGGCACCCCGTTCATGTGGCCAGCATGGGCGAGGGGGCCAATGCCATTGATGCAGCCTACCGGGTGGTGGGCGCGCTGAGAGAATTGGAGGCCAAGTGGAACGAAGCGCGGCTCAGCCACCCGCTCTTCTCGGACACCGCCAAGCCCATCAACCTCAACCTGGGTAAGATTGAAGGGGGCGACTGGGCCTCTTCCGTTCCCGCTTGGTGCAAGATCGATTGCCGGATCTCCATCCTGCCGGGTGCCAGTGCGCAAGAAGCGCGCAAGGAGATCGAAGCCTGCATTGCCGATTATGCGCGCCAAGACACCTTCCTGGCCAACAATCCGCCACGTCTGACGTTTAACGGGTTCGTGGCCGATGGCTATGAGCTGACACCCGGGTCTGAGGCCGAAGAGGTTCTGGGAGCGGTGCATGCCGAGGTGATGGGCCGTCCGCTCAAGACCCAACTCGCCACAGCCTATCTGGACAGCCGGGTCTATGTGCTGTTCGACGATATTCCGGCGTTGAACTATGGCTGCACCGCAGAGAACATCCATAGCTTCGATGAACGGGTGGACCTGGCGTCGGTGCAGCGCATCACCGAGGTGATGGCTCTGTTTATTGCCGAATGGTGCGGGGTGGAGCCGGTGGAGGATTAGCGCGGAGGGAAGTGTTATTTCACGGTTGCCTCCGCCCTCAACCAGTTCACCAGTTCCTGGACGGCATGGCGCGCTAGTGCCTGAGGGGCGGGGATGAGCCAGTAGGCTGACTTTACCTGCACCTCAAACTCCGGGACCATGCGCACCAGCATCCCGGCCTTCAGCGACGCGGCGGCCAAGCGTCCGCGGGCGAGCGCTACGCCCATGCCCTGTTCGGCGGCCTTCAGGACCAAGTCCGATGAGGAATAGCGGGAGCCCTTTCGGGTGTCCAAGTGCTGAGGGCCGTGGGCCCGCCTCCACGCATCCCAATGCGTTGCCGGATCCCGGTCGTGCAGGAGGCGCGCGCTTTCGAGCTTGGCGCCATGCTCTGCGAGGTAGGCGGGGCTGGCCACCGGGAACAGCGCGTCGTCCATCAGCGCTTCGCAGGCGTCCTCACCCCGGGGCCGGCGGCCCATGCGGATGGCAAGATCGGCATTGTCTTCTCCGGGCGAGCGGGTGCGCTGATCCACCAGCAGGGAGACTTCAATGCTCGGGTGACGCTGTTCAAATGCGGGCAGCCTGGGCAACAGCCAGCGGACGGCGAAGGAGGGCGTGGTGGCGACCACCACCGAATTGCCTTGGCGGGCCTCGCGCACCGCGGTGACGGATTTGTCCAGCTCGCTCAGGCAGGACAGGGCAGACTTGCCCAGCATCTCGCCTTGCGGCGTAAAGGCCAGGGGCGCCGATGCTCCGGTCTTTTGGAAGAGGGGTACTCCCAAAAGCTTTTCAAGGTCACTCAGATGGCGGCTGACCGCCGAATGGGTCACCCCGAGGCGGCGCCCCGCCGGCCGGATGCCGCCGGTTTCATAGGCCGCGGCCAGGGCGCGCAGCGCGTTGAGAGGAAGATCCTTCATGGTCGCAAATTTAGACCAAAAGCTGCTTCTTTGAGAACAGGCAAAGTGCGGCGATTTCACTATGGTCGCAGCTCCGTCGAAACAGGAGATGTGCTATGGGCATGCTGATCAACGGCAACTGGAGCGAAGAAGACAGGACCATTGAGGCCGGTGCCTATGTGCGTGCGGCCAGTCCAATCACAGGTTCTCGCGGACTTGGCGAATGTCCTGGCCGCTTCTGGCTTATTGCCTCAAAGAGCTGCCCCTGGTCGCATCGCGCCGTCTTGGTGCATGGATTGAAAGGACTGGGAGATCTGATCCCGGTCCATTTTGCCCATGGACCGCGCGTTGAGGGCTATGCTGCAAATGGGGGCAAGCCCTGGAAGGTGCCCGGCGCAGCCAAAACCGTGCGTCACCTGCATCAGCTCTACAGCCTGCATGAGGCAACCTATAGCGGACGTGTGACTGTGCCGGTTCTTTGGGATTGCGTGGATCAAAAGATCGTTTCAAATGACAGCGCCGACATACTGCGCTTGTTTGACGGATTGGCGAACCGGCGCGGCCGGGATTTCACCCTGCGCCCAGCGGCGCTCTCCCGGGAGATCGATGCGGCCAACGAGGTGGTCTATCAGGGTCTCAACAATGCGGTTTACCGGGCCGGGTTTGCTCATGCCCAGGATGCTTATGAGACGGCTGTTAACGAGGTCTTTGAGACCTTGGACCGGCTTGAAAAGCGGCTTAGAACGTCGCGCTACTATTTCGGCGCAATGCTGACGGAGACAGATCTGCGGCTCTTCCCCACGTTGGTGCGTTTTGATGCGGTCTACCACATACTCTTCAAGTGCTGCTTGCGCCGGCTGGCGGACTATCCAAACCTGTGGGCCTATGCGCGCGATCTTTATAGCTGGGCCGGGGTGGCGGAGACGGTGGATCTGGAGGTTATCCGCCAAGCCAGTTATGTGGCAGATACGTCCGATCCGCATCCAATTGTGGCGGTTCAGCCGGATTTGGATTGGACCTCACCCCATGGGCGCGAGCTGTTTGGCATGGCCTGTTTGATCGCGCGGGATGGGGAGAGTTTTGCCGCGGAGCCCGGTTGAGGCCGTTCCCGCCCGCGTCCTTGCGCACGCGAGGACCTTCTGAGCCAAAGGAAAGGTTCGAGCTATGGGCCCTCGCTTTCGCAAGGGCACGGGAGAGGTGCAACGGCGCGAATGCTCAGCCCTAAGCCCGCTCAAAGCCGCGGTTCACTTCCCAGTCGGTGACCCGGCGGTCATATTCTTCCTGCTCCCATTCCGCGCACCGCACATAATGGTCGATCACGCCGTCGCCGAAGGCGGCGCGCAGCATCTTGGATTTCTTCAGGGCGACGGTGGCATCGCGCAAGGTTTCCGGAATGCCGCGGGCCCGCCGGGCGCCATAGGCATCGCCCTTGAAGGCGTCCTCCAGCTTCATCTTCTGCTCAATGCCATCGAGCCCGGCCGCGATCAGGGCGGCGAAGGCCAGATAAGGGTTGAGGTCCGCCCCGCCCACGCGGCACTCCACCCGCACCGCCTTGGTGTCGGCGCCGCACACCCGGTAACCGGCCGTGCGGTTGTCCATGGACCAGATGGCTTTCGTTGGGGCAAAGGTGCCTTCCATGAAGCGCTTATAGGAGTTGATGTAGGGCGCCAGGAAATAGGTGATCTCGCTGGCATGGTTCAACAGGCCCGCAAGGTAATGGCACATGAGCTCCGACATGCCGTGGTGCTGATTGGGGTCGTAGAACAGAGGTTCGCCAGAGGTCGACCACAAGGACTGGTGGATGTGGGAGGAGTTGCCGGCAAAATCATAATGCCATTTGGCCATGAAGCTGATCGAGCGTCCCTTGGTCCAGGCGATCTCCTTGCAGGCGTTCTTGATGATGGAGTGCCGGTCGGCCATGGTGAGCGCATCGGCGTAGCGCACGTTGATCTCCTCCTGACCCCGGTCGGCCTCGCCCTTGGAGTTCTCCACCGGCACATCGGCGCCTTGCAGCCCGTTGCGAATGGCGCGCATGACCTCTTCTTCCTTGGTGGTCTGGAAGATGTGATAATCCTCGTTATAGGGGCTGATGGGGTCCAGGTTGCGGTGGCCCTTCGCGGCGGCCTCTTCATAGCTGTCGTTGAAGAGGAAGAACTCCAGCTCCGAGGCCATCATGGCGGCCATGCCCTTATCCTCAAGCCGGGCGATCTGGTTTTTCAAAATGGCGCGCGGGGAATGGGGCACGTCCGCATGGGTGTGGTGGTCCAGCACATCGCACAGAACCAGGGCCGTGCCCTCCAGCCAGGGCACCCGGCGCAAGGTCTCCAGATCCGGCTTCATGGTGTAGTCGCCATAGCCCGCCGACCAGCTTGTGGAGGCATAGCCGTCGACCGTGTACATCTCAATGTCGGTGGCCTGCAGATAGTTGCACGAATGGGTCTCCTCCCAGGCGCTCTCGCAGAAGAACTCCGCCTGGAAGCGCTTGCCCATCAGGCGGCCCTGCATGTCCACCTGGGCGGCCACCACCGTGTCGATCTCGCCCGCGGTCACCAGCTTCTTCAATTCATCAAGGGTCAGTTTGCCTGCCATTTTGCTTGCCTCGTTCTTATGGTCTGAATGCAGAGAGCCCCCGGGCCGGGCGGGCACGGGGGCACTCTTCTCGTTTGTTATGGCCCAGGATCGGCTAAGCCGCTTCCGCCGCTTTGGCCGCTTCCACAATCTGCTCAGCCTCGCGGCCGGTCAGCTCCTGCATGTGGTCATGGGCGTAGGTGAATGTGCCCACACCGGCGGTGGCCGATCTGAGCTCGATGATCAGATTCTGCACCTCCGACTCCGGCATGTGGGCTTCCACCGTGTCCCAGCCGGGCCAGCCTTCGCGGGCATCGTAACCCAGAAGCTGGCCGCGCCTCTGCGAGACGATCTGGTTGATCCTCGAGGTGGCATCGGACGGCACATGGACCTGGACATGCACAATGGGCTCCAGCAGCACCGGCGCCGCATTGGGCATGGCGGCCTGCATGCCGATGCGGCCCGCGGTCTTGAACGCCTGTTCGGAACTGTCCACGGCGTGATAGGAGCCGTCGGTCAAGGTCACCGCAACGTCCACCACCGGGAAGCCCAAGGGGCCCTGGCTCATGAAGTCCTCAATGCCGGCCTTCACCGCGGGGATGTACTGCTTGGGCACCACACCGCCGGTGATGGTGTCGTCGAACATGAAGCCGGTGCCGCGCGGCATGGGCTTCACGTCGATCACCACATCGCCGAACTGGCCATGGCCGCCGGACTGTTTCTTATGACGGCCGCGTTCGGTGACCGGTTTGCGGATGGTCTCCTGGTAGGCGACCTTTCTGGGCTGGGTGGTGGCGGCAATGCCATACTTGCCTTCAAGCCGCTCGAGGCCAACGCGCAGGTGCATTTCGCCCTGGCCCCACAGAACCATCTCGTGGGTGGTGGGGTTGTGCTCCAGGCTGAGGGAGGGGTCTTCCTCCAACACCTTCTGCAGGCTTGTGGTGAGCTTCACCTCGTCCTTGCGGTCGGCTGCCGTGATGGCGAGGCCATAGACCGCCGGCGCGACCCGCAAGGGGGCCACCTGGCTGGTGTCCCCTTTCTCCGAGCACAGGGTCTGGCCCGTGGCCGCATCGTCCAGACGGCCGAGGCCGATGGTGTCGCCGGCCTTTGCACCGCCGATCTTTGCCGGCTCCTGGCCCATCACCTGGAAGATGCCCGAGACCCGGGCGGAGTTTCCACTGCCGTCATAGAGCGTGGTGCCATCGGCGAGATCGCCGGCCAGCACCCGGGCGATGGAGAGCTTGCCGCCATGGCTGGTGTGGAAGGTCTTGAGGACCTGCACCACGCTCTCATCAGACCCGGCCACGCCGAGCCGGGCAGCGGTTTTCTCCACCGTTGGGGCTTCGTGGCGCAGCGCCTTCAAGAGGCGCAGGATGCCGTTGCCGTTTTCCGCAGAGCCGATCAGCACCGGCACAATCAGTCCTTCGGCCAACTCCCGTGAGAGATCGCCGAACACCTGATCACGCGGGGGCTCCATGTCCTCCAGCAGGGCTTCCATCAGATCATCATCATAGTCCGCCAGCTTCTCCAGCATGGAGAAGCGCGCTTCGTCCTTGCGGTCGCTGAGCTCGGTCGGCACGTCGATCACTTCGCTTTCCGCATGCTCGCGGTAAAGGAAGCCGCGCTCCAGAGCCAGGTCCACAAAGCCCGTGGCAATGCCGTTCTCCCAGATGGGCACCTGGCGCAAGACCAGCGGATGGGCGCTGGCGGGCTGGAGCATGTCCAGCACATCGCGCACCCGGCCTTCGGCCTTGTCGATCTTGTTGAGGAACAAGAACCGCGGCACCTCATACTCATCCAGTGTTTTCAAGATGAGCTGCAGGGCCGGCACTTTCTTCTCGTCAGGCTCACACACCACAATCGCCGCATCGCAGGCTGCCAGCACCGCCTGCTGGTCTTGGGAAAATTCAATCGAGCCCGGGCAGTCGATGAAGGAGTAGGTGTCGCCTAGAAATTCCGTGTGTGCGCAATTGAGCTCAACGCTCATGCCGTGGGCGCGCGCTTCGGGGGCGGCGTCTCCTACGGTGTTGCCGTCGGCAACCTTGCCTTGTCTGGTGATCGCCCCGGTGCGAAACAGAATGGATTCCAGAAGTGTGGTTTTA
>JBCDDQ010000284.1:0-6452 GCA_039180225.1 Pseudomonadota bacterium
GTTCCAGTCGCGCTTGGTCACCGAACTCACGAAGGCCAGCCGCGTGTCCCGGCGCGGAGCCGTTTTGTTGGGATACGTGCTGTCATAATAATACTGATGCAACCGCGCTTCATTGTAGGTGGTGATGCCCCAGGGCCATTCTTTATAATGACCAAGGCCGCCATATCCGCCCCAATATTCGTTGTGATTGAGCTTGGAGAGGCTGCGGGTCACTCCGTAGAGCAGGAACAGAGCCTCCTGCGGGGCGATGCCTACGGTTGCCCGAATATTTGCGTTGAAATCGCGACCGTTCAGGTATTTGGCATCGTCATAGCGCTTTTCCATATAGTCCAGCGTGGTGCGCACGGAGACTTTCGGGCCGACCTGCTTTTTCACGGTCACCCGCGGACCGACCGCGTGAGAATGGCCCTCGCCGCCCAACCACCGGCGGAACGAGGTGATCGCAATGCCCACCGAGTTTGGGCCATTGGTGCGCCGCATCTCCAGATTGCCGCTCAGCTGCGTATCGTCAAAATCACTACCGGGATACTCGCTGTGGGCCACCGCACCGGCCGCAATGATCGACAGATCCTTGGTGACCTTGTGGTTGTAGCTGCCATAGAGGCCGCCTTTGAGGCCAATGCCGCTTTTTTCCTTGTTGTCGATGTCCAGGTTGAACGGCCCAAAAGCGATGGTCTTGTGACGCGAGCCCTTTTTGAAATTCGTGCTGGGCGCCAACGTCAGATAGCCACCAAACTGCCAGGGCCGGCGCTCATCAATATGGTCCAGAAGGTTCTGGAACACTTTGCGGTTTGCATCGTTGGCATTTGCCGACAAAAGCCGGTTGAGATGGTGCTTGGCCGCATCATCATCTTCCATCTCATAGAGGGTCGCGGCCAGTTCTGCGCGCACACGGCCCAATCCGGGCTGCTCGGCCAACATATCCCGGTAAATCTTCACCGCCTCCTCCGGCTGGCCACGCCGGCGCAAGATGGCCGCCTCAAAGAAGCGGGTCCGCTGTTCGGCAAACTTACCCTTGAAGGGATATTGCGCCATCGCCTCTTCCAGGCGGTCAAGCTCATGTGCGGCAATCAGGCTGGAGAAAAAATGCAGCTTGCGGCCTTCATCGCGGGCCCAAGCGGGTGCATCGGGGTCAGCTTTCGGGACGCTTAAAGACTTCGGCAGAGGTGGATGCTGGGTGGCGGCAAGCGCGAACGGGCTGGCAACGGCAATGGCAATTACCGCTGTTGCTCCCCGCAACGCTGCAAGCGCACAAAATCGCACTCAGATCTCCAAGACCAAAACATCTCAAACTCACTGGATTGATTACGCTGACTTACAACTCAAAAGACGAAACGTACCTTAGCGGGTGGCGCGGAAGCCTCCGCGCAGCAGGAGGTCGGCGCGGTTGCCGCCGCTTGGTTTGGTGCCGCTGAAGCCGATAGAACCGGCCACATCTTCCCCGTTGGGGCCATACACGCTGCCCACCACGGCGGACTTGTCGATCACATAGCCAGGGTTGCCCTGATTGGTGATGCGCAGAATGCCGTGGAAATCGTTGTCGGTGATGACGCCCTGCATATCACCTTGCAGTGGCAACGAAGGATGATCAGCCGCATCGGGCGTCGCGGGCGGGTTTGTGCTGTCAAACGGCACTTGGTTCCAGTTGCCCGCATTCACGATGATGTTCGTATCTTCCTTGTTGATATGCTGCATGTTGGTCATGTTGCCGGTCCAGGTGGACGCGGCGAAGTTCATGTTGAAGCTCATATCGGCCGTGGTCCACCATTCGCCCTTGTGGCTGCCGTCGCCGCCTTGGGTGGATTCCCCGAAGAACCCGCCCGTGTAAGTGGCGCTGCCGCCGGGCAGGTTGGCCACGGCGGTTTTGGTCCCGTTGGCGAAATACACAACCCACGGGCCACCGGCGCCGCGTTTGTCGGTTGTTACATAGCGCCACACATCCACGTTCGCGGTGGAGGGCAAAGCTTTCTCTAGGAAACTGTCGGTCTCTTCGTTGATGGCCCAATACTCGTTACCAAGGCCGTCATGGTCGCGCAGTTCATAGGCGGCCGGGAACGATGTGCCGTCAAGCAATGTGCCTTCCACGGTCACCTGAACCCAGTCGACCGGGCCTTCGTCCACCCCCAGGTGAACGCCGTTGCGGGTGTAGAAGTTCGGCGTGACGATCACGCCTACCGCAGCAACGGGAATGGCTTCCGCGGAGTTCTCCACATTGTTGGAGGCAGAAGAGGGGCCCACAGCAAAGCCGTTGGCATTTGTGGTGATGGCCGTGGGGCCTGTTGGGCTGGTGGGAGTCGTTGTTGTTGTGGTTCCGGTGCCTGTACCTGTACCCGTGCCCGTACCACTGCCCGACGTGGTCGCCGGTTTACACCCGGCAACCGCCAACATAAGGATCGCCGGCAAAATATACTTCAACTCGCCCCGCATAGCTTTCACGCCCTATACAAACTGACTGTCAACGATCATGTTCGGTTAACCTTAAATTTGGGTAAATCATGGGTTCTCTGAGGTCTGATACCGAAAATTGGATAGTGGGGTGGCGCAAGGCATGATGGCGCACATGGTTCCCGGCTGGCTGCGGCCGCACTCCGGTCATCGGACGGTGTTGGCGATTGCCCTGCCCATTATGGCAGCCAACGTCTCCGAACCGCTGATTGGTCTGGTTGATACCTGGGTGATCGGGCGGTTGCCCCAGGCCTACTTCATTGGCGCCGTTGCGTTGGGCGCCATGATTTTCTCCCTCGTGTTCTGGGCGTTCGGGTTTTTGCGCATGGGTACGGGCGGGCTGAGCGCCCAAGCCCACGGGGCAAAGGACACTGCAGAAGTGCGCGCGGTACTGGTGCGCGCGCTGATGATCGGCGTGGCGATAGGGCTCGCCTTGATTGCCCTTTCCCCGCTGATTGAGTACGTTTCGTTTGCTTTGTTGCAGGGCTCAGACGAGGTGGAATCCCACGCCCGCACCTATTTCCAGATCCGCATTCTGTCGGCCCCTTTTGCGCTCGCGAACTATGCGTTCCTGGGCTGGTTCATTGGTCTTGGACAGGCGCGCACAGCGTTTATGCTGCAATTGCTCCTGAACATCTCCAACATGGTGTTTGATGTGGTCCTGGTGCTTGGGGTTGGGATGACCGCGGACGGGGTGGCACTGGGCACCTTGCTCGCGTCCGTAGTCGCGGCTGCCGGTGGCGTATGGGCGGCCCATCTTGAACTCAAACGACGCGGCGGTCATTGGGATCTGGCCCGCGTGCTGAACCGGGCGCAGCTGCGGCGTACCTATGCGGTGAACTTCGACATCATGGTGCGCTCCGTGGCCGCCGTCTTTGTGTTTGTGCTGTTCACGGCAAAATCAGCGGAAGTGGGGGACGTGATTCTCGCAGCCAACACGATCCTGATGAACATCATGGTGTTCGGAACCCATCTCATCGACGGATTTGCCCACTCTGCTGAGGCGCTGGTCGGCCAGGCCGTGGGCGCTAAAAGCCGGTTGAGGTTCCGGGTCTACGCGGTGTTGTCGAGCCAGTGGGCACTTGTTGTGGGCGTGGTGTTTGCGTTGCTGACCTGGGCCTTGGGGCCGCTTGTGATTGACGCACTGACCGTGAACCAGGAGATCCGGGATACGGCACGCCTCTATTTGTGGTGGATTATCGCCGCACCTGTCCTTGGCGTCGGCTGTTATCAGCTCGACGGCATCTTCATTGGTGCCACCCAATCGAAGGATCTGCGCAACATGATGCTGCTCAGCCTCTTGGTGTTCCTGGCCGCCTGGCAAACCCTCACAGACGTTTTCGGTAACCACGGGCTTTGGGCCAGCGTGATGCTGTTCTTGGTGGCGCGGGCGCTCACGCTCCTGGCGCGGGTGCCGGCGCTGATGCGCGAGCGCTTTCCACCCTCGTCCTAGAGGATCTCCAGAACGTCCTCCGGCGGGCGACCCACGACGGCCTTGCCGTTGGCAAACACGATGGCCCGCTCGATCAGGATCGGGTTGCCCGACATGGCGGCAAACAGGGTTTGATCATCGGAGCCCTTCAGCTCCAGCTCCTTGTAGACCTTCTCGCCCTTGCGGATGAACTCATCGGGGCCTTGGCCCAGGAGTTCGGCCAGCTCTTTGAGTTCTTGTGCGGATGGCGGGGTCTCCAGGTAGTTGACGATCTCAGGGTCGATGCCCTGCTCTTGAATGAGCGCCAATGCGCGGCGCGATTTGGAACATCTTGGGTTATGCCAGATTGTAACGGTCATGCCTTAGCCCATTCCTTTGCGCCGGTTCCCGTCACAGCGCTCAGCGTGTCGTAACCGGAGCGATTGAGTTGTTGAGATAATTGTTGGCCGGTGTTGCGAGCCAAATCTGGCCCTTCATAGACCATGGCGCTGTAGATTTGAACCAGGCTGGCGCCGGCGCGCAACTTTTCCCACGCCGCGGAACCACAATCCACGCCGCCCACGCCGATCAGTGGGATCTTGCCGCGGGTGGCCAGGTAGAATTTGGCCAAGATCTGCGTGGAGAGCTCAAACAAGGGCGCGCCTGACAGGCCGCCCTGCTCGTGTCGTTCAGGCGAGGCAAGCGCCGGGCGACTGATTGTGGTGTTGGAGACAATAACCCCGTCAATGCCCGCGCCCAACACCACCTCTGCAATATCGTGGAGCGCCTCGTCGTCCAGGTCAGGTGCGATTTTCAGCAGCACAGGCGGCTGCGCGGCAGCCTCGGCGCGGGCCGCCAGCACGCGGGCCAGCAGTTCCTCTAAGGCGCCGCGGTCCTGCAGGCCGCGCAGGCCCGGCGTGTTGGGCGAGGACACATTGACCGTCAGGTAAGAGGCCAGGCCGGCAAAGGTCTGCACCCCCAGCACATAGTCGGCGATCTTATCACTGCTGTCCTTGTTGGCGCCGATATTGACACCCACGATCCCCGTTTTCGGCCGCGCCTGGAGCCGCTCCAGTGCTGCGGCGTGACCCTGGTTGTTAAACCCCAGCCGGTTGATCACGGCCCGGTCTGCCGTAAGGCGGAACATGCGCGGCGTTGGGTTGCCGGGCTGGGCAAGGGGCGTGACCGTTCCCACCTCCGCGAACCCGAACCCTAAGCGCAGGATCGCATCGGGCACTTCGGCATCCTTGTCAAATCCGGCAGCAAGACCCACCGGGTTCGGGAAAGTCAGTCCGAAAGCTTGAACTTCCAGTTTCGGGTCCACCGTGGCGGGGCGTGCGCTGGTGAGGCCAGACTTCAAGGCGGTGATGGCAAGGCCATGGGCCGTTTCGGCATTGAACATCCGCATGAGCCGCAGGCCTATGGTGTCCAGCACGTTCATTCGCGCTCCAGATCCGGCAGCACATGGCGCCCGTCGGTCAGGGCCAGCGGGTGTTCCCAGCTCACGTGTTTCAGATCCAGATCTTCGTAAAGATGAGGAAACAGTGCACCGCCCCTGGAGACCTCCCACTTGAGGCTTGGCCCCAAGCTGGCCGTGCGCACGGCCACCAGCACCAGATCTTCCTGACCAGCAAAATGCTTGGCCAATGTTTCTGCCAATTGTGTTGCTGTGGAAAAATGGATATACCCATCTTCGAGATCAACCGGCGCGCCCTGAAATCGGCCATTTTGCTTGGCTTCAGCCCATGCTTCGCTGTCGCAGACTTTAAAGATGGTGTGCTCCATCAGGTCTCCTTACTCCGGTTGTCCGCGGCTTTCCAGTTGACTTGCATTTTTCCAACAGCAAGGCGTGAAACGCGTTTGTTTTCTGGATTTTGTTTCCTATATATTGCGCAGTAACCAATCAGGAGGCGCACGAGAATGTTCAGTCATCGCCAGGTTTGGGATGCCATCGATCAAATCGCTGAAGAACACGGACTGACTGCATCGGGATTGGCCAAGCGGGCCGGGCTCGATTCCACCACCTTCAACAAGTCCAAGCGGATCTCCCCGGACGGGCGCGAGCGCTGGCCTTCAACGGAGAGCATCTCCAAGATCCTGCGGGTGACCGGTGAACCGATCGATCAGTTCGCGGCCCTGGTGGACAAAAGCTCCAAGTCGAGAGCGCGGCGTCTGAAGACCGTCCCATTGATCGGCTTTGCGCAGGCTGGGCGGGGCGGATTGTTTGACGATGGCGGCTTTCCCACTGGGGAAGGCTGGGAGCAGATCCTGTTTCCGAATATTTCCGATGAGAACACCTATGCTCTGCAGATCTCCGGCGACAGCATGGAGCCGGCATACCGCTCGGGAGATACGATTATTGTGTCTCCCAACGTGTCTGTACGAGTCGGGGACCGTGTGGTGGTCAAAACCGTCCATGGAGAGGTGATGGCCAAGGTGCTGAAAAACCAGAATGCGCGGCGAATTGAGCTGGAGTCCGTCAATCCCGAACATGGGGTGCGTTCAGTGGATAATGATGATGTGGTGTGGATGTCCCGCATCATTTGGGCCAGCCAGTAGTGCTTCCCGCGTCCTTGCGAAAGCGAGGACCTTCTCA
>JBCDDQ010000285.1:0-6434 GCA_039180225.1 Pseudomonadota bacterium
CAGTGAGTGGCGCCGGCCCGAAGGGTTTACCTCCGAGCCGGCCTTTTGAGCTGCCAGTTGACCTATAAGCCGGGTTCTGTCCACACGCCTTGCCCGAAGGTTTAGCGCGTTGGATGGCCATTCATCTGGGACACATGTTGCCATGTGCCTCGCGCGACCAACCCGGGCGGTGAGCTAAAGACGCGCTCTGGCCACCCATAGGGTGGGCCGTACCGCCCCTATTCGGTCTTGCTCCCGGTGGGGTTTACCGTGCCGCCCCTGTTGCCAGGTGCGCGGTGCGCTCTTACCGCACCCTTTCACCCTTACCTCACCTTCCCGAGGGAGGGCGGGCGGTTTGCTTTCTGTGGCACTGTCCCTGGGGTTGCCCCCGCCGGGTGTTACCCGGCACCGTGTCTCCATGGAGCCCGGACTTTCCTCCCCTCGCCGCGAGAAACGGTTCAGAGCGGCCATCCGGTCAGCTGGCCGGTTTCCTCTAGGCCCTGGCGCTGATGCCGTCAACTCCCCGGCAGCGCGGCGATCAGGTTGCGCAAGGTTTTGATGGTGGAGACATCCGCCACCCCATCGCAGCGCTCCTGGCGCCAGTGTTGCTGGAATGCAAGCACCACATCGTAGGTGTGCTGGTCGTAGTGCCCGTTTGCCTCTATGCCATAGCCATAGAGGGCAAACATGGTTTGCAGCGCCTCCACCGGTTCGCCCTGATCGCCCATTTGCAGGAACTGGCCAGGCTCCAGCGGCGCCGGCTCCACCCAATGACCCACGCCCGCCGTACCGAGGCGCTCCCAGTCGAACAGCTCGCCAGGGTCGAGCTTGCGCCCCGGAGCAATGTCGGAATGGGCCACCACATCGCGCGGCGCGATTTTATGGCGCGACAAAATGTCGAGGCAGAGGGCCTCCACCGCGTCCATCTGGACGTCGGGGAACGGGTGATAGCCCCACTCGTGGCCCTTGTTCTGAATCTCAATCCCGATGGATCGGCTGTTATTGTCTGTCACACCATGCCAGGACGACTTGCCCGCCTGCCAGGCCCGATGCTGTTCTTGCACCATCTGCACAATGGTGCCCTGTAGATCGACAAGATACTGGCAGGAGACCTCAATGTCGGGATCGCACAGACGCTCCACAGCCGCTTCGGCGCTGACCATTCCGGTATAATGGAGCACCAGCATATCCACCTCAGCGCCGCCTTGACGTTCGTTATAGCTGCTGGCCGGCTTCCAGATATGGGGCAGGCAGGTGCGCACTAGAGACCGCGCTCCCGGGCCACCTCGTCATATGCTGCGTTTATGGTGGCCAGGGACTTGCCGGCCAGATCCACCGCCTCCTCCGGCATGCCGTTGGCCACCAGCTTGTCGGGGTGAATTTCACGCACCAGCTTGCGGTACCAGTCCTTGATCTCATCATTGCTCGCATCCGGACCGATGCCCAGCACCATATAGGGGTTCAGATCTCCAACCAGATGACGGGCCTTGACCCGCGCGAAGCACTCCTCGCTCATGCCGAAGATCTCGGCCACCGAGTGCAGATAATCCAGCTCGACAGGATGCACCACATTATCGGCCTTGGAGATGTGGAAGAGGCCGTCCAGAACGGTTTCCAGCACCTCCGGCTTGTCCTTGAACAGGCGTGCCAGGCGCCGGGCGTAGGCGTCGTAGCCCGCCACATCCTGCTTTGCCAGATTGAAGACCCGGGCGACGTTCGCCAGCTCCTCGTCGCGCACGGTGAAGACCTGCTTGAAGGCGGCGACCTCGGCCTGGGAAACCACGCCGTCTGCCTTGGCCATCTTGGCGCCAAGAGCGATCACACCGATGGTGAACGCAACCTGTTCCTCCGGCTCGCCAGTGCGCAGCCAGTTGGAGAGGGTCTGAGCCCCGTCGGCCAGGAGTGCGGCTATCTTTTCCCAAAGGTTCATTGAGGGGGCAAGATAGAGGTTGAAAGCGAATCTCGCCAGTTAAACTCACCCCCTCCCACGCTTTATGATCACGCTAACCATCACGGATATTTTTACACCAATTGGCCAATGACCTTTGACCAAACTAGGCCCGCTCGTGCTATAGGCCAGATCTCCGTTCGGGATGGGCCTGGGCAACCGCTTCTTAGAAAGTTCCTTTTTAGTGAAAAGAAATTCCGCGTGAGCGGCAGCTCACGGTCTTGGATCGCGCGGTTGGCATCCTACCAATTGCCTGATGATCGCCAGGCCATTATTGAACTTCTCACCACCGTGGTGCCTTTCGCGGGCGCGTGCGTGCTGGCCTGGAGCCTCTTGCAGGTTCATCCGGCGCTTGCCGTGTTGGCAACTGTGCCTGCTGCGGTTTTTCTGGTGCGCCTGTTCCTGGTGCAGCATGATTGCGGCCATAGCTCTTTCTTTTCCTCACGCAAGGCCAACGACTGGGTCGGACGTGTCCTTGGGGTGATTACGCTCACCCCTTATGACTACTGGCGCTTTTCCCATGCTCAGCATCATGCCACGTCCGGCAATCTGGACCGCAGGGGTCTTGGCGACATCGATACCTTGACCGTTGAGGAGTACGGCGAACTCAGCCGTTGGGGGCGCCTGCACTACCGGCTCTACCGCCATCCCTTTGTGCTGCTCGGCATTGGCCCGGCTTACATGTTCCTGATACGCCACAGGTTTCCCACCGATGTGTGGAAGATGGGCGGTCTGCCCCTGCGCAGCGTCATTTTCACCAATCTGAGCGCAGTGGCCCTGTGGGCCGGCATCATCGTCCTGCTGGGCATGGATGTGTTTCTCACCCTCTACCTGCCCACGGTCATTCTGGGCTCGTCTCTTGGGGTATGGCTGTTCTTCATCCAGCATCAGTTCGACGACACCCACTGGGCGCGCAGCGACGCCTGGTCCCGGGAGGATGCAGCCTTGCGCGGCAGCTCGTTTTACGACCTGCCCCGCCCGCTCATGTGGCTGACCGGCAATATCGGCATACACCATGTGCACCACCTCTCCAGCCGCATCCCATTTCACCGGCTACCCCAGGTGCTGGAGGACTATCCGGAGCTGAAACAGGTGGGCCGGCTGACCTTATGGGACAGCTTGCGCTGCGTGCACCTGTGTTTATGGGATGAGGCGACCAGCGAGCTGATATCCTTTGCCGAATACCGCCGCCGGGCCGCGCTGCCGGCTTAGCCCCAAGTTTCCGGTTGCATGAGAGGTCTTGGGCGCCGTACCAAGGCGGCTGCATCCATTCGAGCTGAAGGATTAGAGCGTGGAGCGGACGGTTTACTTGAACGGCGCGTTTGTAAGCGAAGCTGACGCGAAGCTCCCGATTTTCGACCGGGGCCTGCTGTTTGCCGATGCGGTCTATGAGGGCCTGGGCATTCTGGATGGTCAGATCATCGATTTCCCCCGTCACATGGCCCGTCTGCGCCGCTCGTTAGGGCAACTGGCCATTGCCGAACCCATGACCCAGGACGCGTTCTTTGCCGTCCTGATGGAGCTGGTGGCGCGCAACGGCGTGCGTGAGGGCTTTATGTATTTACATATCACCCGGGGCACCGCCGACCGGGACTATCTTTACGCCGCCGACCTCGTCCCCAACATTTTCGCCTTCACCCAACCCCAAGACCATCAAGGGGCAGATGATGTGCCAAAGGCGCTCAGCCTGCACTCCACGCCGGACCTGCGTTGGGCGCGGCGCGATATCAAGACCTCCAACTTGCTCGGACAGGTTCTGGCCAAGACGGCCGCCCACGAGGCCGGGGCCGATGAGGCGCTGATGATCGCCCCGGACGGCTTCATCACCGAGGGCGGGGCGACGAGCTTCTTTATCGTCACGGACGGAACCATCATTGCCCGCCCGGTGAGCAATGACATTCTGCATGGTATCACCCGGCAGTCCATGCTGGCTGTGGCGGAGGCTGAAAATCTGGCCATCGAAACCCGCAAGATCACGCTTGAGGAGGCATATGGTGCCGATGAGGCCTTCCTGACGGGGGCCTCCAGCTATGTGGATCCCGTCGGCACGATAGATGGCAGGCGGATCGGAAGCGGAGAACCGGGGCCGGTGACCCTTCAGCTCAGGCGGGAGTACATCCGCGCGGCGCGGGCGAGTGTTTACAGGCCGGGCTCATAGTTCCGTCAGTGGTTACTGACCCACTTTCGTCATCCGCGCGAAAGCGGGGACCCAGAGCGATTGACCCTGAGCTGTGTTGCCCCTGGGTCCCGGATGTTTCGCTGGCGCAAAATTCCGGGATGACGGCGCGCGCGTGCGCAAGGGCGCGCAATAGGTTGAGCTTCCTCGCGCACTCGTCTATACCAGCCCCCATGCAAACCACCAGTTAGCACACCCTGCCACACAGCGCCCCGATGCGCGCTGGCCGAGATCCGCCAGCGCTTAAGGCCGTGTGCCCTCCTCTTGCTAACGCTCCCGAATATTCTGGTCTTGCATATGTCCTATTCCCGATTTTGGTCTGTCCCGCGCCTTTTCCGCCCCACCCCGCGTTCCACAGAAGCGCTTGCGCTTTTGCGCCTCGGCCTGCCGCTGGCGCTCACGCACCTGTCCTACATCGCCACCATCTCCACCGATGTAATGATGATGGGGTGGCTTGGCCCGGAAGCTTTGGCCACCGGATCCTTGGCCTGGCACCTCTTTGTCTATTTTGAGTATTTCGCCATGGGCGTTCTTGGGGCGGTCTCGCCGATCCTGGCCCAGCATCTGGGCGGCCGGCGCACCAAGGACATTCGCCCCACCGTGCGCGCTGCTGCGTGGGTGGCCGTGGCTCTGGCCCTGCCTTGCCTCATCATTTTGTGGCACAGCGACCATATTCTGATCGCATTGGGCCAATCGCCGATCCTGGCGGCGAAGGCGCAATCTTATCTGGCCTATGTGATGATCGCTCTTTTGCCCGGGCTCTGGCTGTTCATCCTCAGCGAGCACCTGGCCGCCCATGGGCGCATGCGGCCGCTGGTGGTGATCTACTCGCTTGGCATTGGCCTCAACGCGCTTGCCAACTATGCGCTGATGTTCGGCAATTTCGGCTTCCCGGCCATGGGGCTCGACGGCGCCGGCGTGGCCACGGCTATTGTCTATGTCTTTGCCTTCGCCGCCTTCCTCGCCTTCGTGCTGATCGACCGCCGGACACGGCGCTACCGCCTCTTGCACCGGATCTGGCGCATCGAGCGGCACCGGATTGCCGAGATCCTCCGGCTGGGCCTGCCGATCGGATGCACAGAGCTGGCAGAGACCGGCATGTTCGTGGTGGTCACCCTCATGATGGGCCTCATCGGCACCAACGCCTTGGCGGCAAACGCCGTGGCCAGCCAATATTGCGCCATTGCCTTTGCGGTTGCCATCGGCCTCTCCCAGGCGGCGACGGTGCGGGTGGGCCGGGCCATCGGCTCCGGTGATCATGAGCTGGCGGCCCTGTCAAGCCAGACGGCGCTTGGCCTTGGGGTTTGCATCTCTGTTCTCCCGGCCTCAGCCTTCCTGTTCTTGGGCGCGCCGCTGATCAGCCTCATCCTGGATCCCAACCAGCCGGAGAACGCCGATGCCTTCCAGCTGGCGGTGGCCGTTTTGGCCGTGGGAGGCCTGTTTCAGGTTGCGGACACGGTTCAAGGCATCAGCATGGGCGCTTTGCGGGGCTATAAGGATACCCGCGGGCCGTTGGTCATCACCGCCTTGGTGTATTGGGGTGTCGCTCTTCCCACGGCCGCCGTGCTGGGCCTCGTCTTGGACTTTGGTGCTGAGGGCATTTGGATGGGCATGGTGGTGGGGCTTTCCATCACCGCGCTCCTACTGTTCTGGCGCTTGCGCCGCAAGGATTAGCGCACCAGCCCAACCCCCGTCATCCCGGAATTTTGCGCCAGCAAAATATCCGGGACCCAGGAGCCGCAAAGCTCAGAGCCAACAGCTCTGGGTCCCCGCGTTCGCGGGGATGACGATGGTGGGGAGCGGGGATGACGATGGTGGAGAGCGGCAGAAACTGCTGCTCACAGAGCGTTCACATTTACATGAACACCAGGTGAATTCCCCCCTCAGATTTGGTTCAGCCCGGTTTGGCTAAAACCTCACTCAACAAACGGACAACAGCGGGCCAAGGGGGCCCTGGTCCGCGAGAAGGAGAGAACAAAATGTTGAAGAAAACCGCACTGGGCATCGCCGCAGCAGCCGCCATCACCGTAACCGCTCTGTCAGGCACCGCCACCACCGCACAAGCCGGTAACTGGAGCTTTTCCGTAGGCGTACCTTACTATGGCGGCCACGGCTTCTACGGCGGCCACTATGGCTACCGCAACCCTTGCCGCCACTGGAAGCGTAAATGGCGCCGGACCGGCCGCCACTACTTCCTGCGCCGCTACCGCCGGTGCATGCGCTACCACTACTAAGAGTGGCGCATTAGGCCAGAGCTTGAAAACCCCCGGAGAGCTTCTCCGGGGGTTTTTTTGATGCGTTCCACCCCCCGCGCCCTTGCGCACGCGAGGG
>JBCDDQ010000286.1:0-6427 GCA_039180225.1 Pseudomonadota bacterium
CCACATTTCGGAAAACCGAACAGATACGGGCATGTGCATACTGTACATAAAAAACAGGATTATCGCGCGACTGCTCGGTGACTTTCTTAAAGTCAAAATCCAAGGGCGCCTCGTTTTTGCGGTACAGCATCATGAAGCGGACCACGTCGGAACCCACCTCATCGACCACGTCTCTGAGGGTGATGAACTCGCCTGCCCGCTTGGACATGCGCACCGGTTCACCGCCGCGCAGAAACTTCACCAGCTGGCAGAGCCGCACCACCACGGCGGCCTCATCTCCGGCCACGGCCTGGCACACTGCCTGCAAACGCTTCACATAGCCCCCGTGATCGGCGCCAAGGACGTAGATCATCTGTTTGAATTCGCGGGAAAATTTGTTGTGAAAGTAGGCTACATCGGCGGCGAAGTAGGTGTAGGCGCCGTCTGATTTCATCAGCGCCCGGTCGATATCATCGCCAAAGGCGGTGGCCTTGAAGAGGGTCTGCTCGCGGTCCTCCCAATCCTCCGGCACCTGGCCCTTGGGCGGGGGCAAGCGGCCCTCAAACACCAGATCGCGCGCGCGCAGTTCGGCGATGGACCGGCTGATCTCGCTCGTGCCATCGGGGCCTCGATCGTGCAGGGACTGCTCTGAGAAGAACAGGTCATGCTCGATGTTGAGCGCCTTCAGGTCGTCGCGAATGATCTGCATGTTGAAGTCGATGGCCGCGCGGCGCAGGAGCGGAAGCCAATCAGCTTCAGCCATCTGCATCAGCGAATCACCATGCTCATCGGCCAAGCGCTGGCCAAGCGGCACGAGATACTGTCCGGGATAGAGGCCCGGAGGGATCTCACCGATTTGCTCGCCGCACGCCTCGCGGTACCGCAGATAGGCTGACTTCGCCACAACGTCGATCTGAACGCCGGCATCGTTGATGTAGTATTCCTTGGTCACCTCATAGCCCGTGGCGCTGAGGAGGCTCGCCAAGGCATCGCCGAACACCGCACCGCGGCAATGGCCCACATGAAGGGGGCCGGTGGGGTTTACGGAGACGTACTCCACATTCACCGTCTCGCCGGCGCCCAGTGTCGAGGCGCCATAGTCCTCCCCGGCCTGCAGCGCCGCGCTCAGAACTTTCGGCCAGAAACCGGGCGCGAGGCGCAAGTTGATGAAGCCGGGCCCGGCCACTTCGGCGGACGCCACATCCTCGTGGGCTGAGATCAGCGGCAACAGCAGATCGGCCACGGCCCGCGGCGCCATGCCGGCGGGTTTGGCCAGGATCATGGCTGCATTGGTTGCGATTTCGCCGTGCGAAGGGTCGCGGGGCGGCTCAACCGCCACCCGTTTGGTGTCCACATCGGCCGGCAAATGGCCTTGTGTGGAAAGTTCAGCGACCGCATCGCTCACGACGTCACTGAAATGGGCAAAGATATTCACGATCAGGAGATTTCACTGTTTCGGCGTGGCACTTGCTCTGGCACTGCCACCCTCAAGGCCGCGTACGCGGAATTTCGAGTAGCGAATTAGCTGAAAAGCCGGTCCAGGTCAAACAGTCGCTTGTGCTCATCCAGCGCGTATCGATCCGTCATTCCGGCAATAAAATCGCTTATATGTCTGGCCCTTACCTGGTCGTCTTGATGTTCATTGTCGAGCTGCCAGCGAGCCGGCAGCGCGTCTTGGTCTGCCATGTAGGCTTCGAACAGATTGGCCACCACGCGCTGGGCTCTGGTCATGATGTCCGTAACCCGCTCGTGCTTGTACATGCGCCTCGACAAAAAGCGCTGCAGCACCCGGTTGTCTTCTGCCATTTGCGCGGAAAATCCCACCAGCGGCTGCCCCAATTGGCGCACATCGTCCGCGCTTGCGATCTGCGCCTTGGTGGCCCGTTTGCGGGTCTCGGCCACCACATCGCCAACCATGCCGGATATCACCCTGCGGACGGTCTCGTGCACCATTCTGGGGCGTTCCAGCTTCTGATAGGTGGACAGAACCGTGCCCAGCGCGGCGCCGGCAAGCGGCACATCGGCCAGATCGATCACGTCAAAGAGCCCGGCCCGCAGCCCGTCGTCAATGTCGTGGGCGTTGTAGGCGATGTCGTCCGCTATGGCAGCCACCTGGGCCTCGGCGGAGGCGTAGAGCTCAGGTTTCAGGGCGCTGAAATGCTCAAAATCGCGATACCCGGCCGGGAGCTCGGCAGCGTCGGTCACAGGACCGTTGTGCTTCAAGAGCCCCTCCAAGCTCTCCCAGCTGAGATTTAGCCCGTCAAAGTCGGCATAGCGGCATTCCAGCTTGGTGACGATCCTGAGGGTTTGCGCGTTGTGATCAAAGCCGCCCCATGGCTTCATGCAGCCATTCAGCGCCGCCTCGCCGGCATGGCCAAACGGCGTGTGGCCCAGATCGTGGGCCAAGGCCAGAGCCTCCACTAGGTCTTCCTGCAGGCCCAGCATGCGGGAGATCGAGCGGGCGATCTGAGCCACTTCGAGGGAATGGGTTAAACGCGTGCGGTAATGATCACCCTCGTGAGAGACGAAGACCTGGGTCTTGTGTTTCAGACGGCGCAGGGCGTTGGAGTGGACCACCCGGTCCCGGTCGCGCTGGAACAGGGGCCGCTCCAGGCTCTCCGACTCCGGGAAGAAACGCCCGGGGCTGTTGTCCGAAAAGCTTGAATAGGAAGCGCGCTTGGCGTTCATGATCAGACAGCTTCCCGCCCTTGCAGCATTGACATTCCGTTCACCTCATCTAGATAGAGAACACCAGATCCAGTTTGGGTGCACCTTAGAAGGGTCCTGCTCATGACCAGCGCAAGCGAAGCCAGTGTGACCGTTTCTGCCGCCGCCGCCAAGCGGATCGGAGCGATTTTGGCCACTGAGCCCGACAAGAAGGCCCTTAGGGTGACCGTCTCGGGCGGAGGCTGCTCGGGTTTCCAGTACGGCTTTGAATTGGCCGGTGACGCCAATGAAGATGACCTTGTGTTGGAACGTGATGGCATCAACGTGTACATCGATTCCATTTCACTGATGTATATGGAAGGTTCGGAAATCGACTTTGTCGACGACCTGATCGGCCAATCCTTCCAGATCAAAAACCCCAACGCGGTCGCAGCTTGCGGGTGTGGCACCAGCTTCTCAATTTGACCAGCAGGACAGCTGAGCTTTCCTGACCGCCCAAAATGGCGGCATGCCCCAGGTATGAAAATTTTCCACCACACCTTGCCCTGGCCGGCGTTACGGTCAATCACGGCAAATCCCTGCGCATACAAACGCACACTCCAGATCTGGCATGCATAATATAAGTATTTTTCCTTCATTACATTTTTTCTCAATAAATTTGATAAGTTAACCAAACATCCTCCCCACCCGACCGTGCTGTGAAACCACCCACATATTGTACCTTGTGCTTTACCAGGCGTGAAACCCGCACCCGCACACTCTCAGAGCTGCACCAGGCGCTCGGCCCATGCGTTCAATAACAGATCATTATCTCGCAAAATGCACAGAACGCCGCACACGTTTTTGTGTGCACATTGTGCACTCGTCTATCTGCTTGTTATTGGTTAATTTCCAGCAACAGACCCCGTGAAGATGGGGCGCAATGACAGACAGCCTGCGCGAGCAGACCTGAGCTCGTGGCAGAGGTGGGCAATGAGAGCAATAGGCCCTAAGGGTAGGCCCAAATGGCGACGAGCCAGGATATCAAAAGCAACACGGCCACGAACCCCACGCACTTCAGTTGCAGCATCACATCGCCTGCCCAATTGCGATCAAACCGCGCCAGAAGCCACCCACCGGCGAGGCCCATGAAGAAGCCAAGCACATGAGCCATGATGTCCGTTCGCTCGCCGCTGAACCCTAAGAAGGCCAGCAGCATGAACCCACCGGCGAGAGGCGCCCAGCGGCGCAGGCTCTTAAACGTGCGTCGCCCCTCCTCCACCTCGCTTTGACGCAGGGCGGCCAGCAGCCCGATCCCGGCAAACAGCGCCGTGGAGGCTCCAATGGATGTATGGGTGTCGGCGTGCAGAAAGGCGTTGGCCAGGTTGCCCAAAGTGCCGGCAGCGATCATGGCCGCCCACGCTACGCCAGAGCCCACGAGCTGGGCCAGCAGGAAGAAGAACACGGTGCCGAACACCAGATTGCCCAAAAGGTGTGCGGAGCTCACATGGAGCGTTAAGGCGGTAACAGCGCGCCACCACTCGCCGTCCACCATCAGGCCGGCCTGAGCGGCTCCTGATTTCAGCCAGTCGATGGAAAAGGCGTTGTTGCGCTCCGCGGCAAAGAAAAACAACAGGACCGCCCAATAGATCATCGCTGCCTCGGTGCGCGGCACGGCCAGCTGCCTGGGCCCCAGCTTTTGCTGCACATTGCGGTTTTCAACGTCGTAGGCCAGCAGTTCGCTGGCTGCGCGGTCATGGTCGCCGGTCTCAACGAAGAGCGCAAACCCTTCGGCGTCCTGGCGCACGAAAGACTCAATCCCCATGGCCACGAGCACCAGCATGTACTGCTCGGCATCGCCAAGGCTGGCGCACCGGCGCACCAGTGCATATTCGGGTTGGAAAGGCTCTGTCACCTGAGGGAAAATGGGTCATGTGTCCCCGAAGGGCAAGAGCCAAGCGTTCTTGCCGCAGAGCTTGCATGCAATTTGCAACCCCACCCGCAAGCGAACGAACGCCAGCGCAGCGGTGTGGCCGAGCGTTTCGTTTTGACACGGCGAGGAGGGATCAAGCATGGCACGAGTAATGGTAACCGGCGCAAACGGCCACATTGGCAGCGTGCTGGTGGATCACCTTTTGAAGGAAAATCATCAGGTTGTGGCGGTGGATTGGATGATCTACGGCGCCTTTCCGCTCACCCCGTTCCAAGACAATCCGGGCTTTGAGCTGCTTCAACAGGATCTGCGCACGCTGCCGGTGAGCGCCTATCGCGGCATTGATATTGTGGTGGATGCGTCAGGCCTTCCCAACGAACAGACATGCACGGTGGACCCGGCACTTGCCAAGGAAATCAATGTTCAGGCCCGCGCCCGCATTGCCCGCATCGCCAAGGCTATGGGTGTGCGCCGTCATATTGCGCTGACCTCCGCTGAGCCCCCCACTGGCAAAGATCTTTACGGGCGCTGCAATGCGCAGTTGGAACAAACGGTGCTGTCTGCGGCCGCGGACGGGTTCTCCACAACTGTGCTCAGGGCCGGCTCCGTTTATGGGCTGTCGCGCCGGATGCGGTTCGATGTGATGGCCAATGTGGTTGCCCTGCACGCCCATATGGGCCGGCGGGTGACGTTCCCCGGCAGCGCCCAAACCGCCCTGCCCTTCATCCATGTGCGCGATCTTGCCCGAGCCGCCGTGAGCGCCATAGCGGCCCCTGAAGCGGTGTTGAGCGGCCAAGTGTTCACCGTGGCGAGCCAGATCCAAACGCTTCAGGAGCTGCTGGCGGAGGCCTCGGAGATCTTTCCTGGCAAGATCGACTATGTGTTCTCGCGGCCCGCAGACGGCCAGCACGCTTTGGACATGACGGTGCCTGCCTTCCAGGACGCCACCGGCTTTGCGCCGCGCATCACCCTGGACCAGGGCCTTTTGGAAGTGTTTATCGCGCTCAAGGGCGGGCGCACGAAGTTGGGCGAAACCACCAACACGGCAAAGTTCTACCGCTCGCTCATCAAGAAAACCCAGGAAGCCGAGGCCCGCCTTTAGGCTGGTTTGGACATCCGCGCCGCCCGGACATGCCAGGCAAGCCATCCCAACAGGCCGAGCGTTATGACGATCATCGGGTAAAGGGCAATGTTCACCGCCGACCAGCCCACCAGATGGAGCAGTTTGCCTGAAGACAGGGAGGCGATGGCGACAGTGGTGAACACACAGAAATCGTTGATGCCTTGAACGATGTTCTTTTCTGCCGGGCGGTAGTAGCCGGTCAGCATGGCCGTGGCGCCCACAAAACCGAAGTTCCAGCCAACGCCCAGGAGCACCAGCCCAATACCGAAATTGGCCAGATGCAGGCCTGTGAGCGCCGCAACGCCCGCACCGGCGAGCAAAACCATGCCGGCGGCAATCACCTTCTGGGCGCCGAATCTGTTGATCAGGGAGCCGGTGAAGAAGCTGGGCGCATACATGGCCAGCACATGCCACTGGATCACCAGGGCAGCCGTGTCCACGGTGAAACCGCAGGCCACCATGGCAAGAGGCGTTGCGGTCATCACCAGGTTCATCATGCCATAGCTCATCATGGCGCAGACCACCGCAACGATCAGCGCCGGCTGGCGCAAGATCACGGAAAGCGGCCGCGGCGCCTCTTCAATCTCCACATCCTCCCCATCGGGTCTGTCCAGAAACAATAGAGCACAGGCCGATATGACCGCCATCAGGGCGGCCACCAGATAACAGCCGCCGAACAGAACCGGGCCCATAAGATCTTTTGTTGCGATGATGGCCAGCGGGCCGATGATCCCCGAGGCCAAGCC
>JBCDDQ010000287.1:0-6422 GCA_039180225.1 Pseudomonadota bacterium
TCCCCGCCCACCATCGTCATTATTCCCGAATACAAGACCGCCAAGCCGGAGGTGCTGGAACGCGGCATCACCCTTTTCACCACCCATATCCGGCGCACCTCGCCGGACACCCAGGACCAGAAGCTGAATTCCCACTCCAAGCTGAACTGCATCCAGGCCTGTATCCAGGCCGCCAAGGCAGGCGCCGACGAGGCATTGATGCTGGACCCCCAGGGCTTTGTGGCCACCTGCAATTCCACGCATTTTTTCATCGCGCGCCGCGGTGAGGTCTGGACCTCAAGCGGGGATTATTGCCTGGGCGGCATCACCCGAGGCAACGTGATCCGGCTCTGTGAGGACAACGGCATACCGATCCGCCAGAAGAACTTCTCCACCACGGACGTTTACGGCGCCGACGAAGCCTTCGTCACAGGCACATTTGCCGGCCTGTGCCCGGTGCGCGAGATCGACGGCCGAAAAATCGGCCACCCCACCAAGCCGCGCGGCGGCGATAAGGTGATGGGGCCGATGACGGAGAAGCTCATCGGGCTCTACCAGGCCATGATCAAACGCGAGACGGTGCGGCCGGGGTAGTCCGCGCCTCTACGAAGGCCAGATCCCATGGCTCACACGTTTCCCCTGGAGCAGGTCTTCAAGCCGTCACGGTCAGCGGGCTGAACGTTGGCTCTTCCTGTTGGTCCAGCGCGTGAACGTGCCGAAGCTGACATACAGCAGGGCCAGGTAAAGTGCCGAAACAATCAAAATCACGGTCACGATCAATGAGGCACCCAACTGGGTGATCAGGCGCTGAACTTCGAGCGAAAGATCCGGAGAATTTGCCGTCAGAAAGAAGAACACGGCGATTGAAACACAGGTGGACAGTGCATACGCACCAAGCGCAAAGCGCCACGCTTCGCTCCTGTTCGGCGGGCGTTCGTGCCGTTTGACGAAACCCTTTCCCGCAAACATGCCCGAGGCCATAAGTGCGATAAAATTTGCAGCTTTCGGCAGCTCCACGATACCGCCTGCTTCAACTATCCCAAATATTATTGTAAGGCCAAAAAATACAAGAGTGAACACAATTACGGAAGGCAGAACAGTCACGTTAAATCCCCGGTATGAAGATGCCTGTGCTTACCAGACTGTGGATCGGCGGTTCGATGTCCAAAGTTGGACGGGAGCGCCCCTGCGAAGGCGCGGGCCCGTAGCTCTGGTCTTTCCGTTTGCTGAGCAGGTTCCCGCTTTCGCGGGGAACGCAGGCGCTTACGCGTTCAGTGCCGCGGCCTGGCCGTCCAGGTGTTCCACCAGTTCGCCGGGAAGGCCGAGCCGGCTGCCCAGGGCCTCCAGGTAGGCCTGCTCCATGGGATGGTCCGGATCGATCGCCAGCCGCGAGGCCAGATAAAGCTCAGCGGCCTGCTCGGTGCCTTGCGCCATATCGGCGATGTCCTGCAGGCTCGGCGGTTTGCCTAAGGCATCGAACACAAAGCCCTTATCCTCAGCATCCAAGGGCAACTCGCCCACACGGTCAAAGATCTGGCTCTGCTCTTCAGCATCGATGTGGCCATCCGCATTGGCCGCAGCCACCATGGCCAGCACCAGGGCGAGTTCAAACGGTTTGCCGTCCTTAGCGGGCGCGGCGTCCACGTTAAAGCGTGAATCAGCCGGCGGAGGGGGCGGCAAATAGCCGGCCGGGGCGCCGGTTTGCGGCACGCTGGTGCCCTGCGGCGGGGCGGGCGGGGCTTGCGGCACCGGCTGATTGGTCTGCCAATTGTTGTAGGCCCGATAGGCGAGCGCACCAAGGGCTGCCGCGCCGCCATAGCCAACAACGCCGCCGGCCATTTTGCCGACCTTTTTGCGGGCTTTCTTGTTGCCGAGCAGCAGGCCCAAAAGGCCGCCTGCGGCCACACCGCCGGCAATGCCGCCTATGCCGCTATTGGCCATACTGTTTTTGGCGCTCTGCGCGGCGCCACTGGCCGATTGGGCAGCTTGAGGACCGAGAAACTGTTCAAGAAGGCTCTGGGGATTCATGGATCTTCCTTAAAATGGAATGCGTTTTCAAAGTGGTAGATAGGAATGCCGTGGGCTGATGACAATTGCCGAAGCGCAGGAATATTCACCAATCATGCCCGTGCACACCCCAATCAGGCTTGCCTCATGGCTGGAGCACTGCCAAAAAGTGGCAATGAAGCCGGGCAATGAAGCCAGCAAAGGGGAGATGACGCGGTCATGTTAGATCCAGAAAAGTGGGCGAACCTCTTCGAAACGGCTCTTGCGCGGTTGATCGACTGGACCACCGATCCGGCATTCTACGTGCAGATCGGTGCCATTTTGGCGGCGATTTTCCTGGCCTATCTGTTGGCAGGGCAGATCCGCAAGCGCGTGCCCGGCTTCAACTCAGAACCCGGAGAGGGCCGGCTCCAAAGGGTTCTGGCCATCCTCTTCAGCCTGCGCGACCTGCTGTTCCCGCTGCTTGCCGTTACCATGCTGGCCATCGCTGTTGAGGCGTGCCTCGCATTGGTGCAATCGGCCTGGCTCGTGCGCCTTGCCCAGAGTGTGGGCGTTATCGCGGTGTTGTACACCGCCATCACCCGCCTGATCACACATCCGCTGGTGCGTGCGGCGTGTCTTTGGATCGGTATCCCCATTGCCACCTTGCGTGTCTTTGAGTGGCTGGATGAGACCATCAGCTTTCTCGACGGTGTGGCGCTGGAAGCCGGCAATGTGCGCGTCTCGCTCTACCTGTTGTTCAAGGCTGCTGTGGCCGGTGCCATCTTGTTTTGGCTTGGTCGCATCTCCTCCACAGCCGGGCAAAAGGCCATTCGGGCGCAACAGGCGCTTGACGTGCCCACGCGAGAGCTGTTTGCCAAGCTGTTCCAGACCATATTGTTCGTCTTTCTCTTCATCATGCTGCTCCAGGTGCTGGGGCTCGACTTGACGGCGCTTACGGTCTTTGGCGGCGCGCTGGGCGTGGGACTGGGTTTTGGCTTGCAGCAGATTGCTTCAAACTTCATTTCCGGCATGATTTTGCTGCTGGAACGCTCGGTTTCCGTGGGCGACTACATTGAGCTTGATGACGGCAAAGCCGGCATTCTGAAGGAGCTCAATATGCGCTCATCGACCCTGGAAACCTTTGATGGCAAAGAGATAAATGTCCCCAATGAGACCTTCATCACCTCGCGTTTCGTCAACTGGACCAGGGACGACCCGCGCCAGCGCTATGAGGTGGAGTTCTCCGTCGCTTACGACACGGACCTGCACAGTGTGCCCCCTGCGGTGGAAGCGGCCGTCTTGAAGCATCCCAGGGTGCTCACCGAGCCGGAAGAGCCTGATTGCGAACTGCGCGGCTTTGGGGATTCCGGCGTCGATTTCGCCGTTGAGTTCTGGGTGGACGGCCTGGATGACGGGCCCAACAAGTTCTCCTCCGATGTGTTGTTCCTGGTGTGGGACGCGCTGCAGGACGCCGGCGTCACCATACCCTTCCCGCAACGGGAGGTGCGGATTCTTGGCGATCAGGCCGAGGCTTCGGCACCGCGGATCAAACGCCCCAGAAAAGTCAGACCTCAAGGAAGCTGAGTGTGGCGGCGGCACCGACACCCGCCGTCATGGCAGCATAGGGGTTGCGTGTGGTGAGCATCAGAGCCGCAGCGGCGGCCACGGCGAGGCTGTCTCGCGTACCACCACGGGCACACTCAGAGACCACGATGGCCACCAGAACCGACGCCGCCATGGTCTTCAGCATGGTTTCCAATCGCACTGTCATGGCGATGCGGCTCATCAGCTCTGAGCCTGCGATGCGCGTGACATATACGGTCACTGCCATAGCTGCGATGGTCAAATAGCTCAGCGCGCTAGCGTCCATGGATCAGGCCCCCCACAGCACCGCCGGCGAGGGCGGCGGCCACAATGTTCCAGCCGGCGGGCAACAGATGAAGGCCTACGAGGGCCACGGCTGCCGCTGTGAGGGCCGGGAGCACCGTATGCCAGCCCTGCCAGCGGTCCAACCAGCGCGCCAGGATCATGGCCGTGAAGTAGCTCACCATGAGGGCGTCAATGCCAAAACGGTTCAGATCTCCAAAGCTCTCGCCTGCAACAGCGCCAATGGCGCTGCCCGTCACCCAGGAGAGCCACAAGGCAGCCCCGCCGCCCACCAGGCGCCCGGCATCGCGCTCCCCCCGCTCAAACGCCGCCGAGCTGTCAGCGAAGTTGGGATCGCTCAGCACGCTCAAGCCCGCAAGCCGCTGGGGCCGGGCGATCTGATTGAGCCAGGGCGAGAGGGCCGCGCCCAGAAGAATGTGGCGTGTGCTGACCGCCAAACCCACCAGCACAAGCGAAAGCACCGTTCCCGTCTCCCACAAGGGCAGTGCCGCGAACTGTGCCGCGGCAGAAAAAACGGCCGCGCTCATGAGGATGGCTTGTTCAACAGGAATCCCGCGCTCAACCGCGGCGGCGCCGAACGCCATGCCAAACGGAATCAAAAACACAGCCAGCCAACCTAAGCTTCTGAATCCTTTGAAGAATCCTTTTAGCGTGAGAGTCATGGATTATTTCCATTTTTCTAACCGTTATATCAGTTAGCATAGAGGAGGCGTCTTGCGAGTCAACCGGTATAACGGTTAGTATGTGATCATGAGCTTTCGCGAACACCCAGTCCACCTTATTGGTGGCCGCACCTGTCTGGATTTCCTGAACACCGCCAACTGGAACGGCGATGGCACCGTTGCTGTTGAGCGTTTGGCCGGTCTTGAGGACGTGAGGATATGGACCAAAGCTACCGGTTTGCCCTGCCGGCCGATTGACTCCCGCTGGGAGCTGGAGGTCTCCATATGGACGTTCCGGGCATCCCTGCGCGCGATCTTCCTTGCGGCCATCGACGGCGACGTCCCAAAGCCTGCCGATGTGGCCCGCCTCAACCAGGCGGTCACCCAGGCTGGACAGCAGTTTCCGCTGCATATCTCCAAAGGCGCCGTCGCGGTGGCCTCTCATTTGCCGCTGACATACGGTATATCGGTCTCTGCCATGGCACTCCTGACGGACAGCCGAGAGATTGGTCGCGTGAAGCTGTGCCTTGGAAGCGGTTGTGGCTGGTTGTTTATGGACGAAAGCGCGAATGGGCGCCGCCAATGGTGCTCAATGGAGCTCTGTGGCAACCGTGAAAAGGCCCGTCGGCATTACGCCAGAAAGCTGGCTTCTCAAGACTGAGGCTCGCCTCGGGCCGAGCGCAAAGGCCTCCCGCAACGACGGACGGCTGTGATTTTCCTCACAGCAGATCTCAACACGGCAGTGCCATCTTAATAGTCCATACTTTTTGGATGATTTATTGCCCCCGCTCCCGTGCGGGTGGCGATGTGCCAACGCACCTTGAAAGGAAACAAACTCATGGAAGCCGCCGCCAAAGGTCAAGTGATCCGCAGTGCTGCTGAGATTTATGATGAGTTCTTCGTGCCCAGCCTGTTTGAACAATGGGCAGCCCCCGTGACCGAGGCCGCCCGCATCACCACCGGTCAGACGGTTTTGGACGTGGCGTGTGGCACAGGAGCGCTGGCGCGGGAGGCGAAGGTCAAAGTGGGCCCAGACGGCGCCGTTACCGGCCTTGATGTGAACGAGGGCATGCTGGCTGTGGCGCAAGCCAAGGCCCCCGAGATCAACTGGCAAAGTGGGGCTGCGGAGGCCTTGCCGTTTGACGATGCGAGCTTTGACGCGGTGGTCAGCCAGTTCGGCTTGATGTTCTTTGAAGACCGGGCGGCAGCGCTGCAGGAAATGTGGCGCGTGCTGCGCCTGGGCGGCCGTTTGGCCGTTGCCGTGTGGGACCGTCTGGAAACCTCACCCGGTTATGCGGCCATGGTGGCCCTTTTGCGCCGATTGTTCGGTGAGGAAGCGGCCAATGCGCTTTATGCGCCCTATTGCCTTGGGGAAACCGGGCCCCTATTGGAGCTGTTCGGTGAGGCCGGCATCGGCAATGCAGGGGTTGATACACAGGTTGGCAAAGCCCAGTTCCCCTCGCTTCAGGACTGGGTGCGGAGCAGACTGCGGTGAAATCGCGACTGGATGTCAGGCGATCGAAAAGCGCGAAATATCAGGAACCTCTGGTCCTCGATGGCGATGATCTGCTGCCGGTTTCGGTGCGGGTAGATGGCGAAATCTGGACCGACTGGACGCTAGTTGAGGGTGCTCTGCATCTGCCGTTGACCGGTGCGTCGCATATTGTCGAAATCACGGTTGAGCTTGACCCGTCGACCAACACACAGCTGATGGGGCTTTATGCTTCCGGCGGGATGTTGTGCACCCAGTGTGAAGCCGAGGGGTTTCGGCGGATCACTTTCTTCCCGGACCGGCCTGATGGGACGCTGCTCTGCCGAGTGCCAGCAGAAACCGCGCGCGCCAGCCTCACCCCAGGCACCTTCAGGCGGCAAGGGCTCGTTGTTTTGCTGTAGACTCTCACCAGA
>JBCDDQ010000288.1:0-6360 GCA_039180225.1 Pseudomonadota bacterium
CAACGAGCAGCATGTTAAACTACACGATCCGTCGGTCTTTGCTGGCTGTCCCCACGCTGCTCCTCATCAGTCTCATCATCTTTTTGCTGCTGGATCTTGCGCCATCGGACCCCACCGCAAACCTGCCCCTAACAATCCCGCCTGAGGTGCGCGAGCAGATTCGCCAATCCCTCGGGCTCGGTGATCCCATCCACATTCGCTATCTCTTGTGGTGCAAGCAGTTCTTCATAAACGAGCCCCTGAACATACTTGAGGATCTGTTCGGCTGGCAGATCGGCGCAGACCGCTTGCGCGTTCTCAGCTGGCAAACCCGCTCGCCTGTGGTCGACCTGATTGTGCAAAGATTGCCGCAAACCCTTTGGGTGGTTGGTCTTTCCTATGTTCTCGGGATCCTCATTGCGCTGCCGATTGGCATCATTTCCGCCTACCGGCAATACAGCTGGTTCGACCAACTGGGGACATTCGTTTCGATGGTCGGGTTTTCCGTGCCCACGTTCTTTACGGGCGTTCTGCTAATCGTCATCTTTTCCGTGTGGCTGGGCTGGTTTCCATCGATCTATGACACCACACACCAGGTCACCGACTGGTCAAGCCTTCTCTTCCAGGTCAAGCAGATGATCATGCCGGTCTCGGTACTGGCGCTTTTCAATGCGGCCCAGATCAGCCGCTTCATGCGCGCCTCGATGCTCGACAACCTGACCCAGGATTATGTCCGCACCGCCCGCGCCAAGGGCCTGCGCGAACGGGTCGTTGTGCTGGAACACGTGCTGCGCAACTCTCTCATCCCTGTGGTGACGGTGATCGCATTGGGCGTGCCTCAAGTGTTTGGCGGAGCGATCATCACCGAACAGGTGTTCAAGGTGAACGGGCTCGGCCAGCTGCTCATCATAGCCATTCAGGGCGGCGACGTGCCCGTTGTGCAAACACTCACCTTCATCTTTGCTGTGCTCATCGTGCTGTTCAATCTGATTGCCGATATCCTTTATGGGGTGCTCGACCCGAGGATCCGCTATGACTGACACGCACGATAAGCGCGGCATAGGCGTCGGCACATCACGCTCCCAGTGGCGAAGTATATGGGAAAAGTTCAAGAGCCACCGCGGCGCCCTTTGGGGCATGGGCTTCTTTCTCATCGTGTTGATCATGGTCGTGGCAGGTCCCTATGTCTGGACAATCGATCCGCAATTCATCGACATTCGCGCGCGCAACGAGGGTCCAACGTTCGCCCATCCGTTCGGCACCGACCAACTGGGCCGGGACACTCTGGCGCGTGTCATGGCCGGGGGACGCGTGTCTCTTGCAGTGGGCGTCACGGCCATGCTTCTGGCATTGGGTTTGGGCACACTAATCGGCGTGATCGCGGGCTATTTCAATAAGCTGGACGGCCTGCTGATGCGCTTGACCGACCTGTTCCTGGCCCTGCCCTTGCTGCCTTTGCTGTTGGTGGTCATCATGTTGTTCCGCGACAACCTGCGAGCGGCCTTCGGGCCGGAAACGGGCATTTTTATGCTCATCGTCTTCATCATCGGCATCACCTCCTGGATGCAGACGGCCCGCATTGTGCGCGGTGATGTGCTGGCCCTGAAAGAGCGCGAATTCATTATGGCCGCCCATTCCATGGGCACTCCGTCGCTGCGGATGATCACCGTTCATGTGCTCCCGAATGTACTCTCGCCCATCCTGGTTTCCGCCACCTTGGGCATTGCCAACGCGATCATCACCGAAAGCGCTCTGTCTTTCTTAGGCTTGGGGTTTCCGTCAGACTTTCCCACCTGGGGGCGCCTGTTGTACGACTCCACCGACTATCTGCAGCAATATCCTGAGCGGGTGCTGTGGCCGGGGCTGGCCATCTCGCTCACCGTCCTGAGCGTGAATTACATGGGCGACGGCATAAGGGACGCGCTGGATCCCCGAACCCGGTTCAAATAGGTGTGCAATGACGAAGACCTTAGCCCAAGAGATTGCCCGGCAAATGGCCGAGGCCGGGGTTGAACGCCTGTTCGGCGTTCCGGGCGGTGGCTCCAGCCTGCACGTGATTGAAGCAGCAGAGGATGCCGGCATCCCTTTTGTGCTCGCCAAAACGGAGACCGGAGCCGCCATCATGGCCGCCGTCACGGGCGAGCTTTCCGGTGCGCCCGGGGCGCTGCTGACAGGCGTCGGGCCAGGCGCTGCAAGTGCTGTAAACGGCATCGCCTATGCACATCTTGAACGCTCGCCTGTGGTTTTGTTCTGCGATGGGCCCGCCTCGTCCCTGCACCAGGCGTTTGATCAGAACGCGCTCTATCAGCCGATCAGCAAGGTACAAGCTCGCCTCACCCCGCAGACCGGCAGCGCCCTCTTTGCCGAAGGTCTCGCGGCCACGCTCGCGCATCCACGCGGGCCCGTGCAGTTCGATCTGACGGCAACGGATGCGAATACGCTCTGTACGCACGGTCTCTGCGAGGCAAGCGGCACCGGAGCACCGCCCCGGCCGGACGATGGGTGGACCAGCCTGATCGCGCAGGCCAATAAGCCCGTGATCATTGCCGGCCTGGAAACTCGAACGGCGGCGTGTGCAGCCGCCCTCAAGGAGCTGGTAGATCGTCTCAATTGCCCTGCCTTCACCACCTATCGCGCCAAAGGCGTATTGCCGGATGAGCATCCCCACATGGTTGGCCATTTTACGGGCGCGACCCTGGAGGGGCGCGTTCTGCACGAGGCCGATCTTGTCTTGTGTATTGGTTTTGATCCGGTGGAGATGATCCCCGGCGCCTGGCCCTACCCGGCACCGGTTCTGGAACTCCGCGCGGCCCCCGGCGCAGATCTGCCATTTGCCACCACCTTGAGCCTCGTCGGAGAGCTTGCCGCCCTGGTTGACTCCATTCCACAGCCTTCAACGCCAAACCATTGGAGTAGAGAGGAAATTTCAGATCTAAAGGCTCAGCACTTAAGCGCACTCCGCCTCGCCGGCAGCGGTCATACGGCCGACAGCGTGATGCAGCACCTTTCAGAAGCAGCCCCCCAAAACACCCGCCTTACCGTGGACGCGGGCGCCCATATGGTGTCCGCCATGGCCCTTTGGAGGGCCTCTGAGGTCCATGGTGTGCTGAAATCCAACGGGCTCTCCACCATGGGCTACGCCGTGCCGGCAGCGATTGCTTCTGCCCTCCACGATCCAGCACGTCCAGTGGTTGCCGTCACCGGGGATGGGGGCATGCTCATGGCCCTTGCGGAGCTCGCCACGGCATCTGAGGTTCGAAGCAACATGATGGTGGTCGTCCTAAACGATGCAGCTCTCTCCCTGATTGATCTGAAGCAACAAAACCTGCAGATGGCCACAAAAGGCGTGCGCTACGGCGCAAGCGACTTTGCCGGCACAGCAGAAGGCCTTGGATGCAAGGGCATTAAGGTCGGGCCGCATGACGACCTCGCCGGTGCTTTGCGCGAAGCCCTTGCAACGGACGGCCCCAGCGTGGTGGACGTCACGGTCGATCCAAGCGGCTACCGCCAACAGCTGGCAGCGCTGCGTGGCTAGAGCAGTTCTTTGCCGCGTGCAAGGCCTGCCACACCTTGAGCGGAGTTGCCGGCATGGAGACGTGTCTGACCCCGTCCTCCGCCAGAGCATCCACAATGGCATTGATCACCGCGGCGGGAGCAGGCACCGCCCCCGCCTCGCCGCATCCCTTGACGCCAAGCGGATTGGTTGGGCACGGCACATTGTTGAAGAGACAGGAAAAGTCCGGCAGATCATCGGCCCGTGGCAGCGCGTAGTCCATCAGGGAGCCGGAGATGAGCTGGCCTTCGCTATCATAGACGCAGTTCTCCAACAGAGCCTGGCCAATGCCCTGGGCGGTCCCGCCCTGGACCTGACCGATGACGATCATCGGATTGATGACATTGCCCACATCGGTCACCGTGGTGTAGCGCACGATCTTCACCTCGCCGGTGTCCGGGTCCACCTCCACCTCGCAGATATGAAACCCGTTGGGATAGGTGGACGGGACGGGCAGGCCCACACCTTCAGCTTCCAGGCCCGGCTCCATACCTTCAGGCAACTGTGCGGGATCGTGGGCAGCTTCCGCCACCTCTTTGAGCGACAGGGACACATCCGTTCCGCGCACAACGAAATATCCTTCCTTAAACTCCAGATCGAGTTCTGACGCCTCCATAATATGCCCCGCCAGGCGCTTTGCCTTTTGCAACACTTTCGATGCCGCAGACGACGCCGCGGCGCCGCCCAACACCAGCGAGCGCGAGCCAATTGTGCCGAAGCCGCGGGAATGGGTTTCGGTGTCTCCTTGGATGAGGCGCACAGCGTTGGGCGTCACGCCGAAGACGTGCGCCACAATCTGCGCAAACGTCGTCTCATGGCCCTGACCATTGGAGAGCGTCCCGATATGGAGCTGAAACTGGCCTTCTGAATTCAAACGCAGCCGAGCGGACTCCTCCTCCGCCCCCGCGGTGTTCTCAAAGTAGCCGCTCATGCCGATCCCGCGCCGCCTGCCCGCCGCTTTGGCCGCCTTTTGGCGCCGGGCAAGGCCGGAGAGCTTGGCCTCCTCGGCGGCCATCAGCAGACTTTCTTCAAAGCGTCCGCTGTCAATCGTGAACCCCAAAGCGGTTGTGTATGGCAATTGGGACGGCGCGATCAGGTTACGCCGCCTCAGCTCCAAGGGGGAAAGGCCAAGCTGGCGGGCCGCTTCATCCACGAGGCGTTCGGTGATGAAGTTTGCCTCCGGCTTGCCCGCGCCGCGATAGGCATCGAGCGGCACAGTGTTCGTGAACAGGCAGCGGACCCGGGTATAAACCGCCGGCACGTGATAGAGCCCGGTGAGCGCGCTGGTGCCGGAGGTCGGCACATATGTGGAAAAGGCCGAAACATAGGCACCGATATTGGCATCGGTCTCCACCCGCAGGCCTAGGAACGCGCCGGCCTCATCCAGAGCCAGCGCTGCGCGGCTCTTTTGTTCGCGCGAATGAGCATCCGACTGCAACGCCTCCGAACGCTCGCAGATCCACTTCACCGGCCTGCCCAACAGACGCGCCGCATAGAGCACAGGGGCATATTCAGAATAGACGAACACCTTGGTGCCAAACCCGCCCCCCACGTCAGGCGTAATCACCCGCAACGCATCCTGCGGCACCTTCAACACATCTCTGGCCAGCGCCTCGCGCACCCGGTGCGGTCCTTGGGGCGATACGTGCAGCGTATAGCTTTCCCGGCCCGGATCATAAGACCCGATGCATCCGCGCGGCTCCATGGGCAATGGCACGACCCGGTTGGAGCCGAGCTCCAGCTCCACCACATGGGCGGCCGCCGCGAAGGCCTCGCGGGTCGCCGCCTCATCTCCTGCCGCCCAGTCCAGACAGACATTGCTGTCCAGGTGAGGCCAAATGGGCACACGACCCTCCTCTGCCGCCATGTCGAGCGATGCACAGGGTTCAAGCTCTGAATACTCCACCCAAACCGCTTCGGCCCCATCTCGGGCGGCACCGGGGCTTTCGGCCACCACCAAGCACACCGGATCGCCCACATAGCGCACACGGTCGGTGGTGAGCGGCAGATGATCCGGTGCGGCCTGAAACGCGCCGTCCACGCCCTCAAGAGGCTGCATGCATGGCATGGCCCCGAAGCCGGCGGCCACCAGATCGGCGCCGGTCACCACGGCGAGGACACCGGGCACGGTCAAGGCGTCTTCGATATCGATCGCTTCAATCTCAGCATGCGCATGGGGCGAGCGCACAAACACGCCCGTGAGCGCGCGCGCCAAGGGGACATCATCCAGATAGCACCCCTGGCCGGTGAGAAAACGAGGATCTTCCCGCCGCAACACAGATGCACCCGCGTCCGCTGCCATGGGCCCCGTCTCCTCTTATGGGTGGTTCTTGGATATGATAAATGCGCCGGATCCGGCTCACGGCCCAGCATGGCCGATCGAGGCAGGTCCGGTCAAGAGATGGAGGGGGAAATGGTGGGCGATGACAGACTCGAACTGCCGACATCTTCGGTGTAAACGAAGCGCTCTACCAACTGAGCTAATCGCCCTTTCCACTGCGAGCGCAGTCTTTAGCGCCAAGTGCGCCGGACTGCAAGAGGACAAATGAAAACCCCTGCCGGTTACGCCCGGCAGGGGCTTTCCTGGGTAACCCCAAGGGCTGGCGCAGAACGCCAGACCTGAGCTTTAAGCGTTTACAGCGTCTTTCAGAGCCTTACCCGCCTTGAACTTGGGATTGTTCGAGGCCGGGATCATCATGGCTTCACCCGTGCGCGGGTTGCGGCCTTGGCTTGCGGCCCGGTGGCTTACTGAAAAGGTCCCAAACCCTACCAGCCGCACTTCGCCGCCATTGGCCAGTTCTGAGCTGATGCTGTTGAGGGTTGCCTCA
>JBCDDQ010000289.1:0-6356 GCA_039180225.1 Pseudomonadota bacterium
AGATTTTCAAGCTGAAAACCCGGAAGGGCAACAGGGCCATGGCGGCAACGCTGCCCCTGCTTGCGCTGATCTTGAGTGCTGAGGGTTTGACGGCTGCAACCACTTTGGACCGGCAAAATGAAACCACGTATCGCGCCATCTCCCATCAGAGCATCGCTCAACTCAAATCAAACATGGCGCGGCCCATTCGCTTCGATCAGCCGCGTCATTGGTTTCTCACCATCTTCCCCATGCCCATAAAGGTCAGCGCCGGTTCGTTACAGCCGGGCGACGTTCATGTCCTGGAATTCGTTTACAAGCGGTGGTTCTTCACAAACATCCATGAGGGCGCTCTGACGCTGCGCATTGATGCGGTGAGCCACGATCATGTGGAGACGACGATTGTCGGGAACACCTCGTACTTGTCCGCCTACATGACTATTGAGGGTACGCGTGTGGACTTCACCAAGCTTGCGGATGGCGGCACGGAGGTATCTTTGAAGTTGCGCTACAAGCGCAATCTGGACCCGGTTTGGTACTTCGCGCCGCTGCAGCGCTACGCCATGAAAAAGGCGGCACAATACTTAACCGACACTGTCATCTTGAGGGATCAGACACATGGCTGAATATTCGCCAGGCGTGTTCTGCCGCATTGATTTTGCAAGCACGCCAAATCCGGTTGAGGGCCAGGTTCGCTGGAGCCCGCTGAAATCACTGTGGTGGAGCGGAATGGTCGTCGGTTGGGCGGTCTTGGGGACGCTCTATTTTTCCTGGTCAGCGGTCGCCGCGTTCGTGGTTCTTTGCATGATTACTTTATGCCTTGGTCATTCAATCGGCATGCACCGCAAACTGATCCACGATGCGTTCACCTGCCCGAGCTGGCTGGAGAAGGTCTTGGTGTACCTGGGAACATTGGTGGGCCTCGGAGGTCCGTTCACGATGATGTACACCCACGACACGCGAGATTGGGCCCAGCGCCGCCGCGAATGCCACCCGTTTCTCTCTCATCAGTCGCCCATTCTTGTGGACTACTTTTGGCAGATCCACTGCAAATTCCATTTGGCAGACCCGCCCCAATTCCATTTCCCCGAGAAGCTCACCCAAAGCCGCTTCTACAGAATGCTGCAAGCCACATCCATGCTCCAGCAGATCCCTGTTGGCATTGCGCTTTACTGCATTGGAGATTTGGGCTGGGTTGCGTGGGCCGTGTGTGGCCGCGTGACGGTTTCGATCTTCGGGCATTGGTTGGTGGGCTTTTTTGCCCACAATCAGGGCCATCGCGATTGGCATGTGGAGGGCGCATCGGTGCAGGGGCACAACGTGCCGCATCTGGGCCTCATCACCTTCGGTGAGTGCTGGCACAACAACCATCATGCATTTCCGGGATCTGCCAAGCTGGGGCTCAATGCCGATCAGTTCGATCCCGGATGGCATGTGCTTCAGGCGTTGCAAGCCGTTGGCTTGGTGTCTGAGTTGAAGCAGCCGTCAGATATGGCCGAACGACCTGAACTGCAGCGCTTTGCAGCGCCTGAGACCGGCAAGGTCGCGGCCGCCAGACCTGCCTGTTAAGCGCACCGAAACGCAAAAAATGTATCTGGAGCAACTCACCGCACTGGCGGGCCTGTTCGTGGCGGCGTTCGGTGCGGCCACCATTTTGCCGCTTCAGTCAGAGGTGGTTCTGGGGGCGCTGCAGGCCGGCCAGGTGGCGCCGGTGTGGCTTCTGTTCATCGTGGCCTCTGTGGGCAACACTCTGGGCGCGGTGATCAACTATTGGCTGGGGCTGGGGATTGAGCGGTTTCAGGACCGCCGATGGTTCCCCGCAAGCCCTCAACAGATGGCGCGCGCCAGGGCCTGGTATGGCAAATGGGGCGTGTGGTCGCTGCTGCTCTCCTGGGCGCCGGGTGCAGATCCGCTGACCGTGGTGGCCGGCATACTGCGCACGCCGTTTTGGCTGTTTCTCACGCTTGTGGCCATTGCCAAGTCCGGACGCTACGCGGCGGTCATCTGGTTGTGCCAACACGTGAGCTGGTGTGCCGGCGGATAGAGGACCCGGACCGCATGCCTGATCGCCTGCTTGTGGTGTGCCCTCAGCCGCAGGTCCGTCACCGCGCCAAATTCAAAATATCCGAACGCCTCATGCTCTGCGCTCAGCGCGATGGGTGAGGCATCCCGTGCCGTGCTCTGAAAGGACACCACCACGCACGGCCTGCCGTTGGACCGTGTGCGGCGGATGGCTGAAAGTCTGTGCAGCGGCCCGAGGGTCAGGCCGGTTTCTTCGCGGACCTCGCGCACCAGGCCCTCAAGGATCTGCTCATCGGCGCGCACCTTGCCGCCCGGCAGATCCCATCTGCCGTTGGGACGGCGCAGCAGCAACACGTGATCGCCGCGGCACACAACGGCCTTTGCACTCACATCAATGGCAAGAGGGCTGCGATGTCTCAACAAGGGCATTGCCGGCTCCATGATCGTGCCTTCAGCACTGATCATGGTCCGCCAGCGCGGTTAATGAGACCTTAACGGAGATCCGTGCTTTGGCTGGCCGCATCTCCAGCCGCAATGGCAGACCCGGCGCCAATGGCCAGCCCCACAAGCGGCACGGCCAAACACATGATGGCAGCCACCATAAGCGGCCGCGAAACCGCCTTTGCCCGGCGCGGGCGGCGGCGCATCAAACCCAGCTGCGCATCTGAGGCCATCGCCTGCAAGGCGAGCGCATTGCCATATGTATTTTTGGCCATTGTTTTCGGTCTCCCAGCACTTCTAGCCTGGATCCTCTCAGATGCGCATGAAGGAACGTTCGCAAAATCCGCTACAACTTGATTCAATTTCTTGGTGCACTTTTGTTCGTTACCGGCGTTCACGGCGCCGAAGCGGGCGAAGCGCGGGCCTGCGTGGAAGCTTTACTCCAGAACGCGACCCATCAGTTCGGGACGGCCCGGGACATTGCGGACGGCCCGGTTGTTCTGCTGGAAGGCGACACCCGGCTGCGGCTCGCCGGGCTCGCAATCCCCGCGCTGCCGCGCAACCGGGACGATGCCATTGCCCGCGATAGCGCCGCGTCAGCAAAGGCCTATCTCAGGTCTCTGATCACCGGGTCCCGTCTTCGGGCCGCACCCGCTATCCGCAAAGACCGGCGCGGGCGCCAGATGGTGCAGTTGATCGCTGCAGCGGAAGGAGAGGGGGCCCCAAAATGGGTTCAGGCAGAGATGGTTCGCGCAGGCCAGGCCAGGGTCTGGCCCACCCGGCGCAGCACCGCCTGCGCAGCTTGGCTCTTGCAGCTGGAGGCCGAAGCCCGGCGCGCAAAACACGGCCTGTGGGCCTTGAGGCGCAATGCTGTGGTGGAGGCCTGGGCAACACGCAAGCTGCGCGCACGGGAAAACACGTTCCAACTGGTGGAGGGCGCCGTGCAGGCGGTGGCGGAAACCAAGCGTTTCACCTATCTCAACTTCGGTAAGGACTGGCGCACGGATTTCACCGCCGCGATCACCGCTCGCACCGCCAAGCGACTGAAAAATGAAGGCTTCTCTTTTGCCGGGCTAAAGGGAAAGCGCATCCGTGTGCGCGGCTGGGTGCGCTATGCCAACGGCCCCAGCATCTCAGTGAGCGTGGCTGAACAAATCGAAGTGTTGGACGCGGCCCCCAAATGAAAAGGGCCCGGACGTCGCCGTCCAGGCCCTTGATGTGTCACGTTTGTGCGCCGCGCTAAGCTGCGGCGTCCTCAGCTTCGTCATTCAGCGCATCGGCCGCAGCTTTTTCCGCCTTCAGGGCAGAACTGTTCAACACGCCTTCAATCTCTGAAACGGCAGCAGCATCGTCCGTCTTGCGCACCGCAGCGATCTCGCGCGCCATGCGGTCCAGAGCTTGCTCGTAGAGCTGGCGTTCCGAATAAGACTGCTCAGGCTGGCGCGCAGAGCGGAACAGGTCGCGCACCACCTCTGCAATAGAGATCAGGTCGCCGGAATTGATCTTGGCTTCATACTCCTGAGCGCGGCGGGACCACATGGTGCGCTTTACACGCGCCCGGCCTTTGAGCACTTTCAGGGCTTTTTCCACCAGGTCTTTGTCAGACAGCTTGCGCATGCCGACGCTTTCCACCTTGGCCAGGGGCACCTTGAGGGTCATTTTCTCTTTTTCAAAGTCGATCACGTAGAGTTCCAGGGTCATCCCGGCGATTTCCTGCTCTTCGATCTCGACGATCCGGCCCACGCCGTGCGCGGGATAAACAACGAATTCGTTTGCCTTGAACTTCTGTCTTTTTTTTGCGGCAGCCATGCTGATAGGTACCTCGCCTAAGTGGTTTCCAACGTTGCAACCATTCCCTCCTCAGAGCCCGGACGAAGACCGTAAGAAACGCTTGTTCAGAACCCCCATGAGGTGCTCTGAGCGTCGCATCTTCGGTGCTTTTGGTTTTGCCGTCTTCACCCACCAGAACGCGGAACGTTCCATCTCTGAACTTCGGCAAAAATAATCCGGGCAACGTGCCCGGTCTCCGGAATTTCCCAGTCGGAATGAAATGTGTAAATTCAAGTCAGTTATATAACACAGAATCAGCCCGATTTAAAGGGCCTGAGCCGGAGAAATGGACCCGATTGGGTGCAAAAAGTGCCTTAATCGCCCAATGGTTAACTCACTTGGATGCACAAAAGTGTGAGGTTGAAGGCCTCAATCGCCTTCGCCGGGCTCTTCGGAGAAATACTTCTCGAACTTGTCCGGCTCCCCGTCAAAGCTCTTGTTTTCCTCCGGCACCTCACGCGACTGAGTGATGTTGGGCCACTTTTCCGAATACTCAGTGTTGATCGCCAACCACTTTTCAAGTCCGGGCTCGGTGTCCGGCTTAATCGCCTCCACAGGGCATTCCGGCTCGCAAACGCCGCAATCAATGCATTCGTCCGGATGGATCACCAGCATGTTTTCGCCCTCATAGAAACAATCCACCGGGCAAACTTCCACACAATCGAGCATCTTGCACTTAATGCAGTTCTCAACAACGATGTATGTCATACGATAACTCCACGCCGGGGCGTTCCGGACATCGGCCCCATTTGACAGGTTCGTTATATCGAACGCTCTATCCCAGGCGTGCTTTGGGCGCAATGCCTATATTGTCCCACCGGTCAAACCGCTGTGACGGCTCTGAACGTCTTGAGTTATCCAGTGCGGCAAGCGGACCCTTGCCTCTGCGTCATTTATCCCTATAACGCGAAAGGAAGCGCCCTTCAAAGCAAGGCCGGGCGATTCCTTTCCTGGCCTTTCGTTTGAAGGGCGCTTTGCTGTTTTGAGGGTGAATTCATGGCGAACGTTGTGGTGGTTGGTGCCCAGTGGGGAGACGAGGGCAAGGGAAAGATTGTCGACTGGCTGGCGGAGCGCGCCGACACGGTCGTGCGTTTCCAGGGCGGCCACAATGCCGGCCACACACTGGTGATCGACGGGGTCACCTATAAGCTGTCTCTCCTGCCGTCCGGCATCATGCGCAAGAGCAAGTTGTCCGTCATCGGCAATGGGGTGGTGATCGACCCCTGGGCGCTCGGAGAAGAAATCAAGCGGATGGAAGTCCAGGGGGTGACGATCACCCGGGAGAACCTGCGCATTGCTGAAAACGCCACACTCATCCTGCCCTTGCACCGGGAACTGGATCTGATCCGTGAGGCGGCAGCCGGCAAAGGCAAGATCGGCACAACCGGACGCGGCATTGGCCCGGCCTATGAGGACAAGGTGGGGCGCCGGGCGATCCGGGTTATGGATCTGCAAAATCTGAACACGCTCGGCCCCAAGATTGAGCGTCTCCTGGCTCACCACAACGCGCTACGGCGCGGCCTGGGCGAGCCGGAGGTCTCCGGCGAGGCGCTGCATGGCCAGTTGGCGGAGGTCGCGCCCACGGTGCTGCCCTTCATGGACAGCATCTGGCAGCTGCTCGACGGTCAGACCCGCGCCGGTCAGCGCATTCTGTTTGAGGGCGCCCAGGGCACGCTGCTCGACATTGACCACGGCACCTATCCGTTCGTCACCTCATCCAACGTGGTGGCCGCCCAGGCCGCGACCGGCAGCGGCATTGGTCCCGATAAGCTTGGTTATGTTTTGGGCATCGTCAAAGCCTACACCACCCGCGTGGGGTCCGGGCCGTTCCCAACCGAGCAGGAAAACGAGATCGGCCAGCTTCTGGGTGAGCGCGGCCATGAGTTCGGCACGGTGACCGGGCGTCAGCGGCGCTGCGGCTGGTTTGACGCGGTGCTGGTGCGCCAGGCGCTGAAGACCTCCGGGGTGAGCGGTATTGCGCTCACCAAGCTTGACATTCTGGATGGCTGTGAGGAGATCAAAGTGTGCACCGCTTATGAGCTTGACGGCGAGCGGATTGACTATTTGCCATCGGCTCAAGGGGC
>JBCDDQ010000290.1:0-6335 GCA_039180225.1 Pseudomonadota bacterium
GCTGGAAGGCGAACATGGCGCGGGCATCGGAAATGCCGGCACCGGCCAGCGTGCGCATGGGCCCGGCAGAAATGGCGTTCACGCGGATATTGTCGGCCCCATAGTCGGAGGCCAGATAGCGCACCGAAGATTCAAGGCCGGCTTTGGCCACGCCCATCACGTTGTAATTGGGCATAACCTTCGTGGCGCCGCCGTACGTCAGGGTCAGAAGCGAGCCGCCATCGGGCATCATGGCCGCGGCGCGCTTGGCGATTTCGGTGAACGAGAAGCACGAGATCACCATGGTGCGGATGAAGTTGTCGCGGGTTGTGTCGGCATAGCGGCCTTGCAGCTCTTCCTTGTCGGAAAAGGCAATGGCGTGCACCAAGAAATCAATCGTCCCCCATTCGTCTTTGAGCCGGTCGAAGACCGCATCCACCGTGGCCACATCTTCCACATCGCAGGGCACCACGATGTTAGAGCCCACGCTCTCGGCCAGGGGCTGAACCCGGCGTCCAAAGGCTTCGCCCTGATAGGTGAAGGCCAGCTCCGCCTGGTGAGCGGCCAGCGCCCGGGCCACGCCCCAAGCGATGGAGTGGTTGTTGGCGACCCCCATGATCAACCCGCGCTTGCCCTTCAAGAGAGCTCCTGGCGCAGGAAACTCTGTTTCTGCCATCGTCGAATAGTTCCGCTAAGATTTAGAAGTGGCTGGCGTTAGCCGTTATAGCGCTGAAACGCAAGGGTCGCGTTGGTTCCGCCAAAGCCAAAGCTGTTGGAGAGCACCACGTTCAGCTCCGCATCGTCCTGGCGCTCGCGCACGATTGGGATATCGGCGAACGCCGGATCGAGCTCGGTAATGTGGGCGCTTTCTGCGATGTAGCCGTTTTGCATCATCAAGATGGAATAGATGGATTCTTGAACGCCCGCAGCGCCCAGGCTGTGGCCGGTTAAGGATTTCGTGGCCGATATGGGCGGGATATCGTCGCCAAACACGTCGCGCAGGGCTTCGATCTCACGCACATCGCCAATCGGGGTCGCGGTGGCATGGGGATTGATGTAGTCCACCTTCTCGTTGACCGTGGCCAGGGCTTGTTGCATGCAGCGCACGGCGCCCTCGCCCGACGGCTGCACCATGTCCACCCCGTCAGAGGTGGCACCATAGCCCACCAGTTCGCAATAGATCTTCGCTCCGCGGGCCTTGGCGTGTTCCAGCTCTTCCATCACCAATGTGCCGCCGCCGCCGGCGATCACAAAACCATCGCGCGAGGCATCGTAGGCCCGGCTTGCGGTTTGTGGTGTGTCATTGTGCTTGGACGACATGGCGCCCATGGCATCGAACAGGACCGACAAGGTCCAGTCCAGCTCTTCACCGCCGCCGGCGAAGATGATGTCCTGCTTGCCCCACTGAATAAGCTCGCCTGCATTGCCGATGCAGTGGGAAGACGTGGCGCAGGCCGATGAGATCGAATAGTTCACGCCTTTGATGCCAAACGGGGTGGCCAACGTGGCCGAATTCGTGCTGCCCATGGAGGCGGGCACGGCGAACGGTCCCACCCGCTTGGGCCCGCGCTCGCGGGCGGTGTCGGCCGAGGCCACGATGACCCGGGTGGACGGGCCGCCAGAGCCCATGATCAGGCCTGTGCGCTCGTTTACAATGTCCGCCTGTTCCAGGCCCGCATCGGCGATCGCCTGTTCCATGGCCACATAGTTCCATGCCGCGCCATCGCCCATAAAACGGCGCACACGGCGATCCATGACCTCGTCCAAATCGATGTCCGGCGCACCGTGCACATGGCAGCGGAAGCCCAGCTCTTCGTATTTCTCGGCCTTGCTGATTCCGGAGCGGGCCCCATGCAGGGCGGCGTTCACTTCTTGTGCGTTATTACCGATGGAGGAGACGATCCCCATTCCTGTAACGACAACACGCCTCATAGGCGAAATCCTTATTCTGCGGCCAGCGCTGCGGCTGGCGGCCCATTATTCGGCTGCGTCGGGCTTGAACAGACCGACGCGAAGGTCAGTTGCGGTATATATTGTTTCACCGTCCGCCTTCAACACACCATCTGCAATGCCCAGCACGAGCCGCCGGGCAATGACACGTTTGAACTCTACATGATACTCAACACGCTTGATCTCGGGCGTCACCATGCCGGTAAACTTCACCTCGCCGGTCTGCAAGGCACGGCCCTTGCCTTCAAGCCCAAGCCAGCCGAGGAAAAATCCGGTCATCTGCCACAAGGCATCCAGGCCCAAACAGCCCGGCATCACCGGATCGCCCTGAAAATGGCAGGCGAAGAACCACAGATCGGGCGTCACATCCAGTTCCGCCACAATCTCGCCTTTACCATGGCTGCCCCCATCTTCGCTGATCGAGGTAATGCGGTCAAACATCAACATGGGCGGCAATGGCAGCTGCGCATTGCCCGGCCCAAACAGCTCGCCGCGCCCACACGACAAGAGCTCCTCATATGTATAACTGGATTGCCGCTCCGCCATTGGCCGCCTCCCGGTCCCGCTTACCGTTCACAGCGCTTAAGTCCCCGCGCTGTTTACATGTTTCTAACACACGCGAGGGGGCCGCAGGAAGAGTTGGTTGCCCGTTAATCACCTTGTTAAATGTGTCGGGATGCCGCTGCTAGAGGAGATTGCGAACTGTTCGCAAAAGGGGTATAGTACTGAGTGGTGGCATGTGGGCCGCCCAGTAGTTTGAGGACTAAGAAGCGCATGCAGATAAACATGTGTGAGGCCATTAACCGGCTGAGGAATGCCGGCCTTAGGCCAACCCGGCAAAGGTTATCTTTGGCAACAATGCTGTTTGCCGGGCCTGATCGTCACATTTCGGCAGAAGAGCTGCACGAAGAAGCCGTTGCGGCTAACGTGCCCGTATCGCTGGCCACTGTCTACAACACGCTCAACCAGTTTACCGAGGCCGGTTTGTTACGTGAGGTGGCGATTGACGGAACAAAGAGCTACTACGACACCAACACGTCGAATCACTACCACTTCTATCTCGAATCAGAGAACCGCCTGATCGACATTGATTCGAACGATCTCAGGGTTGTCGGATTGCCTGAGGCGCCGGACGGCACCAAGGTGAGCCGCATCGACGTGGTTGTGCGCCTTTCGGATAAATAGCGAAGCGCAAACCAACCAAAACTCCAAGTGGTAAGGATAAGGCGCCTATTCTATTTGTCCGCCCGGATAAACGCCCCACAAGGCATCCTGCTTAATCCAGCCGTTAAAGTCATTCACCCGAACATTGCACCACTTGCCGGTGCACCGTTCGATGCGGCCCAAAACCCCAGATTCGAGCTTGGCAACGGTGGCCGCACCGGATGTGGGGTCAGCAAGAAGGGCCGTCTGGCTGCCCTGGCGCCAGGGTGAAACGACCCCGGTGCGCCAGCCCGACAGCAGTGAATGGTAGACCCAACCTTCTTCGCCTTCAGAGTCCCGAACGCGGCGCCAGTGGTCTGATTCAGCAATTATCTCAACAGGATAGCCCTTGCTGGTGAAGACCCAGGCCACCTTATGGGAGGTTGATGGCCCCTTGCGCACGTTCACCTTGTCCCGCTTCAGGCTCACAAAGCGTGGGATGGGTAAGCCGCTGGGGCCCAGACTGCTGGGGCCCGACTGGGATTTTGCAGCAGCTTCCGCTTCGCCGCCAGCCGTTGCTGAGTCTTGGAACACCCACAAGCCCGCAGCCGCGGCCATGCTGCCGACGGCAACCACGGCCACTGCCGTGATGATTGCGGTGTGAGATCGTTTAAACCCCATCAGTTCCCAACTCTTTCGGAACACCCGTCCCCAACGAATATCTGCCTGGAGCGGCCTACTCTGAAATACAAGACGCAAGAGCGGATGAAAACCCGTCGCCGCAGAGGAAACCCCTCTTCTTTCGCCTGCAAGTGTCTGCTAGACAATTTAGGAAAGAGTTTACACAAACAAATTCCAAACGGAAAGAGTGTCGTGCAGGCTCCGGTGTGCAATTCAAATGCTGGCGGTGACGCCGGTTAGTGGAGTTAAGCTGCATGAGCAAGGCAAAACCGCTCGTTGTGATAACCCGCAGATTGCCTGACGTGGTTGAAACGCGCATGCGCGAATTGTTCGACACACAGTTGAACATTGACGATGAGCCCAGAACCTCGGCCGAATTGGTGGCCGCCGTCAAACAAGCCGATGTGTTGGTGCCCACGGTGACCGACCGTATTGACCGATCCGTGATCAGCCAAGCAGGCGATCAGCTGAAGCTCATCGCGAATTTTGGGACGGGTGTGGACAATATCGACGTCGAAACCGCCAATTCCAAAGGCATCATCGTCACCAACACACCCGGTGTGCTGACCGAAGACACGGCCGACATGACCATGGCGCTGATCTTGGACGTCTCGCGCCGGGTGACCGAAGGGGCCCAGGTTCTGACCCCCGGTAATGATTGGAAGGGTTGGTCTCCCACCTGGATGTTGGGCAACCGGATCACCGGCAAACGGCTTGGCATTATCGGAATGGGCCGGATTGGGCAGGCTGTGGCACGCCGCGCCAAGGCATTCGGGCTGCAGATCCATTACCACAATCGTCGCCGGGTCAATCAGGTGGTCGAAGATGAGCTGGAGGCCACCTATTGGGACAGCCTGGACCAGATGCTGGCGCGGATGGACATCATTTCCATCAATTGCCCGCACACTCCGGCCACCTACCACCTTTTGTCAGCCCGGCGGCTGAAGCTGATCCGGCCCGATGCCATTGTCATCAACACCGCCCGCGGCGAGGTGATCGACGAGAATGCGCTTGCCCGCATGCTGGATGCCAACGAGCTTGGCGGGGCCGGACTTGATGTGTTTGAGCATGAACCTGCGGTCAATCCGCGCCTGGTGAAGTCTGACAAGGTTGTGCTGTTGCCTCATATGGGCTCGGCCACCATCGAAGGACGGATCGATATGGGCGAAAAAGTGATCATCAACATCAAGACATTCGTGGATGGCCATTCCCCGCCCGACCGGGTTTTGCCCTCCATGCTTTAGGGAAGGACGTCAAAATGGCGAAAGGCTATTGGATTGCCCATGTGACCGTAACGGACCCAGAGCAATACAAACTCTATGTGGAAGCCGCCCCGGAGGCGTTTGAAAAGTACAATGCCAAGGTCCTGGCCCGGGCCGGCCAGCACGTGCAACTGGAAGGCGCCGGCAAGGCGCGCAACGTGGTGTTGGAGTTCGACAGCTATGACGACGCTGTGGCCTGCTACAATTCTGAAGAGTATCAGGCGGCCCGAAAATTCCGCGCCGAGGCGGGGGATGCTGATATCGTCATTGTGGAAGGCGTTTAACCGCGCCGCCCGGCGCCGGGGACGGTTTAGGGGATAGCCTCATGGCAGAGATGAGATTGGCGGTCATCGGCGCGGCCGGGCGCATGGGCCGCACCTTGGTGCACACGATCACCGAGACAGAAGGCTGCCGAGTGGCCGGCGGCACCGAGCGGCCGGGCTCTGAGTTTATCGGCCAGGATCTGGGGCCGCTGGCAGGCTTGCCTGAACTGGACGTGACCATTACTGACGATCCGTTGGAGTTGTTCACGCAGATCGAAGGCATTATCGACTTCTCCACGCCGGCCGCCACGCTGGAACATGCCGAATTGGCCGCTCAAGCCCGGATTGTCCATGTGATCGGCACCACGGGCATGACGGAGGCCGATGAGCAGAAGCTGAAGGCGGCCTCGCGCCATTCGCGCATTGTGAAGGCCGGTAACATGAGCTTAGGCGTCAACCTGCTCACCGCACTGGTGCGCAAGGTGGCCGCTGCGTTGGATGAGGATTTTGACATCGAAGTGGTGGAGATGCACCACAAGCACAAGGTGGATGCGCCTTCGGGCACCGCGCTTATGCTGGGTGAATCCGCCGCTGAGGGACGGAACCTGAGCTTGGCTGAGCGGGCCGTGCGCAGCCGCGATGGCATCACCGGGGCCCGCAACAGCGGCGATATTGGGTTTGCGACCCTGCGCGGCGGTTCTGTGGTGGGTGAGCATTCGGTGATCTTTGCCGGCCCCTCAGAGCGCATTGAACTAACCCATAAGGCAGAATCGCGCTCCTTGTTTGCCAATGGTGCCGTTAAGGCTGCCCTTTGGGCTATGGATAAGAAACCCGGCTATTACTCCATGATGGATGTGCTGGGGCTTTAGGCGACGATCTGAGAAAGGTAAGGTCAATGGAGCGGCTTCTCGTCCTGGTGCGCCATGGGCAAAGCGAGTGGAACCTGAAAAACCTGTTCACCGGCTGGAAGGACCCCGGCCTGACCGAAAAGGGCGAGCAGGAAGCACAGACCGCCGGACGCCAGTTGAAGGCGATGGGCATCCAGTTCGATGCCGCA